>NZ_JBJGZF010000009.1:0-198440 GCF_054050375.1 Geodermatophilus sp. SYSU D00879
GCCACCGCTGCAGCGGTGGCGGGCCCCTCGTGTGAAGGCCGTCCGGACGCCGCTTCCCCGACGGCGTCCGGACGACCTGGTCTGCAGCCTACGACGAGGAGGCGGGGTGCCTCACGTCGTGTGCCCTGATCGTGACCTGCGCCTTCGCCCCGGACGCTCAGACGACCTGGTGCAGCCAGGTGGTCTGGCTGCCGTCGCCGGCGTAGCGGTAGACCTCGAGGTCGGCGTCCCAGGCCGCGCCCAGGAGCTGGTCGACGCCGTGGCGGAACGCCTCCGCCGAGGTGGCGGTCGCGGCGAGCGTGCGCAGCTGCTGCTCGGTCACCACGATGTCGCCGTTGGCGCTCGTGGGTGCGCGGAAGACGCCGTGGCCGGGCACGTAGGACATCCGCTCGCCGTCGTTGCCGTGGCTGGCCTCCTCGGTCACCTCGAAGCGCAGCATCGGCCACGCGCGCAGCGCGGCGACCAGCTTGGCGCCCGTCCCGGGTGAGCCGGTCCAGGCGACCTCGGCACGGTAGGCACCGTGCGCCGCGGGCTGGTCGGCCCACGACAGGGAGACCGGCGCGCCGATGACGCGTTCGAGCGCCCACTCGACGTGCTGGCAGAGCGCCTTCGGGCAGGAGTGCACGAAGACGACACCCTGGGTAGACCGTCGCTGCACGAGGCACCTCCATCGACTCGATCGGTCTCGTCTTCCCCAACGGACGATCGATTCGGTGACAGGCTGTGGTCAACGGCGGCGGACCAGGGCTTCCGGTGACAGTGTGCACGATGAGGTGCCGGTCGCGCCAGTGCGGATGCAGCGACTGTTCCGGATGTGACCACACCCGCCCCGCGCGTCACGGAAGTGCAGGTCAGCGCCATACCACGACCACCGGCGCGGCGTCCAACCCGGGGGCGGACCGCCCTGACGGTACACCGTGGCACCCGTCACGGGCCGTTGCGGGGCCCTGTGTCGCATACGGAACTCCGTCGACCGCCGGTCACGCTCGGTGAGAACTGCGCGGGGGTGTCGGTCACCCTGCGAGATCGGCGACCCGGTCCCCGCCGGCCGCCTTGGCCCGGTACATGGCCTCGTCGGCGTGGTGCAGCACGCCCGCGACGTCGTCGCCGGGGTGGACGAGGGCGCAGCCCACGCTGCCGGTCACCCCGAAGCCGGCGCCGACCTCCGCGACGGCGGCCCGCAGGCGGTCGGCGAGCAGGACGTCGTCGGCGGGCAGGAGGGAGCCGGCGAGGACGGCGAACTCGTCGCCGCCGAGCCGGGCGACGGTGTCGGTCTCGCGGACCACCCGCCCCAGCGCGGCGGCGACCGAGCGGAGGACCTCGTCACCGGCGGCGTGGCCCCGCTGGTCGTTGACCGCCTTGAAGCCGTCCAGGTCGACGATGCAGACCACCGCCCGCTCGCCCCGGCCGGCGAGGCGCACGGCGCGGCCGACGCGGTCGAGGAAGACCCGGCGGTTGGGGACGCCGGTGAGCGGGTCGGTGGTGGCCAGCGCCTCCTGGGTGCGCAGCAGCAGCACCTGCCGGTCGTGGGCCGCCCACTGGTTGGCCGAGGACAGCGTGCAGATCAGCGTGACCGTCCCGAGCACGGTGGCCACCAGCAAGGAGTGCGCGTCCGGCGGGCCGGCGACCAGGGTCGCGTACGCGGTGGTCATGAGCGTCCCGGTGAGCACCACGCCGGCCGGCGGGTAGGCGACCGCCATGTAGACGAGGACCAGGAAGAACACCGCCGACAGCGGGCTGTCGGTGCCGCCGTCCAGGCGCGCGGCGGTGGCGACGATGGCCGTCACCGCCGCCGTCCAGGCGTAGAACAGCAGCGGGCCGCGCAGGTCGCGGACGATCCGGTGCAGCGGCAGCAGGAGCAGCAGGGGCGTCAGGACGACGACCGAGCCGGCCAGCGTCAGCAGCACGGGGTGCCGGTGACCGGGCGTCGGGGTGGTCAGGGTGTAGACCAGGCAGGCCCAGCCGGCGATCTCGCTGAGCAGCACGCCGGTGTGCACGTGCCGGACCCAGAAGTGGGCGCGCTCGTCGTCCTCGGCCAGCGGCCGGTACAGGCCCGCGCCGAGCCAGGCGGGCGCGGGACGCCGCGGCCGGCGCGGGGTCCCCGCCCCGGCGCGTCGCACTCCCGTCCCGTCCACGGTCGGGTTCTCGGCCGGATCCGTTCCGTTCTCCACCCGGACGTACGTGCCGCTCCCCCGGCGGGGTGGGTAGGGGCCCGGGCATGGGACGGGACGACGCGACGCACGGGATGGCCGACGCCGGCCGGGACGTGGTGGGGCCGATGGTGCTCGGCGCCTGGGACGCCTTCCTCGAGCAGGCGGCCGCGGTGGACCTGGCGCGGCCGACGCGGCTGCCGGGCTGGCGGGCGCACGAGGTGTGCGTGCACCTGGGCTGCTGGCCCGACCACGCCGCCCTGGCCGACCTGGCGGCCTCCGCCCGGGCCGGCGGCACCGGGACGCCGGCCGACGTCGACGCGACCAACGCCCGGGTGACCGCCGCCCACCGCGACGCCTCGCGGGAGGAGGTCCTCGCCGCGCTGCGCCGCAACCGCGAGGCGACCGAGCGCTACCTGGCCGAGGAGCCCGAGGAGCTGGACACCGCGCCCGCCGTCTCCACGGTGGGGCGGCTGCCGATGCTGTCGGTGGTCCTCGGCCAGGCCTACGAGCTCGCGGTGCACGGCCTGGACCTGGTGCCGCTGGGCGCTCCCCCGGTCCCGGCGCCGGCCCTGGACGCCGGGCTGGCCGCGCTGGCCGACGTCACCGGCGCGCTGGCCGCCTCCTCGGGCATCACCGGCGGCGCCGCCCTGGTCACCCCCGGCGGCGGGTGGGTCTTCGCGGCCGACCCGCCGGGCTGGACGGTCCGGCGGGTGGGCGGCGCGCGTCCGCGCGGCGCCGTCGTCGAGGCCGCGGCCGACGTGCTGCTGGAGGCGGCGTCGGGGCGGACCAACCCGGCCGCGGCGCTGGTGCGGCGCCGGCTGCGGGTGCGGGACCTGCCGGAGCTGATGCGGCTGGCCCCGATCGTCGAGTCGGCGCCGGGCATCCCCGGCGGGCCGATCCTGGCGCTGGCGGCGCGGACCGTCGGGGGCGCCGGCGACCTGCTCGGCCGGTTCCGGGGGCGCCGCTAGCAGGCGCCGCCCAGCGAGATGCCGTGCGCCTGCAGCCACGGCATCGGGTTGACCCGGCTGGCGTACAGCCCGCCCTCGTGCACCTCGAAGTGCAGGTGCGGACCGGTGGACTGGCCCTTGTTGCCGACCTCGGCGATCTGCTGGCCGGCGCTCACGACCTGCCCGGCCGAGACGAAGAACCGGTTGACGTGGCCGTAGAGGGTGATCGAGCCGTCGTCGTGCTGGACGTAGACGGCCTGGCCGAAGCCGCTGGCGGGCCCCGCCTGCAGGACGACGCCGCCCTCCGGGGCGAACACCGGGGTGCCGATCGGGGCGGCGATGTCGACGCCCTGGTGCATGGTCCCCCAGCGCGGGCCGTAGCAGGAGGTCACGCGGCCGGTGGTCGGGGCGATGCCGCCACCGGCGGTGGACTGGACGTTCACGGCGGCCTGCTGCTCGGCGGCCTGCTGGGCCTCCCAGGCGGCCTCGGCCTCGGCGATGCCGCGCAGCCGCAGCAGCTCGACCTCGGCCGCGCGCAGCTGCTCGTCCAGGCGAGCCTTCTCGCCGGCCAGGGCGTCGTAGTCGCCCTGCGCCTGGGCCAGCCGGGCGTCGGCGGCGGCCTGGGCCTCCGCGGCGGCCGCGGCGGCGGCGTCGCGCTCCTGGACGGCGGCGCGGGCGGCGGCGTCGGCCTCCTCCTCCTGGGTCTCGAGCAGCTCGTACTGCTGGAGGGTCTCGGCGCGCTGGGAGCCGAGCAGGTCGAGGGTGGCGGCGCGCTCGAGGACCTCGCGGGGGCCCTGGCTGTCCAGCAGCACCGAGGCGGTGCCGCCGAGGTCTCCCCCGCTGCCCATGTAGGCCTCGCGGCCGAGCTCGACGACCTCGTCCTGCGCCTGCGCGACGGCGTCCCGCGCCGCCTGCAGCTCGGCGGCGGCCACGGTGGCGGCCTCCTGGGCGGCGGCGAGCTCGGCCTGCGCGACCAGCGCGGCGTCCGCGGCGGCCTCGGCCTCGACGGTCATCCGCTGGAGCTGCTCCTCGGCGGCGGTGACCGCGCCCTGGATCCGGCTCACCTCGGCGACGAGGGCGGCCTCGGCGGCCTCGGCCGCGGCGACGTCGTCGTCGGGGTCCGCCATCGCCGGGACGGGCGCCGCCAGCAGGAGCGCGGCGGCCCCGGCGGCGAGCACGGCGCGGCGCAGCCGGCGGGAGGCGGGGCGGGCGGTCCGGTGGTGCACGGTCGCCAAGAGGGCGGCTCTCCCTTTCTCGCGGCCGCCTGCCGGTCGGGCCCGTCCGGGACGGCGACCTGCCCGCGTGTGGCGTCCGCGGGCGCGACCGAGCCGGGGACCTCCGTGCGGTCCCCGCGTCCGGCGCGTGCCGGGACGGTCAGGCGGAGTCCGGCCGGGGTCCCCGTCGGTCCGAGGCGCAGCGGCCCGGCAGGACCGCGGGCGAAGGTACTACGGATGGGACGGGTGAGGTCACGGGGACATAACGGCCCCCGCGTGTCCGCTTGCGCTCTCAACCGTTCTCCTACCCCGACGACCTGCGTGTCTCACCATGCGTGCCCGGATTGACACCCCGTGTCACTCCTGCCTCCGTGGCATGTCCCGCGGTGTCCGGGCTCACAGGTCCGTCACAGGAACCGCGGGCAGGCTGGCCGGCCGGACCGGCTCTCGTGGGGAGGAACGACATGGACGGGACCCCGATCCCAGGACCGACGACGCCGTTCGACGGCCGGGCGCGGTACACGGCCGCCGTGAACGGCACGGCGCGGCCGGGCGCCGCACCGCAGGCGCCGCCGGTGCGCGCGACCGACGCCGACCGGCTCGCGACGGTGCACCGCCTGCAGGACGGCATCGCCCGGGGGGCGCTCACCCCCGACGAGGGCGGGGACCGGATGGCGGCCGCCTGGGCCGCCGTGCACGTCCGCGACCTCGCGCCGCTGACCGCCGACCTCCCGCCGGTGGCGGCCCCGCCGCGGGTGGCGGCGCCGGGCTGGCGGCCCCTGGGGCTCATGGCCTGGGAGCAGGTGCGGACCACCGTGGCCGGGGCGCGCGCCGGCCGTCCCGCGGCGGTGCGGATCGCGCTCGTGGGCCTGGTGACCCTGCTGGTGCTCGTGGCGTTCGGCTCACTGGTGCTGCACGGCCTGGCGGAGGGCCTCGGCGGGGGGCCGGACGGGTTCGGCGGCGGTCCGGGCGGGTTCGGCGACGGGCCCGGCGGGATCGACGGCTTCGGCGACGGGCCCGGCCGGGGCTGACTCCCCCGGCCGGGCCCGCCCGCGCGCGGGTCAGGCGCTGTCGGCGGTGGTCCCGTCGCCGGGGACGGTGCCGTCGTAGAACTCGGGCGGCGTGCCGGGGAAGCCGCCGGTGCCGCCCGGGAGGCCCTGCCCGCCGCCGGGGAGGGCGTGCCGCCGACCAGCGCGGGCCGGACGGGCAGGACCGCCGGGAGCAGCAGCGCCGTCGCGCCGAGCAGGCCGCCGAGCGGCTCCGGCAGGACGTCCGGCGGCCGCAGGAGCGACTGGGCCGGGGCGCCGAGGCGATCGCCGCCACCGAGAGCGGTGTCGCCGCCACCCGCTCACCCTCGCCGAACGGGCTCTGCAGGAGGGCCGCCTCGAGGACGCGCAAGGCTGCTGAGCGAGGCGGCGGCGCTGCGGGCCGTCGAGCACGAGCGGCTGCGGGCGGAGCGCTGGCCGATCGACCCGACGCCCGATCCCACGGACGCGGCGGGCACCGGGCAGCGGCGGACCGCGGCCGACCGGGCCCTGGACGATGCGGCCCGGCGGCGGGAGCGAGCCGGCGACCGCCGGCGCGCAGCGGCCGTGCGCCGCGAGACGGCGGCCCAACTGCGCGACGAGGTGGCCGCCGAGCGGGACCGGCAGGCCGCGGAGCGGGCCGTGGCCGCCGAGTGCCGGGAGGCGGCCGCTGACGAGCGTCGTGCCGAACACAGGCGGTGGACGGGCCAGCCGGCCGCGCCGGCCGGCGGTAGGCCTCCTGGAGAGGGCGAGGAGCAGGAGGCCATCGACATCGAGGTCGAGGCGAGCTACCGCGGATGGATCGAGGACGACCGGGCACGGGCCGCGGGCGACCGAGCGGCCGACACGGCCGACCGCCGCGCGGCCGAGCAGGACCGGCTCGCGGCGCAACAGGATCGCGAGGCCGCCCGCGCCGACCGCGAGCAGGACAGCCGGGACCAAGCGGCGGCCACGGCGGACCGCGAACGAAGGGACGGCAGATAACGGCCAAGAAGCTGCCATCTGACTGCGGCCAACGAACTCACCACGAGGCGGCTTCTCGGCACACCAGGAGGCCAAGCCCTGCCCGGTGACGTACCCCGAACCCCGCGAACGGACGCTCTCTGCCGAGCACCGGGCAGGGCCCTTGTTCGTACCCACAACAGGCCCGAATGGAACCGGTCGGCGACGACCTGGGGACCGAATCCAGGGACCGGCGCAGGCACGGCCGGGCGCGGTGGTCCTGGGCCGGGTGCGGCCGGCGCTGCGGCACCCTGGCGCGCCGGAACCCGTGGCGCGCAACTCGGCGGGCGAGCATGGTTCTCCCTGGGCCGGTCTCGGGCCGGTCCAGGCTCGCGGGCGCTGGGCACCGCCGGTGGCCGCGACGGTGGGCGAGGAGAGCCCGATGGTCGAGTCGACGGCAGATGCGGCGCCGCCGCGGTTGAGTCCCCGCGAGTTCCCGGTGCTCCAACGGCTGGGCGACGCGCAGTCGACCAGGCAGATCGCGGCCGGTCTCGTGCTGTCGACCAACACCGTCCGCGGCCACGTACGCACGCTCATCCGCAAGCTCGCGGCAACCGGCCGGGACGACGCGGTCGCCGCGCCGGGCGCGGGGACTGCTGTAGCCCGGCTCCGCGCACCACGGGGCTCGACACGTGCACGGGGCCCGTCCCGTCGAGGTCAGCGACGCCGCCGGCGACCGGCCACCGGTGCCGGCCGTGGGCCGGGACGCCGCCGACGGCGGCCTCGGGCTGCACCCGGTCGCGCGTCTGAGCACCTCTCACGGCTGGATCGCCCGCGACGGCCGCAAGCACGTCTGGGCTCACGTGACCCCTGCCGACCCGGTGGACACCGCCGCCGGCTGACTCGACCGCGCCGCCACCCGCGGCCGGAAACCGCCGCACACCGGGCACACCGGCCCGGTGACTGCCCAGCCCGCGTCCCATCCGCTGCACCTGCCCGGCGCGGTGACGCTGCAGCGCGAACCCGACGGGCTCGTGCTGCACCTGACCGGTGAGGTCGACGCCGCCGTCGTCGGCCGCTTCACCGCCGACCCCGACCACCAGCCGACGCCGGTGGCGGCCATCGACGCCGGCGCGGTCACCTTCATCAGCTCCGCCGGCCTGGCCCTGATGCTCCGCTGGGCCCAAGCCGCCGGCGGCGGGCGCCCGGTGCTGCTGCGCCGCTCGGCGCGCTGTGTCGACCGCGTGCTGCAGCAGACCGGTCTCGACGCCCAGTTCTCCCGCTGACCGGCGCTGGGCGCAGCGGGGGACGTATCGCCCGAACCGTGGCGGCCGGATGGTCACCCGCCGTGTTGTCCGGCCGGTGCCGTAGCTCAACCCGGTGCGGTCAGCGGTCGCTGTCGGCGTCCTCACGCAACTGATCGGTCGGCAGGCGGGCTCGACCAGATCGCCGGCGACACCGTCGGCGGTACGGCCAGCGACGTAGGCGTAGCCGCGGAGGGCCGCGAGTCCGGGCACCCTCCGTCGATGGCCGGTGTCACGGTCCTCGGGTGGGCTCGGTCAGAGCAGCCCGAGGTCTCGGGCTCGCGGCACCACCTGCTGCCGGTCAGTGACGTCCAGCTTGGCGCGGAGGCGGTGGATGCGAGTGCGGGCGGTATTCACGGAGATCGACATGGCTGCGGCGATCTGGGCGGTCGATCGGCCCTGGGCGAGCAGGTGCAGCGCGTCGAGTTCGCGGGCGGAAAGGATCGGCCGTCCGTCGGAACGGGCGACGTCGGGTGCGGCCGCGGGCGGGTCGTGCATGGCTGCGCTCCGTTCCCCACGGTCGCGCCGGGGCCGGCCGCTCCCGGTCCGGTGCGACGGATCCTCTGCAGCACCCCGGGGACCGGCGACCTGTTCAGGCGGCGCAGCTCCGGGTGTCGCCACGGTAGGAAGTCGCAGGTAGGCCCGCTTTCCCGATGAGGCCGCTTTACTTGCGGATGCGGGCCACCAGCGGAGGGAGCCGGCATGGAGCGCCTCGTCCGCTACGCGGCGCTGACCGGCTACCCGGAGGTAGCCCGCTCCGTCGGCCTGGACCCGGCGCGGTTGATGGCCGCAGAGGGGCTGGACCTCGGCGCGCTGGCCGAACAGGACCGGTGGGTCCCTGCGGCGCCGGTGGCCCGGCTGCTGGAGCGCTCGGCGACAGCATCCGGCTGCGAGGACCTCGGCGTGCGGATGGCGGGCTACCGGCGGCTGTCGGCCCTGGGCCCGCTCAGCGTGGTGCTGCGCGAGGAGCCGGACCTGCGCAGCGCGTTGGACCTGCTCATCCGCTACGAGCACGCCTACAACGGCGTGCTGGACCTGCGGCTGCTCGAGGCCGACGGGCTGGCGACGGTGCAGGTGTGGTTGAACTTCGGCGCGCCGGTCCCCGTCCGCCAGTTCCTCGACGGCACCACGGCCGTCCTGGTCGGCGTCGTCCGCAGCCTGGTGCGGGCGGACTGGCAGCCGCTGTCGGTGGTCTTCGCCCACGGCCCACCGGCCGATCCCACGCTGTTCCACCAGGTGTTCGGCCCGGGATTGCGGTTCGACGAGCCGTTCACCGGGGTGGCCTTCCCGGCGCGTGACCTGGGGCTGCCGACGGTGACCGCCGATCCGGGGATGCGGGCGTACGCCCGCCGGCTACTGGAGACCGTGCCCGCCCCGCGGCCGACCAGTCCCACCGAGCAGGTCCGTTCGATGGTCGAGGTGCTGTTGCCGACCGGCCGCTGCTCGCTGGTGCACGTCAGCCGCTCGCTCAACATCCCGCCGCGCACGCTGCGGCGGCACCTGGCCGAGGAGGGTGAGACCTTCTCGACGATCGTGCACGCCACCCGCATCCGGTGGGCCGAGCGGTACCTGGCCAACGACGCCTACTCGCTGACCCGGATCGCACACCTGCTGGGATTCGCCGCTCCCAGCGCGTTCTCGGTCTGGTTCCGCGGGCAGTTCGGCGCCACCGCGACCGAGTGGCGCCGGCGCGCGCAGTGCCGCCCGGCGCCGGGCCCGCCGCTGGAGGACGGGGTCGGCGACCGTGGCTGACGCCGTCCCCGACCCGCCGGTCCCTGGGGCGGCCCGGTCGGGGTTCCCCGGGGTCGTCTTCGCGCTGGCGTTCGCGCTGCTGCTGTCGGACTTCATGTGCCGGCAGGTCCTCGTGGCGGTGTTCCCGGCGCTCAAGGCCGAGTGGGCGCTGAGCGACACCGAGCTCGGGGCGCTGAGCAGCGTCGTCGCGCTCACCGTCGCGGTGCTGACCGTGCCGCTGTCGCTTCTGGCCGACCGGTACGGCCGCCGCCGCGCCGTCCTGCTGATGGCCGGGCTGTGGAGCCTGGCCACGCTGGGCTCCGCGATGGCCGCCGGCTACGGGCAGCTGCTCGGCGCCCGCGTGCTCGTCGGCGTGGGCGAGGCCGCTTACGGCAGCGTCGGCCTGGCCATCGTGCTGGCGGTCTTCCCCGCACACCGACGGGCCACGCTGTCCGGGGCGTTCACCGCCGGCGGCTCGTTCGGCGCCGTGCTCGGGATCTTCTGCGGCGGGGCGCTTGCCGACCGGTTCGGCTGGCGCCCGGCCGTCGCGGCGATGGCCGTGCTCGGCCTGGTGCTGCTGGTGGCGTTCCGGCAGCTGGTCACCGACGACCGGCTCACCCGCCACGCCCAGCCCGACGCGGCCTACGGTCCGCCGGGCGCGCGGACGCCGGCGCGGCTGTCCGCGGTGCTGTCCCCGCCGGCGGTGCTGTGCGCCTACCTCGGCAACGGGCTGCAGCTGTTCGTCGCCGGCTCCCTCATCGCATGGCTGCCCAGCTACCTCCACCGCGCCTACGCGCTACAGGCCGGTACCGCCGCCGCGCTCGCCGCAGCCCTGCTGCTGCTGATGGGCGTCGGCATGATCGGTTGCGGGCTGCTGAGCGACCGGCTCGCCCGCACCCGACCGGCGCGCCGCTGGACGACCGCGGTCAGCTTCGTCGCAGCCTCACTGGTCCTCCTCGGCGTCGGCTTCTCCCTGCCCGTCGAGCCGGTGCAGCTGGCCCTGATCGGCGCCGGGGCCTTCTTCGCCGCCGGCACCTCCGGTCCGGCCGGTGCCCTTGTGGCGGAGCTGACTCCCGCGTCGGTCCGGGCCAGCGCGCTGGGCGTGCTCGCGATGGCGAACAACCTGATTGGCCTGGCTGCCGGCCCGGTGATCACCGGCGCGCTGGCCGACCGACTCGGCCTGGCCGCTGCGCTGCGGTGGGTGCCGGTGGTCTCCGTCGTCGCCCTCGCCGTCCTCGCTCTCGGCCGCCGCACGCATCGCGACGGTCTCCACCGCGTCTCCCCCGCCACCTGACCGCGGCGCGCTGCGCCGGCGCGGTGACCGGTCACGACACCAGCGGATTGTCGGCGGGCTGCCCCTGGCCGCCCAGTCACTCGGCGTGTGGGTCAAGACGGTCGCGGCTGATGCACCCGGCGCTTCAGAGGACGCCACGCTGCTGTAGCCGCCGGAGTCGACTCCCGCGCCATGCACGGCACCGCGGAAGCCATGCCGGTGTGGACGCCGCTGCAGATGGCCTAGCGGGTCCGTGACGGGACGTCTGCGCCGCCACGCGACGAGGCAGACCGGCCCGTACACCGCGTACCGCCACCGCGCCAGCGCCGGCCGCTGCTCCAGCTCACCACCCACCGTGTCCGCCCCGCGTTTGCCACAATCAGCGGTGGCACGGCGTGGCACGACCCCACCGCGGCACTCCGCGAGCGGGTGAATGACACACCTATGCCACACGCTTCTCGTGGCAAAACGCGTCCCACTGTCCCTTGCCTGCCGGGCGAATAGGGCGCTGAGCAGGGAAGATGCAGTTCAGGGGCGGTAGCTCAGCCGGTCAGAGCATGGGACTCATAATCCCTGGGTCGTGGGTTCGAGCCCCACCCGCCCCACGTACGGACCCGCAGGTCAGCGCGTCGTCGGGGTGATCAGCCGACGGGGCGCTCGAAGGTCACCAGGATGCCCTCGACGCTGCCGGGCCCGATGCGGCCCTTCACGTCGACGGAGGTGATCGCCTTGAGCTGCCAGCCCTCGCGGGCGTGCTCGTTGAGCACCCTCTCGAGCTTGTCGCCGGACATCTTGCCGCCGATCATGCCCTCGCGGAGCTCCTCGACCTTGTACTCGTAACGGCCGGCCATCGACTGCTCCCCTCGTCGGCGCTCGCCGGGTCAGTCTGTCGGGCCGGACGTCCGCGCGTCCACGACCGCTCCCGCCGCCGCCCGGCCGGTGCCCGCGCGGACGGGGAACACCGAGGACGCACCCCGTGGACGCGACGGTGGCCGACGAGTAGACCGGACCCCTCACCCGAGTGGAGGGAGCGGACATGACCACCACCAGCGGCCAGGAGGCCGGGCAGGTCACCGGCACTCAGGACAAGGACTACAACCTCATCTGGTTCACCGAGCAGTGCCTGAGCAACGCGCTGCGGCTGGAGACCTACATCCAGGACGCCGACCGCGACGGCGACGGCGAACTCGCCGAGCTCTTCCGCAAGGCGCAGGCGGACAGCCGCAAGGGCGCTGAGCGGGGCAAGCAGCTGCTCAGGTCCCGGCTCGGCGGCTGAACCGACCGGGCGCACGCCTCCCGGGGGACCCGGCGCGGGCAGGGCGAGAGCCGTGCCCGACGGCCGGGACTCCTGAGGCGCGCCGCAGGCGAGGACCGCCGCGGCGGGGCGGGTGGACGGCCCGCCCCGCCGCGGCGCGGGCCGGCCGTCGAGCTCGGCCGGCGACTGCTGCCTCTCGGCGATCCGGGCGGTCCGGCCGCCGCGGATCGACGCCGCCAGGCGGTCGCGTCGGAGTCCTGCCCGTCGGCGATCTCGGGCTCGGCCGTCTCCACGGCCCCCTGGTGGTGGGCGACACGGAGTCCTCCCCGGCGGGTCCGCCGGGAGGACTCCGTGTCGCCTCAGCGGGACACCGGCTCCGGCTCGGGCGCGGGAGCCGTCGCCGCGGGCTCGGCCGGGCCGGCGGGCAGCCGCAGGCGCTTGAGCAGCAGCGCGTTGACCGCGACGAGGAACGACGAGCCCGACATCGACAGCGCGGCGATCTCCGGCCGCAGCACCAGGCCGAAGGCCGGCTCGAACACGCCGGCGGCGATCGGCAGCGCGACGGCGTTGTAGCCGACGGCCCAGCCCAGGTTCTGCCGCATCTTCCGCAGGGTGCCGCGGCCGATGGTCAGCGCGGTCGGGACGTCGAGCGGGTCGGAGCGCATGAGCACGACGTCGGCGGTCTCGATGGCGACGTCGGTGCCGGCGCCGATGGCGATGCCGAGGTCGGCCTGCGCCAGCGCCGGGGCGTCGTTGACCCCGTCGCCGACCATCGCGACCCGCTTGCCGGCCCGCTGCAGCTCGGTGATCTTCGCGGCCTTGTCGCCGGGCAGGACGTCGGCGACGACGGTGTCGATGCCGAGCCGGCCGGCGATGCGCCGGGCGGTGGCCTCGTTGTCGCCGCTGAGCACCACGACCTCGACCCCGGTGTCGTGCAGCGCGGCCACCGCGGCGGCCGAGGTGTCCCGCGGGGCGTCGGCCAGGGCGATCACACCCGCGGCGCGGCCGTCGACGGCGACCAGGACGGCGGTGCGCCCGCTGCCGGCCAACTCGTCCCGGCGCTCGCCGAGCGTCCCGAGGTCGACGCCCTCGTCGGCCATCAGCCTGACGTTGCCGACCAGCACCCGGCGTCCGGCGACCTCCGCGGACGCCCCGTGGCCGGGGACGTTGCGGAAGCCGGTGGCGGTCAGGGCCGGCACGCCGAGGCTGTCGGCGTGCCGGGCCACGGCGGTGGCCAGCGGGTGCTCGGACTCCCGCTCGACGGCGGCGGCCAGCGCCAGGACGTCGTCGGGCTCCATCCCGTCGACGACGACGTCGGTGACCTCCGGCTCCCCCTTCGTGAGGGTGCCGGTCTTGTCCATCACCACGGTGTCGATCCGGGCGGCGGTCTCCAGCGCGGTGGCGTTCTTGAACAGCACGCCGCGCCGGGCGCCCAGGCCGGTGCCGACCATGATCGCCGTCGGGGTGGCCAGGCCGAGCGCGTCCGGGCAGGTGATCACGACGACGGTGATCGCGAACAGCATCGCCGTGGCGAACGAGGCCCCGGCCAGCAGCCACACGGCCAGGGTGAGGCCACCGCCGACCAGCGCGACGAGGACGAGCCAGAACGCGGCCCGGTCGGCCAGCCGCTGGCCGGGCGCCTTCGAGTTCTGCGCCTCCTGCACCATCTGCACGATCTGCGCCAGCGCGGTGTCGGAACCGACCCTCGTCGCCCGCGCCCGCAGCGTGCCGGTGGTGTTGACCGAGGCGCCGACGACCTCGTCGCCGGGTGACTTGGGCACCGGCAGGCTCTCGCCGGTGACCATCGACTCGTCGACCTCCGAGTCGCCGTCCTCGACCCTCCCGTCGACGGGGACCTTGGCGCCGGGACGGACCAGCAGCAGGTCGCCGACGACGACCTCGGCGGTGGGCACCTCCACCGGCTGCCCGTCACGCAGCACGACCGCGCGCGGCGGCGCGAGTTCCAGCAGGGCGCGGATCGCGTCGTTGGCCCCGCCGCGGGCGCGCATCTCGAACCAGTGCCCGAGCAGCACGAACGCGGTGAGCACGGTGGCGGCCTCGTAGAAGACCTCCCCGCCGCCCGTCAGCGTGATGACCAGGCTGTACAGCCAGCCCGCGCCCACCGCGACGGCGACCAGCACCATCATGTCCAGCGTCCGGGCGCGCAGCGCCCGCCAGGCGCCGTCGAAGAAGACCCAGGCCGACCAGAGGACCACCGGCAGCGACAGGACCAGCGAGAAGACGTCGTCGCGCAGGCCGAACGGCGCGGGCGCGGTGAAGCCGAGGACCTCCCGGCCGATCGGCGACCACAGCAGGATCGGCACCGACAGGACCGCGGCCACCAGGAACCGGTTGCGCATGTCCCGGGCCATGTCGTCCATCGACATGCCGGCGTGGTGGCCGCCGTGGCCCATCGCGTCCTGGGGCGTCATCCCGCCGTGTCCGCCGGAGCCCATCTCGTGCCCGGCGTGGGCTGCCTGGCCGTCGTGCGCGCGCGGCTCCGCGGCGGGGTCGCACACGTGGCGGGGCACCGACTGCCCGGCGCAGTGGTAGCCGCAGTCACGGACCCACCCGGCGAGGTCGGCCACCGAGGTCCGTGCGGGGTCGTACGTCACCGTCGCGGTCTGGGCCACGGGGTTGGCCTCGACGCCCACCACGCCGGGGCGCCGGCCCAGTACGCCCTCCACGGTCGCCTTCTCCGACGCCCACTGCACGCCGGCGACCTCGAGCACCACCGTCTGCAGGTCCGTGGTCATCGCCCCTCCTCGGCCCTCGGGTACGTCGCGCTGGACGATACCCCTGGGGGGTATGTATGTCCAGGCCGTCCGTGTCCCTCGGTCCCTCGGCCCGCGTGGGCGTCGAGCCGCCGGGCCCGAGCGTGTCGCCGGGATGCGGTGCCGGGCCGCGGCCGTCGCGCTGCTCCACCTCCCGCACGGCGGCGACGGCGTCGCCGTCGACCAGCCCGGTGTTCGCCCACGACAGCGGCGCCCGCAGCGTGGACGAGAACACCACCTCCGGGATCGCCGTCAGGCCGGCGGGACCGGGGTCGTCGGGGATCTCGCCGGCGGAGCCGGACATCAGCCGGTACGTCGTCGCCCCCATGGGGACGGTCTGCTCCAGCGCGCCGTCCTGCTCCACCGACCGCGGGACGGGAACTCGTCAGCGGGTGCATCCGGGACGCGGCCCGCGCACGAAGACCGTCCGTGAGCACGATGCCGGCGGACCCGCGGTGGGTCCTGCAGCCGTTGACCGACGCGGGCCTCGCGAGCGACCAGATCAGCGACCTCGTCTTCCGCCTCGCCTTCGACACCGTCGTCGACCCCGGCCGGCTCACCCCCGCGCACCTGGGCTCCCTGGTCGCCGACCAGCCCGTGCACGTCCGCCGGGCGTGGCTGGAGGTGCTGGACCGGATGACGGAGTCCGTCGGCTGACGGAGCGGCGTGGGGTTCCTCACGGGGCGTGGGACCGGCGGTAACCCGGCGGTGACACGACGCGCCTCGGGCGGAAACGAACGTCGGCGAGGGTCGGGCGCCGCTGACCGCGCAGCCGACCCGAGCGAGGACCCCGATGACCTTCCCGTCCCCCACCCGCTCCCCCCTCCGGCGGGCCGCCGCGGCGACGTCCGCCGTGGGCCTGGCCCTCGCCCTGGGCGCCTGCGGCGGGTCCGACGACCCCGGCGGACCGGAGGGCTCCGGCGAGGACGGCTTCGGCGAGCTGTCCGTCCAGCTGTCCTGGATCAAGAACGCCGAGTTCCTCGGTGAGTACGTGGCCGACACCGACGGCTACTACGACGACGCCGGCTTCTCCTCGGTCGACCTCGTCGCCGGCCCCTCCACCGGCGTCGCCGAGCTGGTGCAGGGCTCGGTCGACGTCGCGCTCAGCGACGCCGTCTCGGTCGGCACCGCCGTCGCCAACGAGGACGCCCCGGTCCGGATCATCGGGACGACGTACCAGAAGAACCCGTTCACGATCCTGTCGCTGGCCGACGGCGGGGACATCGCGACGCCGCAGGACATGATCGGCAAGCGGATCGGCGTCCAGGACTCCAACGCCAGCCTCTTCCAGGCGCTGCTGGCCGCCAACGGCATCGACCCGGGCCAGGTCACCGTCGTCCCGGTGCAGTACGACCCCTCGGTCCTGGTCAACGGCGAGGTCGACGGCTTCGTCGCCTACCTGACCAACGAGTCGATCACCGTGGCGAGCCAGGGCCTGGCCGTCACCAACCTGCCCTTCGCCGACAACGGGCTGCCCTTCGTCGCCGAGACGTTCACCGTCACGGAGCAGGCGCTCGCCGAGGACCGCGAGAGGCTCAAGGCGTTCCTCGTCGCCGAGATCCGGGGCTGGACCGACGTCCTGGCCGACCCCGAGGCCGCCGTCGACGTCTGCCTGGAGAGCTACGGCGCCGACCTCGGCCTGGTCCGCGAGAACGAGGTGCAGTCGGCGCACACCGCCAACGACGAGCTCATCACCACCGAGGACACCGAGGCCAACGGCCTGTTCACGATCACCGACGAGCTGCAGCAGGAGACCGTCGAGTCGCTGGCCGGCGCCGGCGTCGAGATCGAGGCCGACGAGCTGTTCGACCTGTCGCTCCTCGAGGAGGTCTACGAGGAGAACCCGGAGCTCAAGGACTACCAGCCCTGATGAGCCGGTGACCGAGACGACCACCACGTCCGGTGCCCGGGGCGCCGCCCTGGGCACCGGCGTGCAGATCACCGGCCTGTCCAAGACCTTCGCGATGGGCCGACGCCGGGTCGAGGCCCTGTCCGCGGTGGACCTGCACACCGACCGCGGCAGCTTCCTGTCCCTGCTCGGGCCGTCGGGCTGCGGCAAGTCCACGATCCTGCGGGTGCTGGCCGGCCTGGAGCAGCCGACCGGCGGCTCGATCCGGGTCGACGGGCGGAGCCCGCAGGAGCTGCGCCGCGGGCACGAGCTCGGCATCGCCTTCCAGGACGCCGCGCTGCTGCCCTGGCGCAGCGTGCTGTCCAACATCCGGCTGCCCTTCGAGGTGGCCGGGGTGCGGGTCGACGACGCGTACGTGCGCGAGCTCGTCGCGCTCGTCGGGCTCGAGGGCTTCGAGAAGGCGAGGCCCGCCCAGCTGTCCGGCGGCATGCGCCAGCGCGTGTCGATCGCGCGGGCGCTGGTCCTCAGGCCGTCGGTGCTGCTGCTCGACGAGCCGTTCGGCGCCCTGGACGACATGACCCGCCAGCGGCTCAACCTCGAGCTGCTGCGGATCTGGACCGAGAAGCCGGCGACCACGCTGATGGTCACCCACGGCATCACCGAGGCGGTGTTCCTCTCCGACCAGGTGGCGGTCATGAGCCCGCGGCCCGGCCGCGTGCGGGAGGTCATCGACGTCGACCTCCCCCGCCCGCGGACGCCGGAGATGCAGCGGACGCCGGAGTTCCACGCCTACGTCGACCGGGCGTCGGAGCTGCTGTTCGGCACCGGCGCGGGGACGGACGGGGACGGCGGGTGAGCACCGTCCGGCTGCCGTCCTGGGCGGTCGGCGCGCTCGGGTCGGCGCTGGTCGTCGCGCTGTGGTGGCTGGCCGCCGTCACGGTGCTGTCCGACGTCGGCGCGGGCTCGGTCGACGCGATCCCCACGCCGCCCGAGGTGGTGGCCCAGTGGGCCGCCGACGGCTGGTCGTTCTACGGCCGCAACCTCGGGGTGACGCTGGAGGAGGGGGCACAGGGCTTCCTGTGGGGCAACGGGCTGGCGCTGCTGCTGGCCGCCGTCGTCCTGGTGGTGCCGCGGACCGAGGGCGTCGTCGTGCAGCTGGCCACCGTCACCTACTGCGTGCCGATCGTCGCCATCGGCCCGCTGGTGCTGATCATCGCCGGCGCCCCGGACGTCGGCGAGGCGTCCGGGACGGCGGTGTTCCTCGCGGCGCTGAGCTGCTTCTTCACCACCGTCGTCGGCACGCTGCTGGGCCTGCGCGCCGCCGACCGGGCCGCGCTCGACGTGGTCGCGGTGTACGGCGGCGGGGCGCTCACCCAGCTGCGCAAGGTCCGGCTGGTCGCCGCGCTGCCGGGCGTCCTCACCGCGCTGCAGATCGCGGTGCCGGCCTGCTTCCTCGGCGCGGTCCTCGGCGAGTACTTCGGGAAGGTCGACGTCGGCATCGGGCCGGCGATGACCGCCGCGCAGCAGGGCCTGAACGCGGCGCGGGTGTGGGGCATCGCGCTGGCCTCCGGCGCGGTGGCGATCGTCGGCTTCGGCCTGCTCGGGCTCGTCGCCCGGTTCGTGACCCCGTGGTCGAGAGGACGGCAGGCCTGATGGCGCAGACGCTCGACCCGCCGCGGTCGGCGACCGCGCCGTCCGCCGCCGCGGCCCGGTACCGGGAGGTCCGGCGGCAGGCCGCCCGGGCGGTGCTGCGCGCGCTGGGGCGCTCGGTGCTCGCCTTCGTGGGGACGCTGGTCGTCGTCGGGGTGCTGTGGGTCGGCGTGATCGAGCTGTTCGGCATCTCGTCCTACGTCGCCAAGGGCCCGCTGGACGTGTGGACGTACCTGGTCACCGACGACGACGCCGGCGAGCACCGGGCGCTGCTGCTCGACCGGCTGGGCACGAGCCTGGGGCACGCCCTGGTCGGCTTCGTCACCGGCCTGGTGGTGGCGCTGCTCGGCGCGACGGCGTTCCGGCTGTCGCGGGGCGTGGAGCACGCGCTCATGCCGATCGCGATGCTGCTCCGCTCGGTGCCGCTGGTCGCGATGACGCCGCTGATCATCCTGGTGTTCGGCCGCGACGTCGCCACCGTCGCGGTGGTCGCCGGGATCGTCGTGCTGTTCCCCGCGCTGGTGACGATCGCGTTCGGGCTGCGGTCGGCGTCCCCGCAGGTGCTCGACGTCGTGCACGTCTACGGCGGCGGCCCGCTGACCGCGCTGCGGAAGGTGGCGCTGCCCGCGTCGCTGCCGGCGTTCTTCGCCGCCGTCCGCGTCTCCGTGCCCGGCGCGCTCACCGGGGCGCTGCTGGTCGAGTGGCTGGCCACCGGCGACGGCATCGGCTCGGCGATCCAGACCGCGTACGCGCAGGTGCAGTTCTCGCTGGTCTGGTCGGCGGTCGTGGTCGTGACCGCGGTGTCGCTGGTGCTCTACGGCCTCGTGCAGATCGCGGAGACGATCGTGCTGGCCCGGATGGGGATGACACCGCGCGAGGGCACCTGAGACGGGGGCTCCCGCTCCTCCCACCTCAACGTATAGCGCCCCCCGGGGCTTGCGGCAAGACCCGGGGCGGGGCCCACACTCGCCCGCCGTGAGCCCCCTCAGCACCGCCGTGTTCGCCCTCCCCGACGACCTCGCGCCCAAGGCCGACCCCGCGCTGGTCGCCGACGACGTCGCGCACCTCACCGCCGTCGCGGCGAGCCTCGAGCAGACCGTCGCCGAGCTGACCGACCGCCTCGACGCCGAGCGCCGGTCCCCCGGCGGGCACGGCCAGGCGGCACTGGACCGGGACCTGGAGGTGCACCGGCTCACCGCGCGGCTGCGGACCCTCCGCCGCTTCGGCCTGGACCTGTGCCTCGGGCGGATGGTGCCCGCGGACGGCGGCGAGCCGGTCTACGTCGGGCGGCTCGGCCTCACCGACGGCGCGGGCCGCCGACTGCTGGTCGACTGGCGCTCGCCGGCCGCCGAGCCGTTCTTCGGCGCCACCCACGCCGACCCGATGGGGCTGGCCAGCCGCCGCCGGTACCGCTGGACCCGCGGCCGGATCACCGACTACTGGGACGAGGTGTTCACCCCCGACGGGCTCCGGGGGCACGCCGCGCTCGACGAGCAGTCCGCGTTCATCGCCAGCCTCGGCAGCGACCGGTCGGACCGGATGCGGGACGTGCTCGGCACCATCCAGGCCGACCAGGACGCGATCATCCGCGCGGGCTCCCGCGGCGCGCTCGTCGTCGACGGCGGCCCGGGGACGGGCAAGACCGTCGTCGCCCTGCACCGCACCGCGTACCTCCTCTACTCCGACCCGCGCCTCGGGCACCACCGGGGCGGGGTGCTGTTCGTCGGCCCGCACGAGCCCTACCTGGCCTACGTGTCCGACGTGCTGCCCCGCCTGGGCGAGGAGGGCGTGCGGACCTGCACGCTGCGGGACCTGGTGCCCGAGGGCGCGACGGCCGGGGTCGAGGACGACCCGCACGTCGCCGCGCTGAAGGCGTCCGTGCGGATGGCCGAGGTGGTCGAGGCGGCGGTGCGCTTCCACGAGGAGCCGCCCCGCCGCGGCGTGACGGTCACGACCCCGTGGGCGGACGTGCGGCTGGGCCCCGACGACTGGGCCGAGGCGTTCGAGGCGCCCGACCCCGGCACCCCGCACAACGAGGCGCGCGGGCAGGCGTGGGAGGCGCTGGTCTCCATCGTGGTCGACGCGCACGACGACGAGGACGCCGAGCCGGAAGAGGTGCGGCGGGCGGTGCGGCGCGACGGCGACCTGCGCGCGGCGTTCGACCGCGCGTGGCCGCTGCTGGAGGCCGCCGACGTCGTCGGGGACCTGTGGTCGGTGCCGGCCTACCTGCGCCGGTGCGCCCCCTGGCTCGGCGCCGACGACGTCCGGGCGCTGCAGCGCGCGGACCCCCGGGCGTGGACCGTGTCGGACCTGCCGCTGCTCGACGCGGCGCGCCTGCGGATCGGCGACCCGGAGGTGGAGCGGCGGCGGCGCCGGCACGACGCCGTCGTCGCCGCCGAGCGCGAGCGGATGGCCGGCGTCATCGACGAGCTCGTCGCGGCCGACGACTCCGAGCTGCTGCTGATGACCAGCCTGCGCCACCAGGACCTCCGCGACGCCCTGGTCGACGAGGCCGCGCTCCCCCAGGCCGACCCGGACGTGCTCGCCGGCCCGTTCGCGCACGTCGTCGTCGACGAGGCACAGGAGCTGACCGACGCGGAGTGGCAGGTGCTGCTGCGCCGCTGCCCGTCCCGCAGCCTCACCGTCGTCGGGGACCGCGCGCAGGCCCGGCACGGGTTCACCGAGTCGTGGGAGGAGCGGCTCGGGCGGATCGGCCTCGCCGACGTGCGCGTGTCCTCGCTGACGATCAACTACCGCACGCCCGAGGAGGTCATGGCCGAGGCCGCGCCGGTCATCCGGGCCGCGATCCCCGACGCCAACGTGCCGACGTCGATCCGCAGCACCGGCGTCCCCGTCGCGCACGGGTCCACCGCGGACCTGCGGGCGGTCGTGGACGGCTGGCTGGCCGAGCACGCCGAGGGCACCGCCTGCGTCATCGGCGCCCCGGCGTTCCCGGCGACGCCCCGCGTCCGGTCGCTGACGCCGGTGCTGGCGAAGGGGCTGGAGTTCGACCTGGTCGTCCTCGTCGACCCCGACCGGTTCGGCGAGGGCGTCGAGGGGGCGGTCGACCGGTACGTCGCGATGACCCGGGCGACCCAGCGGCTCGTCGTCCTCACGAGTCGCTGACGGCGGCGCGGGCCCCGGAGGCGGGGCCCGCGCCGGCGGTCAGCGGAGGGTGGCGGTGTCGATGACGAACCGGTAACGCACGTCGGAGGCGAGCACCCGCTCGTAGGCGTCGTTCACCCGGTCGGCGGGGATGACCTCGACCTCGGCGCCGATCCCGTGCTCGCCGCAGAAGTCGAGCATCTCCTGGGTCTCGGCGATGCCGCCGATCATCGAGCCGGCGTAGGTGCGCCGGCCGCCGATCAGCGACATGGCGTGCAGGCTCAGCGGCTCGGCGGGCGCCCCGACGTTGACCAGCGCGCCGTCCACGGCCAGCAGCGACAGGTACGCGTCGACGTCGATCGGCGCGCTGACGGTGTTGACGACCAGGTCGAACCGGCCGGCCAGCTGCGTGAACGTGTCCGGGTCGCCGGTGGCGAGGTATGCCTCGGCGCCGAGCCGGAGGCCGTCCTCCTGCTTCTTCAGCGACCGGGACAGCACCGTGACCTCGGCGCCGAGCGCGGCGGCGAGCTTGACGGCCACGTGGCCCAGCCCGCCGAGCCCGACGACGGCGACCCGCCGGCCCGGCCCGGCGCCCCAGCGGCGCAGCGGCGACCACGTGGTGATGCCGGCGCACAGCAGCGGCGCGGCGGCCGCCGGGTCGATGCCGTCGGGCACCCGCAGGACGAAGCCGGCGTCCACGACGACGTGGGTGGAGTAGCCGCCCTGGGTGATGGTGCCGTCGCGATCGGTGCCGGCGTAGGTGGCGACCATGCCGGCCAGGCAGTACTGCTCGTCGCCGTTGCGGCAGGCGGCGCACTCCCCGCAGGAGTTCACCATGCAGCCGACACCGACGAGGTCGCCGACCCGGTGCCGGGTGACGTCGGCGCCGACCTCGGCGACGACGCCGACGATCTCGTGGCCGGGGACGACGGGGAACGGCTGCGGCCCCCAGTCGCCGTTGACGGTGTGGATGTCGGAGTGGCAGATGCCGGCGTACCGGATCTCGACGAGGACGTCTCGGGGGCCGACGTCGCGGCGCTCGATCGTGGTGGGGGCCAGCGGGCGGCCGGCGGCGGGGGCGGCGTAGGCGTTGACGCGCATGCGGGTGTGCTCTCCGTTCGGGGTGGGTGGTCGCCGTCGGCCGACGGCGGGGGCGGCGGGGATCGCGCCGCGGGTGGTCTGCCCGGGGTCTCGCTCTCAGGGGCGCAGCAGCGCCTTGATCGCGCGGCGCTCGTCCATGGCGCGGTAGCCCTCGGCGGCCTGCTCCAGCGGGAGCTCGAGGTCGAAGACCCTCCCGGGGTCGATGGCCCGGGTGCAGATCAGGTCGATCAGCTCGGGCAGGAAGCGGCGCACCGGGGCGGGGCCGCCGTGCAGGTGGACGCCGGAGGAGAACAGCTCCTGGCCGGGCAGCGAGACGTCGTGCGAGACGCCGACGTACCCGACGTGGCCGCCGGCGCGGGTGGCGCGGACGGCCTGCATCATCGACTCCTGGGTGCCCACCGCCTCGATCACCGAGTGCGCGCCCAGGCCGCCGGTGAGCTCCCTGAGCTCGGCGACGCCCTCGTCGCCGCGGGTGGTGAGGACGTCGGTGGCGCCGAACTCGCGGGCCAGCCGCTGCCGGTCCTCGTGCCGGCTGAAGACGACGACCCGCTCCGCCCCGAGCTGCCGGGCGGCCAGGACACCGAGCAGGCCGACCGCGCCGTCGCCGACGACGGCCACCGTCTTCCCCGGCCCGGCCTCCGCCGCGACGGCGGCGAACCAGCCGGTACCCAGCACGTCGGAGGCGGCGAGCAGGCCGGGGACCAGGTCGTCGGACGGGGTGTCCGGGGTGGCGACGAGCGTGCCGTCGGCCAGGGGGATCCGCGCGTACTGGGCCTGCGCGCCGGTGGGGGCGCCGGGCTGCCGGTCGACGCAGTGCGTCTGGTAGCCGGCCCGGCAGATCTCGCAGGTGTTGTCGGAGGCGAAGAAGGAGCCGACGACGAACTGCCCGGGCCGCACGGTGCGGACCTCGCTGCCGACCTCCTCGACGACGCCGACGTACTCGTGCCCCATCGGCGACGGGCCGTCCACCGCCTCGGCGCCGCGGTAGGGCCACAGGTCCGAGCCGCACACGCAGGCGGCGGTGAGCCGGATGACGGCGTCGGTGGGCTGCTCGATCCTCGGGTCCGGACGGTCCTCGACGCGGACGTCGCCGGGGGCGTACAGGACGGCTCCTCGCACGGTGGTGCTCCTCCTCGGTCGCGGTGTGGCCTCCACGGAACCCCCTCCGGCGCACGCGCGGGGGGTCGGGTTCGTGGGGGGTGCTGCCGCGACCCCCCTGCCCCGGCGGGCCGCCGTACCGTCGACAGGCGTGGACAACCGCGCCGACATCCGCGACTTCCTGGTGAGCCGGCGCGGCCGGATCAGCCCGGAGCGGGCCGGCCTGCTGCCGGGCGGCGGGCGCCGGCGGGTGCCCGGGCTGCGCCGCGAGGAGGTCGCCGTCCTCGCCGGGGTGAGCACCGACTGGTACACGCGGCTGGAGAAGGGTCACATCGCCGGGGTGTCGGAGGACGTGCTGGAGGCCGTCGCCCGGGCGCTGCAGCTGACCGAGGCCGAGCGGACCCACCTGTTCAACCTGGCGCGCGCCGCCGCCCGGCCGGCCCACGCGCCGCAGCGCCGGATGCGGGCCGCCATCCCGCCGCGGGTGCAGTGGATGCTGGACTCGATGACGGGCTCGGCGGCCCTCGTCGCCAACGGCCGCCTCGACGTCCTCGCGACCAACGCCCTGGGCTGGGCGCTGCACTCACCGCTGTTCGACGACCCGCGACGGCCGGCGAACTTCGCCCGGTTCCAGTTCCTCGCCCCGCAGGCCCGCGACTACTACGCGGACTGGGAGCTCGCCGCCAACACCACCGTCGCGCTGCTGCGCGGGGAGGCCGGCCGCCGTCCGTTCGACGCGCAGCTGCGCGAGCTCGTCGGGGAGCTGTCCACGGTCAGCGAGGAGTTCCGGGTCCGCTGGGCGGCGCACGACGTCCGCATCCACCACAACGGCGCCAAGCAGTTCCGCCACCCCGTCGTCGGCACGCTCGACCTGGGCTACCACACGTTCGACCTGCCGGCCGAGGACTCCGCGGACCTGCGGATGACCGTCTACACCGCCGAGCCCGGCACCCCGTCCGAGGACGCCCTCAGGCTCCTGGCCAGCTGGGCCGCGACCGCGGGACACGAGCAGCCCGGCGGCCCACCGCGTCTGAGCCGCGGCAGTCCGGTCGGCCGGCCGGACTGCCGATGCGGTCGCCGTGGACAACGAGCAGCGCACCGTCCTGGTCACCGGGTGCTCCTCCGGCCTCGGCCTCGAGACCGCCGTCGAGCTGGCCCGCCGCGGCCGGCACGTCGTGGCCTCGATGCGCGACCCCGGCCGGCGGGCCGCGCTCGACGCCCGCACCCGGGAGGCGGGGCTGGAGCCGCTCGACGTCGTCCAGCTGGACGTGACCGACGCGGAGTCCTCCCGGCGGGCGGTGGAGGAGACCCTGCGGCTCACCGGCGGCCGGCTCGACGCGCTGGTGAACAACGCCGGCACCGCGAGCGGGGGCGCGTTCGAGGACACCGACGAGGACGAGTGGCGCCGGGTCCTCGACACCAACCTGCTCGGCGCCCTCCGGCTCACCCAGCTGGTGCTGCCGGTCATGCGGCGGCAGCGGGCGGGGCGGCTGGTCCTCGTCTCCAGCGACTCCGCCCGCTACGGCAACCCCGGGCTGTCGCTGTACTGCGCGTCGAAGTGGGCGCTCGAGGGCTGGGCGGAGTCGCTGGCCTACGAGGTCGAGCCGTTCGGCGTCCGGGTGGTGCTGGTCGAGCCGGGGAACTACGACACCGCGATCTGGGCGACGACGCCGCGCATCACCCCGCCCGGCAGCCCCTACCGCGGCCTGCTGCAGACCGTGGAGCGGTTCGTCGAGCAGGAGCACCTCCCCCGCTCGCGCGACCCCCGCGAGGTGGCCCGCGCCGTCGCCCGGGCGCTCGACGCCGACCGCCCGCGGTTCCGGGTGACCGTCGGGCCGGACGCGAAGCTGGCCGCGGTGCTGGACAAGGTGCCGTACCGGGTGGCGGCCGCCGCCGTCCGCCGGGTGACCGGCCTGCACCGCTGGAAGCCCTGAACTCGGCGGGCGGGTCCGCCGACCGCGGCGCAGGCTGAGCCCGTGCGACGTCCCCTGCTGACCTCCTCGGCCGCCGTCGGGCTGACCGCCCTGGTCGGCTCGGCCGGGACCGACGTCGGCTCGTCCTGGTACCGCGGGCTCGACAGGCCCTGCTGGCAGCCGCCCGGCCCGGTGTTCGGGATCGCGTGGACGGCGCTGTACGTGCTGCTGGCGTTCGCCGGCGGGCGCCTCCTGGAGCGGGGCGACCCGGCGGACGCCCGGGCCCTGGCCGGCAACCTCGTGCTGAACGCGGGCTGGACGTGGGCCTTCTTCCGCGCGCACCGGCCGCCGCTGGCGGCGGGAGAGGCGGCGCTGCTGGCGGCGTCGACGGCCGACCTCACCCGGCGCACCGGCCGGGTGGACCGTGCCGCGGGCCGGGCCCTGCTCCCCTACGCGGCCTGGACGGCGTTCGCGACGGTGCTCAGCGCCGAGATCGCCCGCCGGAACCGGCGCTGACCGGCCTCACCCGCCCGCGGCCTCCGCGGCGACGTGCACGAGCGCGTCGAGCACCCGGCGCACGACCAGCCGCTCAGCGGTGTCCGGCCGCAGCAGCGCATCGACCTGCCGCCCGGCCCGCACCCCCACCAGCGGCAGCAGCCGCACGCCGGGGTGGCCGCCGCGGGTGAACCGCGGCAGCAGCGAGATCCCGTGCCCGGCGGCCACCAGCGCCTCGACGACGGAGAAGTCGTTGATCCGGTGGGTGATCCGCGGCGCGGTGCCCGACCCTGCGGCGACGGCGGCCAGCACCGTGGCGACCGGGAAGCCCTCGCGGACGGCGATCCAGTCCTCGTCCACCAGGTCCCCGGGGCGCACCCGCGACCGGCCGGCCAGCGGGTGGTCGCGGGGCACGGCGACGTCGAGCGGCTCGCGCAGCAGCGGGACGACGCGCAGTCCGGCGGCGGGCCACTGCGCGCCGTCGGGCCGGTGGGCGACGACGACGTCGACCCGGTCGGTGAGCGCGGGGAACTCGTCGAGCACGACGTCCTCGTCCGAGCACTCGACGGTGATCCCGCCGAGCTCGCGCACCCGGGTGAGCAGCGGCGGCAGCAGCAGCTGGGCGCCGCTCTGGAAGGCCGACACCCGCACCGTGCCCTCGGGGCGCTCGAGGAAGGCGGCGCAGGCGGCCCGCGCCCGCTCGACGGCGACCGCGACGTCGACCGCCGCCTCGGCCAGCGCCTCCCCCGCCGCGGTCAGCCGCAGCCCGCGCCCGACCCGCTCGGTGAGCGGCACCCCGGCCTCCCGCGAGAGGACGGCCAGCTGCTGCGACACCGCCGAGGGCGTCAGGTGCAGGACGGCGGCCGCGGCGGTGACGCCGCCCTGCGTGCGCACCGCGCGGAGGGTCTCCAGCGCGCGGACGTCCATGCAGCGACGCTACATCGTCGTGTGAGGAACTCTCGCTGGTGCTGCAAGGTCACGGGGCGCACGCTCGACGTCGTGCCGACCCGCGACCGCCTGCTCGCCCTCCTCGTGGCCGTCGTCTGGGGACTGAACTTCCCGGCGATCCACCTGTCGCTCGAGCAGTTCCCGCCGTTCTTCCTCGTGGCGCTGCGGTTCGCGCTGGTCGCCGTCCCGACGGTGCTGCTCGTGCCGCGGCCCGGTGTCCCGTGGCGGTGGGTGCTCGGGTACGGCGCCGGCTTCGGCGTCCTGCAGTTCGTCTTCCTCTACGTCGCGATGGACACCGGCATGCCGACCGGCCTCGCCTCGCTGGTGCTGCAGTCCTCGGCGCCGTTCACGGTCGTGCTGGCCGGGTTGCTGCTCGGCGAGCGGCTGACCGGGCGGCAGGCGGCCGGGGTGGGGCTCGCCGTCGTCGGCCTGGCCGGCATCGCCGTCCACCGGGCCGGGCTGGACGGCGGCGCCACGCTGCTGCCGGTGCTGCTGACGCTGGGCGGCGGCCTGGGCTGGGCGCTGGGCAACCTGTGCAACCGCCAGGCGCGCCCGGCCCGGCCGTTCCGGCTGATGCTCTGGATGACCGCCGTGCCGCCGCTGCCGATGCTCGCGCTGTCGATGGCGACCGAGGGCCCGGCCCGCATCGGCACGTCGCTGACGACGCTCGGGACGACGACGGGGCTGCTCGCGCTGGCCGGCCTGCTCTTCACCGTCGTGGTCGCCACGCTGCTCGGCTCCGGCATCTGGACGGCCCTGATGAGCCGGCACCCCTCGGGCACCGTGGCGCCGTTCTCGATGCTGGTGCCCGTCGTCGGGATGGGCTCGGCGTGGCTGTTCTTCGGCGAGCGGTCGCCGCTGGTCGAACTGGCCTGCGGCGTCCTGGTGGTGGCCGGTGTGCTGTACGGCAGCCGTCCCCCGGGGGTCGCGGCGGCGGAGCGCGGCACCGTATCTCCCGGCGGCGGACCGGGAGCCCGTCCGGTCCGGATGACCGAGCCCGCGTCCCGAGGCGAGCCGGAGGGCGGACTCCATCGGGGGAACGGCTGCTGCCGGACAGCCCGACCGCCGACTCCGGACGGCAGACTGCGGCGGTGGCCTACGAGGACGTTCTCACCACCGCCCCGCCCGAGGTGCGGGCCTTCGCCGGTCGGCTCGTCCGATGGGTCGACGCCCACGGCTGGACGACCGAGCCGACGGACAGGGGGCTGAAGCTCTGCACCGGGGACGGCGTGTACGTCTGCCGGTTCCAGCCCACCCTGGGAGACGTCGAGGTGGACCTCCGGCGCTTCCGCCGCCGCGGGTTCGACGACGTGGCCGACGACCTGGCGGCGCGCCTGAGCCGTCTCGCGGGAGCCGAGCTGTCCGGGAGGTCGGTCCAGGTCCCGCTGGCCGTCATCGACCGCCACTGGGACGCCTTCTTCGAGGACTTCCTGCCGATCTACGTCAAGGCCGTCGAGTACGCCGACCTGACGGGACCCGACCCGGGCCACGGGCGGGCCTGACGAACGCCTCCTCGGGACCGACCGTCTCGGGAGAGCAGTGGGCGGGGTGCTGGAGGTGCCTGCTGAGGCGTACGTGCAGCTCGTAGGTGAACAGCAGCTGGGAGCGGCGGCGCGTCCGTAGACGCCCGGAACCGCCCAGGTCACGATGGGGAGCCGTCCGACAGCTCAGGGGGGAAGAGCCCATGGACAAGAAGCGACGCGGAGTCCGGTCCGCCCGGTTCATCCCGGGTCTCGGGGCGAGTGCGTGCGCGCTCGCGATCGCGGCGACGATGGCCGCGGTGTCCGGGCCGCCGGTCGCCACCTCGGGATCGGACGCGCCGCCGGCCGGCGCGGACGCTGCCCACGGCGGCGCCCGCGCCGGCGGGAGCGCGACCGAGGCCGGCCCACTGGTGCTGCCGGACATCGGCGTCACCGCCCCCGGGTTCGAGGGCGGCTGGACCCCCGCGGCCGCCACCCGGCCCGCGCCGGACGACTCCACCTCCGCCGTGTCCTCCCTCGCGGACCTCTTCCCCTTGCGCGCCTTCCCGGACGTGCCGTCCACGGATGACCGGCAGCCGCCGGCGAACGCCCCGGCCGCCCCGGCCCCCGCCGACCGGGTGCCCACCGACCCGGCTCCGGCCCCCCAGGCGCCGACGGACTCGCCGTCGCCGATCCCCGGCCCGCCGGCCGAGGAACCACCCGTCCAGACGCCGCCCGCACCCGCGACACCGGACGCACCCGCAGCACAGGCCGACCAGCCGCCCGCCGAGCAACCCCCGGCCGACCAGCCGCCGCCCGCCGAGCAGCCCCCCGCCGAGCAGCCCCCGGCGGAGCAGCCGCCCGCCGAGCAACCGCCCGCCGAGCAGCCCCCCGCCGAGCAGCCCCCGGCCGATCAGCCCCCGGCCGATCAGCCCCCGGCCGAGCAGCCGCCCGCCGAGCAGCCGCCGCCCGCCGAGCAACCGCCCGCCGAGCAGCCCCCCGCCGAGGAACCAGCAGCCGAGCAGCCCCCCGCCGAGCAGCCCCCGGCGGAGCAGCCGCCCGCCGAGGAGCCGCCCGCCGAGGAGCCGCCGGCTGAGCCGGCGTGCGAGGACCCCGCGGCGCCGGCCGATCCCGCGGCCACGGAAGACCCTGCAGCGACGACCGCCGCCGCAGCGACGACCGACCCCGCGGCGACCGGGTCCACCGAGCCGCCGGCGCCGGAGTGCACCTCGGCGGAGACGCCCGTCCCCGAGCCGGCCCCGGCCGGCTGACGACGGCCCCACCGGACACCGGACCGCCCGACACGGACGGAGGCCCCCACCCGGACCGGGTGGGGGCCTCCGCCGTTCTCGGGGCCGCTCGGGTCAGCGGTTCCTGCGGACCACCGAGTAGTCGTACGACGCGTCGAGGACGTCGAGGTCCCCGGTCGGCAGGTTCGACACCGCGACGGTGAAGTCGCTCGGCGCACCGTTGGCGCACCGGGTGTCCAGCGTCGGCGTCGTGATCCGGTCACCGGTGAACCGGTACACGACGTTGCCGGCGCCGTCCTGGAACTCACCGGGCGTCGTGACGCCGGGGGTGAGGTCGCAGGCAGCGATCACCTGGACGGTCCAGACGTTGTCCTGGGTCCCGGTGGTCTCGATCCAGTCCGCCGAGCTGAGCGTCGCCGGGGCGCCGTTCACGCTCACCGTGTCGATGAACCAGCCGGTGTCGAGGTAGGCGGCGTCGGTCGAGTACCGGAAGCGGACGTCGGTGGCGCCGGCCGGCAGCACGGCCGAGTACTGCACGTACTCGGGCTCGTCGACGAAGTACTCGCCGCCGGAGGTGCCGGTGATGCCGTTGCCCTCGGTGTTGCCGCCGTGCGGGTCGTCGTTCGACGACACCGGCGCACCGCTCGCGTCGGTGACCGGCACGGTCACCCACTCGCCGCCCACGAGCGCCTCGACGAAGCCGTAGTCCCAGCCCTCCTCGATGAAGTGCCAGTTCCAGAAGCTGACGGTCTGGCCACCCGAGACCGGGGTGTCGACGTCGAGGACCGTGTCGGACTGGCTGGCGTAGCCGCCCCACCAGTGGGTGTCGCCCTCGCGCGGCGCGACCTGCGTGGTGCCGTCACCGGTGAACTCGAGGGCCACCCGCGGGCCGGGGTTGCGGAACGTCTCGTACGAGGCGCCGAAGGGCAGCGCGTCGCCCGCGGGCCGGTTCGGCAGCCGGTCCCACTTCGACCGGGGCTGGGCGCCCTGGTAGTTGCCCCGGTCGTCGTAGAACTCCGAGTTGGCGAGGTCGATCGTCCAGTTGCCGGAGTCCGGACCGAGGTCGAAGTTCTCCAGGTCGAAGCGAGCGGAGTCCTCGTCGTCCAGCTTCATCGTCACGACCCAGTCCTGGAACAGCTCGGCAGCCGAGCGCAGGTCCGGAGCGGTGCCGTTGGTGGCGTTGAACTGGTCGATCGCGGCCTGGACGCCGGCCATGCCGTTGCCCTGCTCGTTGAAGACGAGCTTGATCAGCCGGTCGCCGGCCTGGTCCTGGTAGACCGTGTCCGGGGTGAGGTTCCCGCCGCCGTTGCCGCCGGCCTGCTCCCACAGGTAGGCGAAGTAGCTGAACGCGGCGCCGTAGTTCTCCAGGCCGCCGGCCCAGCGGGTCAGCGAGGTCTCCCGGTGGAACACCTGCTGGTAGGTCAGGTGGCTGCCGGTCATGTCGTAGCCGTTGAGGAAGGCCGCGGTGTCGGCCAGGCCCTCGTCGACCCACGACAGCTCGCCGGGGTCGGCGTAGTTGTGCAGCAGGTGCTCGAGCTCGTGCGCGATCACGCCCTCGTACAGCTCGGGGCGGTCGTTGGACGGGTCGCCGTCGGACCACGGCTCGGCGTTCGGGTCCTCACCGATCCGGTTCGCCCAGTCGAAGGCGTCGAGCACGATCACGTTCATGCCGACGCTGTCGATGTAGTCGGGCGCGAAGTAGCCGGCGGTGTACGAGGTGACCGAGCAGTCGTAGTACTGCTCGTCCTGCACGTTGTAGACCAGCGTGACCAGCGAGTCGCTGGACGGGTCGGCCGGGTCGGCCGCCTCCATCTCGCCGAAGTGGGCCTCGTCGACGGCGACGATCTGGTCGGCCAGCTCGTCGCCGAGCCGGGTCACCTGCTCCTGGCTGATCCGGTAGTCGCCGGGCTCCTCGTCGCAGGGGACGAACGCGTCGTCCGGGTTGGGATCGAACGTCGGGTCGAGGCTGTGCACGCCGGTCGGGTCGGCGTCCAGCGCACCCTCCGGGACGTAGACGTAGACCGGGGTGCCGTCCTCGGTCGTGTTGTCGTACGCCTTCACGAAGGGCTGGAAGTAGGTGCCGCCGGCCTCGGAGTCGTTGATCGGGACGACGATCCGCTCGTCCCCGGCACTGCCGGAAGCGGCGGTCTCGTCCTCGTGGCTGGCCATCGCCGGTGATGCCAGACCGACCACGGCGAGAGCGGCGATCGCCGACCCGGCCGTCGTCCTGCGGATGCTGGTGCGCATCTGTCCCCTCACGAGTCCGGTCTCCCGACCGGACCCCCGTCAGGTCCAGGAGGACGGATCCGTCCCCCACCCGGCGGCGCCGGGTGGGGGGAACCTAGGGCAGGTAACTAGCCGCGGTAAACACTCAGCGACCAGAAGCAACAGGGGCGTAACAGTGCGTCACGGTCGGTGTCGATCGTGCAGGTCCCGGACGTACCAGACCTCGCGCAGCCGCCGGCCGGCCCACTCCCGCTCGAGCACCTCGCCCGTCGGCCGCCACCCGGCCCGCTCGTAGAAGGCGCGCGGGCCGGCGTTCCGCTCCTCGGTGCGCAGCCGGGCCCGGACCCACCCGGCCCTCCGCAACAGGTCCAGGACGGCCGCCAGCAGCGCCCGCCCGGTTCCCCTGCCCTGCTCGTCGGGGTCCACGTAGAGCAGCGCGACCTCACCGGTCGCGACGTCGGCCCGCCCGAAGCCGACGACGACGCCGTCCCGCTCGGCCACCAGGAACCCGTCCGCGGGGACCCGCTCCCGCCAGAGGGGCACGTCCGGCTCGGCCAGGACGTCGCCGAGGAACGCCGACCACGCCGCCCGCCCGGCCCGCGCGTGCACCCCCGCGACGGCGGCGGCGTCCGCGGGACCCGCCGGCCGGATCACCACCTCGCCCACGGCGGCAGTCTGACCCCGCCGGGCGGCCCGCGCGGCCACGGCCGAGGATGGGGCGTGCCCATCGACGCCACCACGAACTACACCGCCGCCCCCGACCGCGTGTTCGCCGAGCTCACCGACGAGGTCTTCCTGCGCGAGGTCGCCCAGGCCCTGGACGCCGACGTGCACGAGGTCTCGAGCCAGGCGAACGGGACGGGCACCACCACCCGGGTGCGGCTGTCGGCGCCGACGACGGGCATCCCGCCGGTCTTCGCCCGCTTCGTGGGCAGCACGGTCCCGGTCACCGAGACCACCACCTGGCAGCCCGACGGCGACGGCGGCTTCCGCGGCGCCCTCGACCTGCGCGCCGAGATCATGGGCCGCGAGGCGCGGGTCACCTGCGAGCGCCGGCTGACCCCCGCATCCGGCGGCGGCACCCGCGCCACGGTCACCGGCGACGCCAAGGTCGACGCGCCCTTCATCGGCCGCCAGGCCGAGGGCGCGGTCCGCGACCTGGTCACCCAGGTCGTGCTGCGGCGCGAGCACGAGGTGCTGCAGCGCCGCCTCGGGGAGGGCTGAGCTCAGGGCGCGTTCGCGCCCCAGCGCGCCACGTCGCCACCGGCGTCGTCGACGAGCACGTACTCCGCGGCACCGGGCGGGTCGTCCGCGCGGTGCCGGGCGACGACGTCCACGGCCTCGGTCTCGGCGGCGGTCGCGTCGGCGGCGTCCCACTCCTGCAGGACGGCGCCGTCCCCGGTGGTCAGGCGGAACTGCGGCATGGCCGGACCGTAGCCCCGGGCGCCGCCGGCCGCCCGCTCAGGCGAGCCCGGCCAGGGCGCGGACCAGCACGTCGCGGGTGTCCGCGGGGTCGACGACGTCGTCCACCTCGAACGCCGACGCCACGTTGAGCGCCTTGCCCTGCGCGTAGGACGCGGCGACCAGCTCGGCGAACCGGGCGTCGCGCTCCGCGGGCGGCAGGGCCTCCAGCTCCCGCCGGTACCCGAGCCGCACCGCGCCCTCCAGGCTCATCGGTCCGAACTCGCCGGTCGGCCAGGCCAGCGTGAGCAGCGGGACCTGCAGGTCACCGCCGAGCATCGCCATCGCGCCCAGCCCGTACGCCTTGCGCAGCACCACCGCCAGCAGCGGGACGCCGAGCTGCGCCCCGGCCACGTACAGCCCGCCGAAGCGGCGCACGGTGCCGGTGCGCTCGGACTCCGGGCCGACCATGAAGCCGGGGGTGTCCACCAGCGAGACCACCGGCAGCCCGGCCGAGGAGCACAGCCGCAGGAACGCCGCGGCCTTGTCCGCCGACTCGCCGTCGATCGCCCCGCCGAGGTGCCGCGGGTCGTTGGCCACGAACCCCACCGGCCGCCCGTCCAGGCGGGCCAGCGCGGTGACGATCCCCCGCCCGAACGACGGCCGCAGCTCCAGCACGCTGCCGGGGTCGGCGAGCGTGGCGACCACCGGACGCACGTCGTAGCTGCGCACCCGGTTGGCCGGCAGCGCCGTCCGCAGCGGCCGCTGGTCGGCGGCCTCCGCCGGCACGACCCGCCCGGTCAGCAGCCCGACCGCCTGCCGCGCGGCGGCCACGGCCGCGGCGTCGTTCGGCACCACGACGTCGACGACGCCGTTGGCCGCCTGCACCGCCGTCGGCCCGACGTCCTCCGGCGCGACGACGCCCAGACCGCCGGCCTCGATCATCGCCGGGCCACCCATCCCGATGCTGCTGTCCTCGGTGGCGATGACGACGTCGCAGCAGCCGACCAGCGCGGCGTTGCCGGCGAAGCAGTACCCGGAGACGACGGCGACCGTGGGCACCCGCCCGGCCAGCCGCGCCATCGTGGTGAAGGTCGGGACGTCGAGCCGGGAGAAGCCGCCGCCGTCGGTGTCGCCGGGCCGCCCGCCGCCGCCCTCGGCGACCAGCACCACGGGCAGCCCGCGCTCGGTGGCGACCTCGAGCAGCCGGTCGGTCTTGCGGTGGTTGGTGCGGCCCTGGGTGCCGGCCAGCACGGTGTAGTCGTAGACGAGGACCGCGCACGGCACCCCGCCGACCTCCCCGATGCCGGTGACCATGCCGTCGGCCGGCGTCCGCGCCACCAGCTCGGCCAGCGTCCGCCGCGCGCGCTGGGCGGCGAGGCCGAGCTGGCCGTACTCGACGAAGGTGCCCTCGTCGACCAGCGCGGCCACCGTCTCCCGCGCGGTCATCCGCCCGGCCTCGTGGCGGCGGGCGACCGCCTCGGGCCGGGCGTCGTCGAGGGTGGCGGCGCGCCGCTCCTGCAGCTCGGCGAGCTCCGGGCGGATCGCACCGGGGTCCTCGGAGGACGGTCCGCCCCCGGCGTCGCCGGCCTCGCCGGGGACGACCCCGCCGAGCACCGTTCCCGCCGTGACGACGTCGCCGACCCGCACGGCCAGTCCGGTGACCACGCCGGCGGCCGGCGCGGCCACGACGTGCTCCATCTTCATCGCCTCGAGCACCAGCAGCGTCGCCCCGGCGGCGACGGCGTCGCCCTCGGCGGCGGCCAGCTCGACCACCGCGCCCGACAGCGGCGCGGTCACCGGCAGCACGCCGTCGACGGCCGCCGCGACCTCGGCCGGGCGGTCGGGCACCAGCCCGGCCAGGCGCGCGTCGACGAGGTCGGTGGTCGCGCGGCCGTCGGCCACCTCGGGGAGGTCGAGCAGCACCGCGAGCAGGTCCGCGTTGACCGGCACCCCGGCGACGTCGAGCTCGGCCAGCGCCCGGCGGCAGCCGGCCAGCGCCCGCGGCAGGTCCCGGTCGGCGACGACCACCTTGGCCAGCAGCGAGTCGTAGCGCGGGCCGACCTCGTCGCCGGCGACCACGCCGGTGTCCACCCGCACGCCGCGCCCGGTCGGCGGCACGAACCGCTCCAGCCGCCCGGCGCCGGGGTGCACGGTCCCGTCGGGCAGCAGCGTCTCGGCGTTGACCCGCGCCTGCACGGCGGCCCCGCGGGACGCCGGCGGCGTGGCCAGGCCCAGGTCCGCGAGCGTCGCGCCCTCGGCCAGCCGGATGCCGACCTCGACCAGGTCCAGCCCGGTGACCTCCTCGGTCACGGTGTGCTCGACCTGCAGCCGCGGGTTGACCTCGAGGAAGGCCACCTCGTCGCCGCGGACGAGGAACTCGACGGTCGCCAGCCCGCGGTAGGCCAGCGACCCGCACAGCGCGGTGGCGTGCGCGGCCAGCCGGGCGCGCAGGCCGTCGTCGAGCCCCGGCGCGGGGGCGACCTCGACCAGCTTCTGCCGCCGCCGCTGCAGCGAGCAGTCGCGGTCGCCGAGCGCCACCCCGGCCGCGCCGTCGCCGGCCACCTGCACCTCGACGTGCCGGGCGCCGGTCAGCAGCCGCTCGACGTAGACCGCGCCGTCGCCGAACGCCGCCCGCGCCTCCGAGCGGGCCCGCTCCAGCGCGGCGGGCAGGTCGGCGGGGTCGCGCACCGGGCGCATCCCGCGGCCGCCGCCCCCGGCCACCGCCTTGACCATCACCGCGCCGCCGTCGCCGAGGCCCGCGAGGAAGGCGGTCGCGGCGGCGAGGTCGGTGTCGCCGTCGGTGGCGGCCAGCACCGGCAGGCCCAGCTCGCCGGCGCGGGCGCGGGCGGCGGTCTTGTCACCGAGCAGGGCGAGCGCGGCGGCGTCCGGGCCGACGAACGCGATCCCGGCGTCCGCGCAGGCGCGGGCGAGGTCGGGGCTCTCGGCGAGGAAGCCCCAGCCGGGGTGCAGCCCGTCGGCGCCGGCGCGGACGGCGGCCCCGACGACGGCGCCGACGTCCAGGTAGGCCGCCGGCCCGGTCCCGGGCAGGCGGACGACCTGGTCGGCGCGGCGGGCGTGCAGGCTCCCGGCGTCGTCCTCCGGCGCGACGGCGACGGTGGACAGGCCCAGGGCGGCGGCGCTGCGGAACACCCGCACGGCGACCTCGCCGCGGTTGGCCACCAGCAGGCGGGTGATGCTCATCGGCGCCGGAGTCTAGGTGGCGCCGGTCACGCTCCCAGCCCCGGCGCCGCCCCGCCCAGCCCGGCGTCGCGGGCGCGCGCCACGGCCTCGGCCCGGCTGCCCACCTCCAGCTTGGCGAAGACGGCGGAGACCACGTTGCGCACGGTCTTGTCCGACAGGAACAGCCGCCGGGCGATCTCGCCGTTGGACAGCCCGCCGGCGAGCAGCCCCAGCACCTCCCGCTCCCGGTCGGTGAGGGTCGGGAACGCCGACAGCGCGTCGCCGCGCGGCCGCAGGTGCGCCAGCGCCGAGCCGACGCCGCGGCCGAGGATCGTCTCGCCGTCGGCGACCGCCTCGATCGCCCGCGCGATCTGCGCCCGCGACGCGCCCTTGACCAGGTAGCCGCGGGCGCCGGCCCGCAGCGCCGCGGCGACGGCGTCCTCGTTCTCCACCATCGTCAGCACCAGGACGGCGGTGTCCGGCAGCGCCTCGGTGATCCGCGCGGTGGCGTCCAGGCCGTTGCCGCCGGGCACGTGCAGGTCCATGAGCACGACGTCGGGCCGGTGCTCCAGCGCCGCGGCGACCGCGCCGGTGGCGTCCCCGGCCTCGGCGACGACCTGCGCCCACGGCAGCGAGCCGACCAGCGCCACGAGCCCGTCGCGGAACAGCGGGTGGTCGTCGACGACGAGGACGGTGGTCACGAGGACACCGTCGGCAGGGCCGCCGTGGGCAGCAGCGCCCGCACCGTCGTCCCCGGGCCGCCGGTGACCTCGCAGCTGCCGCCGAGCTCGGCGGCGCGCTGGTGCATCGAGCCCAGGCCCACCCCGGTGCGGCTGCCCGGCCGGACCCCGACGCCGTCGTCCTGCACACAGACCTCCAGGGAGCCGTCGCGGTGGGTGATGACGACCGAGGCCCGGCCGGCGCGGGCGTGCCGCGCCACGTTGGTCAGGGCCTCGCCGGCGATGCGGAAGGCGGCCACCTCCGCGGCGGCCGGCAGCGGGCCGAGGTCGTCGGGGACGTGCACGGTCACCTCGACGCCGGCGTCGGCGAGCCGGGCGGCGTGCGCGCGGACCGCGCCGGCCAGGCCGAGGTCGCCGAGCGCGGCCGGGCGCAGGTCGTCGACGATCCGCCGGACGTCGGCGACCGTGCCGCGCAGGTGCTCCGCGGCCCGGTCGAGCATCGCCGTCGCCCGGGCCGGGTCGACCGGCACCAGCTCGGCCGCCGCCTCCAGCTGCATCGCCGTCGCCGCGAGCACCGGGCCGAGGTCGTCGTGCAGGTCGTGCCGCAGCCGCCGGCGCTCCTCCTCGCGCGAGGTGACGATCGACTCGCGGGAGCGCTGCAGCTCCTCCTGCAGCAGGACGGCGTGCGCGGCCTGGCCGGTCTGCCGGACCAGCTCGTCGAGCAGGCCGCGCAGCCGGGGGCCGAGGCCGCCCGCCGGCAGGACGACGTCGAGCTCGCCGACGCCGCGGCCCTGGTGCACCAGCGGCAGGGCGCGCACCTCCTCCCCCGGCTCGGGCGCGCGCCCGGCGGTCACCGGCGCCCGCCCGGGCAGCCGCAGCGCCACCGACGGCAGCCGCAGCGTGCGGGCGAGGACGCCGACCACGCCGGGCAGCACCTGGGCGGGCGTCGTCGCCGAGTCCACCTGCCGGCCGAGCTCGCCGACCACGGTGCCCGGGTCGGCGTCCTGCCCGTAGAGCAGCCGGTTGACCCCGCGCTGCAGGACGTCGCGGGCCGGCTGGACGAGCACCGCGGCGAGGGCGAACACCAGCAGGTCCGAGCGCCGGGCGAGGCCGCCGAGCAGGGCGCCGGCCACGACGAGCAGGACCCCGTGCACGACCAGCGCCAGCAGGGTCAGCGAGAGGTAGACCAGGGTGCGGCCCAGCGCCGGGTCCAGGTCCCACAGCCGCGTGCGGGTCAGCGCCCACGCGGCGGCGGCCGGCAGCGGCAGCAGGGCGGCGGCGATCAGCGCGGTCTCCGCCGTCGGCACCGTCCACGCCAGGGCGAGCAGCAGCAGGGTGCCCAGCGCGCCGGCGAGCACCCACAGCACCTGCTCGCGGGCCTGCCCGGAGCTGCGCCGCAGCCGGACGACGAGCGAGGCCACCCCCGCCGCAGTGCCCACGAGCAGCAGCACCAGCGACACGCCGACCAGCGCGAACGCGCCGTCCACGCCCACCGGGTTGGTCAGGTGCGCGTAGGCGGCGGGGACGGGGCGGTCCTGCTGGTCGTAGGGGGTGAGCGCCCAGCCGACCGGCGCCAGGACGACCGCCGCGGCGCCCACGGCGGCCGCCGCCCGCCAGCCCCGGCCGGGCAGCCGCCCGCCGGGCAGCACCTGGAGGAGCAGGGCGGCCACCGGCACGTAGGCCGGCACCCACAGCCAGGTCGACACCCAGAACGCCCCGGCGGTCAAGGGCGACGACGGGTCGGCGGCGACGGCGGCCGCGGCGAGGGTCGTGGCCAGCGCGACCCCACCGCTGCAGAGGCCGACGAGCAGCATCAGCCAGCCGGCGAGCAGCCGCGGCCGGGCCGCGGCGACCACCGCGCCGAGCACGCCCGAGCCGCCGGCACCGGCCAGCCCCCACGCGACGACGGCGGCGTCGGGGTCGGGCACCCGGGTCAGGGCGAGGACGAGCGCGGCGACCGCGGCGGCCAGCCCCACCGCGGCGAGGCCGGCGGCGACGACGGTCCGGGCGGCGGGCACCGCGACATGGTGGCAGCGCGGTTGTCCCGGGACCCAGGGACTCCGGCACCGCGCCGTGTCGGGACACCCGTCCGATGCGGCCGGGACGCCCGGGCCGCGACGGTTCCGGTGCCCGGCCGACGGAGCCGGACCCCCGAGAGGAACACCGTGACCACCACCCGCCTCGGCTCCGGCCTCACCGCCCCCGAGACCACCGCCCCCGAGACCACCACCCCCGAGACCACCGCCGCCGCCCCCGCTCCTTCTCCGGCGGGCGCCCCGGCGCCGCACCCCCGCCGGCGGCTGCTCGCCGGCGCCGCCCTGCTCGGCCCGGTCGCGCTCGCGGCCCAGTACGTGCTCACGTCGGAGGGCCTCCCCCGCGACGAGGCCGGCCCGTGGCTGGCCGGCCTGGCCGAGTCGCCGGCCGCGCAGGTCGCCTCGGTGGTCGTCTACCTCGTCGCGATGGTCGCCGGGATCGCCGGCGCCGCGGTGATCGCGCTGGCCTGCGGCCGCCGCGCCCCGTGGCTGTCCGGCGTCGCCGCGGCGCTGCTCGCGGCCGGCAGCGTCGGCGGCGGCGGGTTCGCCGGGATGCGGCTGATCGCCGTCGTCCTGGCCGGTGAGGGGGGCCCGTCGGCGGCGGGCACCTGGACGTCGGTGCAGCAGGGCCCGCCGTTCCTCGTCCTCGGCCCGCTGGTGGCCACGGCGATCGCCGGGACGCTGCTGGCCGCCGTCGCGCTGGTCCGCGCCCGAGCCGACGTCACCGTCTGGGCGGCGCCCGCCTACCTGGCCGGGTTCGTCCTGGCCAGCGGCGAGTTCCCGGTCGCGGTGAGCGTCCTCGGCGAGGCGCTGGTGCTCACCGCGCTCGTCCCGGTCGTCCGGGCCGCGCTGCGCCCCTGAGCTCCCGGCCGCCGGCCCCCGTCCCCGCGGGACGGGGGCCGGCGCCGTCCCGGGGGGCGGACCGCGCCGTCGGCGGGCAGGCTGCGGTCATGACGACGCCGTCGCAGCCCGACCAGCCGCAGCCGCGCGACATCGCCCTCGAGATGGAGGACGCGGAGACCGAGGCCTCCCTCGAGGCGCGGAGCGAGCCGGAGCCGCCGCAGGACGGGACCGACTGAGGGCGGGACGCCGGCTCCTCCGCGGGCGTACCGTCCGCCCATGTCCGCCGACACGGGTGCAGGGCGGCTGGTCGCCGGCCGCTACGCGGTCACCGGGATGCTCGGCCGCGGCGGGATGGGCGTGGTCTGGAGCGCGACCGACCAGGTGCTGGGCCGGCCGGTGGCGCTCAAGGAGGTCACCTTCCCGGCCCACCTCAGCGACGACGAGCGCGGGACGCTGCGCGACCGCACGCTGCGCGAGGCCAGGGCGGCGGCGCGGCTCGTGCACCCGTGCGTGACCACGCTCTACGACGTCGTCGAGGAGGACGGCCGGCCCTGGCTGGTCATGGAGCTCGTCGACTCGCTCAGCCTCCAGGAGATCGTCGAGCGGCAGGGCCCGCTGCCCTGGCCGGCGGTGGCCCGCATCGGCCTCGACGTGCTGGCCGCGCTGGAGGCGGCGCACGCCGCCGGGATCGTGCACCGCGACGTCAAGCCGGCCAACGTGCTCGTCGGCCGCGACTGCTCGGCGCACCTCACCGACTTCGGCATCGCGGTCGCCACGGGCGGGCCGTCGATCACCACGTCCGGGGCGATCATCGGCTCGCCGTCCTACATGGCGCCGGAGCGGGCGCGGGGCGAGGAGCCCGGCCCCGCCGTCGACCTGTGGTCGCTGGGCGCCACGCTCTACACCGCCGTCGAGGGCCGGCGGGCCTTCGACCGGCCCGAGTCGATGGCCACCCTGCTGGCCGTCGTCTCCGAGGACCCCGCGCCGGCCGAGCGGGCCGGTCCGCTGGCGCCGGTGCTCGAGGGGCTGCTGACCAAGGACCCCGCGCGGCGCTGGGACGTCGCGCGGACGCGGGCCGCCCTGCGCGCCCTGTCCGGGCAGGCCGGGCCGGCCGGGCCGGCGCCGGCGTGGCCCCCCGCCGCCGGCGGCCCGCGCGCCGCCGGTCCGCGCCCCGCCCTCGGGGACCGGGTCGAGCGCTTCGACCTCGACGACCTGCGCGGGCTGGCCTCGGTGCTCGGCACCGTCGCCCGCGACGCCCGGGACCAGGCGCGCCACCTGGCCGACCGGCACCGGGAGCGGCGCGCCGAGCGGCACGCCCGCGCCGCCGCTCCCCTGCCGGCGCCGCCCCCGCCCCCGCTACCGCCCCGGCGGCGGTTCCGGCGCCGCTGGGTGGTCGTGCCGGTGCTGATCGCGGTGCTCGCCGTGCTGGCCGCGATCGGCGGGGTGCTGGCGCTAGTGGCCGCCGCGTTCGGCGTGTGGTGACCGGTCCAGCCGCGTGACGTCCAGCCGGTGCGCCGCGACGTAGTACAGCGTCGCGCCCTCCGGCACCGGGGTGTCCCAGGCGGGACTGACCCGGAGGTCCTCGGCGGTCCGCAGCGCCAGCACCGTGGCGCCGTGGTCGCGGCCGAGGGCGGTCTGCCACTCGCCGAACGTCCGCGGCCGCGCACCGGCCGGCACCCGCAGCGAGTAGGTGTTGCCGTGCCCGCCCGCCGTCATGAGCTCGTTGTAGATCTCGGTGAGCCCGGGGTCGGCGGCCTCCTCCGACAGCAGGAACGGCATGTGCCACTGCACGACCTGCACGCCGGGGTTGACGTAGCGGAGGGTGTCGCGCCGGCCCAGGTCGCGGACCGCGGCGACCATGTGCACCCGCGGGTTGGCGTGGTCGACGGCGACCGCGATCGCCAGGGTCTCGTTGTCGTCCCGGCCGTCGATGACCACCGTGCGGGCGCGGGCGACGCCGGCGCGGTCCATGACGTCGGCATGGGTGAGGTCGCCGCGGACGAAGGAGACCGCCGCCTCCTCGGGCATCGGGTTGACCGCGACGTCGTCGTGGGCGCACAGCGCGATGCGGGTGCCCGGCTCGACGGTCAGCTCGGTGACGATCCGCTCGGTCCGCCCCGGCGTGTAGCCCAGCACGACGACGTGGTCCCGGAGGTCCAGGCCGACCACTCCTCTCAGTCGCCTGCCCCGCGCGGTCTGCAGGGCGGTGGCCAGCTCGGTGAACAGCAGCGTCAGCGTGACGATCCCGCCGACGACGACGTACGCGCCGACGACCCGGCCGCCGACCGACGACGGGTACAGGTCGCCGTAGCCGACGGTCGCGGCGGTGACGACGAAGTACCACCAGTAGCTCTCCGGCGCCGCGATCCCGGTCGCGGCCGGCTCGACCAGCGCCATCGCCGCCCAGCTGGTGAGGAACACCAGCAGGATGACCGCCAGCGGCAGGCGCCAGCCGGACAGCCGGACGCGGAGGGAGCGCAGCAGCCGCTGCAGGAAGAACACCAACGATCTGGCTCCCTCTACGGCCGGGCGGACACCGCAACCTACCGTCGGCCGGCGCCCGCAGGCGTCCCCCGCGAGCGGGACGGGTAGCGGCCGGTCATGCGGACCCGTGACCTGCTCACCTACGCCTACGCGCAGATCGGCGAGACCCTGCACGCCGCCGTCGAGGGCCTGTCCCCCGACCAGCTGGCCGAGCGCGTCGGCCCCCGTGCCAACCCGGTCGGCTGGCTGGCCTGGCACCTGCTGCGGGTGCAGGACGACCACCTCGCCGAGGTCGCCGGCACCGAGCAGGTGTGGACCGCGCAGGGGTTCGCGGGCCGGTTCGGCCTGCCCGTCGACGACGCCGCCACCGGTTACGGGATGAGCGCCGAGGAGGTGGCGTCGGTCCGGGTGCCCTCGGCGGAGCTGCTGCTCGAGTACGCCGACGCGGTCGCCGCCCGCAGCGCGGAGTTCCTCGGCGGCCTGTCCGACGACGACCTCGACCGCGTCGTCGACCGGCGGTGGGACCCGCCGGTCACCCTCGGCGTCCGGCTGGTCAGCGTGCTGTCCGACGACCTGCAGCACGTGGGCCAGGCGGCCTACGTGCGGGGGCTGCTCGGCGCCTGAGCCAGGACCCGGGCGGCGAGCTCCCCGAGGACGGCCGCGGGCTCCGCGAGGCACCGGGCGAGGTCGGGCTCGACGTCGGTGAGCGCGTGCGCGGCGGCGAACCCGGCCCCGCGCAGCTCGTCGTCGCTCAGCGCCACCCGCCCGGCCAGCGCCACGCACCGGACCCCGGCCCGCCGGGCCCGGGCGGCGACCACCGCGGGCGCCTTGCCGCGCAGCGACTGCGCGTCCAGCGACCCCTCACCGGTGATCGCGAGGTCCGCGCCCGCCAGCGCCTCGTCCAGCCCGACCAGGTCGGCGACCAGCTCCGCGCCCGACCCGACCGAGCAGGTCAGGACGGCGGCCACCCCGGCCGCGGCGCCCCCCGCCGCGCCCATCGCCGGCCGCCCCTCCAGGTCGATCCCGAGGTCGCGGCGGACCACCGCGGCGAACCGCGCGAGCGCCGCGTCGAGCTCCGCCACCTGCGCCGGCGTGGCGCCCTTCTGCGGCCCGTACACCGCGGCCGCGCCGGACGGGCCGGTGAGCGGGTTGTCGACGTCGGTGGCCACCCGGACCTCCAGGCCGTGCAGCCGCGGGTCGCGGGCGCCGGGGTCGATCCGCGCGAGGTGCGCGAGCCCCGCGCCACCGGGCGGGACGTCGCGGCCGTCGGCGGCGAGCAGCCGCACGCCGAGCGCCTGCAGCAGCCCCGCGCCGGCGTCGGTGGTGGCGCTGCCGCCCAGGCCCAGCACCACCCGCCGGGCGCCGGCGTCGAGCGCGGCGAGCAGCAGCTCGCCCACGCCGCGGGTGGTCGCGGTCGTGGGCGCCGGTCGGTCCAGCAGCCCGAGCCCGGCCGCGGCGGCGAGCTCGACCACCGCCGTCGTCCCGTCGACGGCGAAGGTGGCGCGCACCGGCCGGCCGTCGGGGCCGCCGACCGTCGTCGTCACCGGGCGGTACCCGGCGCGCACGGCGGCGGCCACCGTGCCCTCCCCGCCGTCGGCCACCGGGCGGGCGAGCACCTCGGCGTCCGGGCGCACCCGGGCCAGGCCGCGGGCGACGGCGTCAGCGGCGTCCTCCGCGGTCAGCGTGCCCTTGAAGGAGTCCGGGGCGACGACGATCCGCACGCCCGGCAGCATGCCCTGCCCGCGCGTAGCGTCGGGCCGTGCCTGAGACCGCGAGCACCGACTTCTACGCCCTCGAGGAGCTGCTCACCCCCGAGGAGGTCGGGATCCGCGACCGCGTGCGCGCCTGGTGCGACAAGGAGGTGACGCCGCGGATCAACGACTACTGGGAACGCGCGGAGTTCCCGTTCGAGCTGGTCCCCGGGTTCGCCGAGCTCGGCATCGCCGGGGGTACGGTGCAGGGCTACGGCTCGCCGGGGATGAGCGCCGTCGCCGCCGGCCTGGTGGCCGCCGAGCTCGCCCGCGCCGACGGCAGCGTCGGCACCTTCAACGGCGTGCACAGCTTCCTCGCGATGCAGTCGATCGCGATGCTCGGCTCCGAGGAGCAGAAGGAGCGCTTCCTCCCCGAGATGGCGCGGATGGAGAAGATCGGCGCCTTCGGCCTGACCGAGCCGCAGCACGGGTCGGACGCCGTCGCCCTGGAGACCAGCGCCCGCCGCGACGGCGACGTCTTCGTCCTCGACGGGCAGAAGAAGTGGATCGGCAACGGCACCATCGCCGACTACGTGCTCATCTGGGCCCGCGACGAGGAGGGCGCGGTCGGCGGGTACGTCGTCGAGAAGGGCACGCCCGGCTTCAGCACGCGGGTGATGACCGGCAAGACGGCGCTGCGGGCGGTGTGGCAGGCCGAGATCACCCTCGACGGCGTCCGCGTGCCGGCCGAGAACAAGCTGGCCAACTGCCGCTCGTTCAAGGACGTCTCCACGGTCCTCGACCGCACCCGGTACACCGTCGCGTGGCGCGCGCTGGGCGTGGCGACGGCGGCCTACGAGCTGGCGCTGGCGCACTGCCTGCACCGCGAGCAGTTCGGGCAGCCGATCGCGGGCTACCAGCTGGTGCAGGAGAAGCTCGCGACGATGCTCGCCGAGATCACCACCATGCAGCTCATGTGCTGGCGGCTGTCCAGCCTCGCCGACGCCGGCCGGATGACCGCGGCGATGGCGTCGCTGGCCAAGCGGCACTGCTGCGCCACCGCCCGGCGGATCGTGGCCGACGCGCGGGACCTCTTCGGCGGCGACGGGATCCTGCTCGAGCACCACATCGCCCGGCACCACGCCGACATCGAAGCGATCTACACCTTCGAGGGCACCGACCACGTGCAGGCGCTGATCGTGGGCCGGGAGATCACCGGCCTGTCGGCGATCAGCGGCCGGCGGCGCTGACCGCCGCGGTCAGCCGGCGCGGCTGAGCAGGGCCTGCTCCCAGGCCAGCCCGGACAGCCGGCGGCAGTCCGGGCAGCCGGTGCGCCCCGCACCGACGCGCTCCCACCGCTGGTGGCCCCAGATCTGCACGATCGACCCGCAGAGGGCCAGCTCCACCTCGCCGTCGCGCTCCGCCGCCGGCCGTACCGACGGGACGGCGTGCCACGGGGTGCGCTGGGCGGCCGCAGTGCCCTGGATCCAGCGGTCAGGACGGGCGAATCCGACCGCGAGTGAGTCCACGAGCTGGACGTGCCCGGGACGGTCTCGTATCGAACCGCCCGTCCGGGTGAAACGGGAACGCGCCCGCACCCGGCACCCCGAGCGCGCCCGCGGCGTTACCGTCGGGAGGTCTGCGGAGCGGAGGAGCGACGACGGTGGAACCTGTCAGCCTGGTCATCGGTGCGGCACTGCTGGCCGCGGGCTTCGTGGCCGGCCGGCTCGGGCGCCGTCGTCCCGCGGGCCCGCCGCCGAACCCGACGCCGGTGTGCGGCTGCGGGCACACGCTGAGCCAGCACGACACCGGGACCAACACCTGCTACGCCGAGCTGCGCCGGGACACCTTCGACCGACGCGGCCGGTTCGCCGGTCACACCTGGGTGCCGTGCACCTGCCGGCAGTACGTCGGCCCGCGCCCGATCGACGAGGTCTTCGTCCCCCGCATCCTCCCGCCGTCCGACTGACGACGGCCCCCGCTGCCCCTCGGGCGGCCTCCCTGCAGAAGCCCGCCGCCGGCCCCGTCCCGGGTCCCACCCTGAGCCTGCGAAGGGTGGGGAGGACGGGGTCCTTCCACGGTGGGGGGCAGGGAGGTCCTTCCTCAGGCGGGCGGGTCGGCGAGGTCCGAGAGCGCGGCGACCAGCGCGGCGACCCGGGCCGGGCCGAGCTCGGTGGTCAGCGCCGCCTCGTGCGCGGACACCAGTGCCTCGAGCCGGTCCAGCCGGGTGCGGCCGCGGGCGGACAGGTGCACCCGCACGCGGCGGCCGTCCTCGGGGTCGGGCAGCCGGTAGGCCAGCGCGGCGTCGACCAGCCCGTCGACCATCCGGGTGGCGGTGGGCGCCGGGACGCACAGCGCCGCGCACAGCTCGCTCATCGTGCGGCCCGGACCCGAGGCGAGCGCGCGCATCAGCCGGTAGGTCTCCAGCGTCGCGCCGTCCTCGGCGAGCACCGTCCCGACGCCGCGGGCGACCCGCCGCGAGACGACGGCCAGCAGCTCGACCAGCGAGGCGGCGGGCGTGGGGCGCGCGGCGGGCACCGCGGTGCCCGTGGCCTGCTGCTCGACCGCCATGGCCGCACCATACTCAGGAGGTGCCCGGACCGACCGCTCCGATGGAGGCGTGGGAGGCGGCCGTCGTCGGCCGCTCCCCCGACGTCGTCCGGATCGGGCTGGCCGTCCCGCTGACCGGGCCGCTGGCGATGACCGCGCCGTCCGCGCTGGACCTGGCCGCGCTGGCCGCCGACGAGGTCACCGAGGCCGGCGGGGTCCGCGGCCGCGCGGTGGAGCTGGTCACCGTCGACGCCGGGCGCCGGCCCGCCGAGGTCGCCGCCGACGTCGCCGCCCTGCACGCCGCCGGCGCGGTCGACGTCCTCGTCGGCTTCTCCACCAGCGACGTCTCCCGCGCGGTCGCCGCCGCGCTGGCCGGGCGCGCGGGCTACGTCTTCACCCCGCCGCACGAGGGCGGGCGCGGGTCCCGCGGGGCGCTGCGGATCGGCGCCTCCCCGCTGGCCCAGCACGCCGCCGCGCTGACCTGGCTGGTGCGCCACCGCCGGGCGCGGCGCTGGGTGCTGCTGGGCACCGACTACGTGTGGCCGCAGGCGGTGCACCGCGCCGCTCGGTCGGTGCTGCACGACCTCGGCGCCGAGGTCGCCGGCGAGCTGCTCGTCCCGTTCGGCCCGGCCGACCCCGGCCCGGCGCTGGACCTGGTCCGCCGCACCCGCGCCGACGCCGTGCTGCTCAGCCTGGTCGGCCGCGACCTGGTCGCCTTCAACCGCGCCTTCGCCCGCGCCGGGCTCGACCGCCGCGTGGTGCGGCTGTCCGGCGCGCTCGAGGAGAACGGCCTGTACGCCGTCGGCGGCGACGGCACCGGCGAGCTCTACGCCTGCATGCCCTCGTTCGCGGCGGCCGACGGCGCCGGCGACGAGGGGCAGCTCGCCCTGCAGGAGCGACTGGCGGCCCGGGTGGGGCCGAGCGCGCCGGTGGTCTGCGCCTACGCCCGCGGCGTGCACGCCGGCGTCCGCACCGCCGCGCGGCTGCTGGAGACCGGCACCCCGGGGCCGCCGCGGATCCCCCGGCCGCGGCTGGCGCGCGCCGACGGGCTGGTGTTCCGCGAGGTCGGTCCGCGCGGCTGACCCCCGATGGTTCCGATCGGAAGCAATGGGGCCTACCCTCCCCGCGTCCGGCTCCGAGCCGGCCGAGAGGAGGAGTCGTGACCGACCCCCGCACCACCCCGTCCGCGCACGCCACCGGGACCACCGGTGCCGGCGCGGCCCCGGCAGCCGGAGCCGCCGGCGTCGAGGAGTTCGGCTACCGCCAGGAGCTCAAGCGCTCGCTGACGTTCACCGACCTGCTCGTCTACGGCCTGGTCTTCATGGTGCCGATCGCGCCGTTCGGCATCTTCGGCAGCGTCTTCCAGGCCAGCGGGGGCATGATCGCCCTCGCCTACGCCATCGGCGGCCTGGCGATGGCGTTCACCGCGGCGTCGTACTCGCAGATGTCCCGGGCGTTCCCGATGGCCGGCTCGGTCTACACCTACGCCGGCCGCGGCATCGCCCAGCCGGTCGGCTTCATCGCCGGCTGGATGATCCTGCTCGACTACGTGCTGGTCCCGGCGCTGCTCTACCTCATCGCCGCGGTGGCGATGAACTCGATCGTGACCTCGATCCCGGTGTGGGTCTGGCTGATCGGCTTCGTCGTCCTCAACACCGTCGTCAACTACTTCGGCATCGAGTTCACGGCCCGGGTCAACAAGATCATGCTGGTCGCCGAGCTGATCGTGCTCGCGATCTTCCTGGTCATCGGCGTCGTCGCGCTGGCCTCCGGCGAGGGCCGCGGCTTCGACTTCTCGCCGATCTACAACAGCGACACGTTCTCCCTCGAGCTGGTCTTCGGCGCGGTGTCGGTCGCGGTGCTGAGCTTCCTCGGCTTCGACGGCATCTCCACCCTCGCCGAGGAGAACCGGGAGTCGGCCCGCTCCATCGGCAAGGCGATGATCGCGGCGCTCGCGCTGGCCGGGACGCTGTTCATCGTCCAGACCTGGGTCGCCGCGCTGCTCGTGCCCGACCCCGACACCCTCATCAGCGAGGGCGACGCGGCCGGGACGGCGTTCTACGACGCGGCCGAGGTCGCCGGCGGGGCGTGGCTGGGCACGCTGACGGCGATCGCGACGGCGGTCGCCTGGGGCTTCGCCAACTCCCTGGTCGCCCAGGCGGCGACCTCGCGGCTGCTGTTCGCCATGGCGCGCGACCGCCAGCTGCCCGGGTTCCTCCGCAAGGTGCACCCGACCCGCCGCGTGCCGGTCAACGCCACCTTCCTCGTCGCGGTCGTCTCCCTCGTGCTCGGCCTCTACATGGAGCAGCGCGAGGACGGCATCACGCTGCTGTCCACCCTGGTCAACTTCGGCGCGCTGTCGGCGTTCCTGCTGCTGCACGTCGCCGTCGTGTGGCACTTCATCGGCCGGCTGGGGAGCCGCAACTGGTGGCTGCACCTGGTGGTGCCGGTCGTCGGGTTCGGCATCCTGGCCTACGTCGTCTACAACGCCCAGGTGGCCGCCCAGGAGCTCGGCTTCGTGTGGCTGGCCATCGGCGTGGTGCTGATGATCGTCCTGATCGCCACGGGCCGGCGGCCCGAGATCCGCGCGGAGGAGAAGCTGTGACCGCGTCCCTCGAGGTCGTCTCGCTGGAGCCGACCCCCGACCAGCTGCGCTACTCGTTCGGCGGCGGCGAGCCGCTGCTCACCGTGGCGCCGGGCACGGTGGTCGAGCTGACCACCGAGGACTGCTACGGCGGCAAGGTGCGCGGCGTCGAGGACCTGCCGAGCCAGGTGTGCGACTTCCCGTTCCTCAACCCGGTGAGCGGGCCGATCGCCGTCGAGGGTGCCGAGCCCGGGGACACCCTGGCGGTGCACCTGGTCGACGTCGCGCCGGCGCGGGACTGGGCGGTGTCCAGCACCTTCCCGCACTTCGGCGCGCTGACCACCACCCACTCGACGGCGATGCTGCACGAGCCGCTCGAGGAGCTGGTCTGGCTCTACGAGATCGACCGCGAGCGGGGCACCTGCCTGTTCCGCCCACGCCGCGGCGGCCCGGAGGTGGAGCTCCCGCTCGACCCGATGCACGGCACGATCGGCGTCGCGCCGGCCGCGGGCGAGGTGTTCGCCAGCATCACGCCCGGCGCGCACGGCGGGAACATGGACACCCCGGAGGTGCGGGCCGGCACGACCGTCTACTTCGGCGTCAACGTGCCCGGCGGGATGCTCTCCCTCGGCGACGGGCACTGCCGGCAGGGCGAGGGCGAGGTCTGCGGCACCGCGGTCGAGTCGGCGATGCGCACGGTCGTCGTCGTCGACCTGGTCAAGGGCGGCGGGCCCGCCTGGCCGCGGCTGGAGAGCGACGACTTCCTCATGTCGACCGGCTCGGTCCGGCCGCTGGAGGACGCCTACCGGATCAGCCAGCACGACCTGGTGACCTGGGCGGCCGAGCTGGCCGGCTGGGACCGGCTCGACGCGCTGCAGCTGGTCAGCCAGGCGGGGCTGGCGCCGGCGGGCAACGTCGTCGACACCAACTACACGATGGTGGCCAAGCTGGCGAAGCGGTACCTGCCCGGCGCGGTCGCCGCCGACGGCGTGCACGAGCGGCTGCGCGCCACCGCGGCGGCGTACCTGCAGGAGCGCTGAGACCGGCGCCCGGGACCCGCCTTTCGCGCGCGGAAGACGAGTCCCGGGCGCCCGGCCGGGTAGCGGTGTCGCAGACCCGTCACCGCCGTCGGAGGGAAGACCGTGACCGACGCCCCGAACAGCCCGGAAGCCCGCCGCCGCCTGCTCGCCGCCACCGAGCCCGTGCGGGCCGCGGCCAGCGCCGGCGCGCTCGCGCTGACCTACCCCCTGCTGCGCGGCGCCCCCCGCGGCGAGCCGCACGGCGTGCTCGTGCTGCCCGGCCTGATGGCCTCCGACGCCTCCACCGCGACCCTGCGCCGCTGGCTGCGCGGCCTGGGCTACCCGGTGGTCGGCTGGGAGCTCGGCCGCAACCGGGGCCCCACCAAGGAGATCACCGACGAGCTGCCCCGCCTGGTGCAGCGGCTGGCCGACCAGCACGCCGGGCCGGTGAGCATCGTCGGGCAGAGCCTGGGCGGCATCTACGCCCGGCGGCTGGCGCTGCGGGTGCCGCGCCTGGTCCGCCAGGTGATCAGCCTCGGCTCGCCGTTCGGGCTGGCCGGCGGCCCGCCCGACGACAGCCCCGGCGCCCGCGCCTACGCCCGCTACCGCCACCTGCACGCGGTGCCGCGCGGGCGGGGCGGCCTCGGCGGGCTGCCGGTGCCGAGCACCGCGGTGTACTCGCGCTGGGACGGCGTCGTCGACTGGCGGGCCTGCCGGCAGACGCCCGGCCCGCGCGCGGAGAACGTCGGCGTGCACGCCAGTCACCTCGGGATGGGCCACGACCCGGCGGTGCTGTGGCTGGTGGCCGACCGCCTGGCCCAGACCCGCGACGGCTGGCGGCCGTTCACCCCGCCGGCGCGGCTGCGGCTGCTCTACACCAGCGAGGACGACGTCACCGGCTGACGGCGCCGCGCGCGCAGCACCGCGTCGGCGGCGTGCGCCGAGCCGTGCTCGTGCTCGCGCGCCTCCCGCGGCCGTGCCTCCGCCACCTGGACCTCCCAGTCGCCGGGGTCCAGCACCGCGGCCATCTGCTCCCCGGTGGCGTACCAGTCGGGCGACCCCGGCCGCTGGATGCCGTGGGCGGCGTCGCTGCCGTCGTGCAGGGTCACCAGCAGCGTGCCGCCGGGCGCGACCGCCGACGCCAGCGTCCGCAGCACGGCGTCGCGGGTGCCGGGCGGGAAGTGCAGGAACGACGCGGTCACCAGGTCCCACCGCTCGTCACCGGGCCGCCACGAGGAGACGTCGGCCTTGCGGGTCTCGAGCGGCACCCCGGCCGCCTCGGCCGCCGCGGCCGCCCGGTCGAGCGCGGTGCGGGAGAGGTCGAGCGCGGTCACCGCCCAGCCGCGGCGGGCCAGCCAGACGGCGTCGCCGCCCTCGCCGGCGCCGGCGTCCAGCGCGCGGCCCGGCGGCAGGGCGGCGGCCTCGGTGGCCAGGACGTCGTTGACCCGGCCGCTCCACACGCCGGAGCCGTGCGTGCGGTAGCGCTCCTCCCACCACTGCTCGCCGTACTCCGGGTCGCTCATCGCGCGGATCACGTCGACGGCGGCCCGGGTGTCCTCGGCGACCAGGTCGGCGTTGACCTGCGCGCCGGCCATCAGCCCGGCGGCCGCGGCGCCGATCACCTGCGCGCTCGGGTCCGCGACGTTGCCGGCCGCCCACACGCCGGGCACCGCGGTGGCGCCGCGGGCGTCGACCGGCACGTGCGACCCGACGACCGCCTCGCCCATGCGGAACGGCTGGGCCTCCAGGCCGAGACCGGTCAGCACCGCCGAGCGGGCGGTGAACCGCGGGGCCACGACGACGGCGGCGCGCGGCACCACCTCACCGTCGGCCAGCCGGACGCCGGTCAGCCGGCCGCCGTCGGTCTCCAGCGCCGCCACCTCGCCGCGCACCACCCGGATCCCGCGCGCGGCCAGCGCCTCGGCGGTGGCGTCGTCCGGCTCCGGCGCGGTGTGCAGGAAGAACACGACGTCGGCGCTCCACTGCCGCCACAGCTGGGCCTGGTGCAGCGACATCGGGCCGGTGGCGACCACGCCGATCGCCCGGTCGCGCACCTCCCAGCCGTGGCAGTACGGGCAGTGCAGGACGTCGGTGCCCCACAGCTCCCGCACGCCCGGGACGTCGGGCAGCTCGTCGGTCAGGCCGGTGGTGACCAGCAGCCGCCGCGCGCCGAGCACCCGCCCGGAGGCGAGCTCCACGGTGAAGGCGCCGGCCGCCCCGCCGACCGCGGTGACCGTGCCGTCCACCAGCACCCCGCCGTAGCCGGCGACCTCGGCCCGCCCGGCGGCGAGCAGGTCGGCCGGGGGCGTGCCGTCGCGGCCCAGGTAGTTGTGCATCTCGTGCGCCGGCGCGTTGCGCGGCGTCCCCTCGTCGACGACGGCGACCGAGCGCCGCGCCCGCCCCAGGGCGAGGGCGCCGGACAGGCCCGCCGCTCCCCCGCCGACGACCACCACGTCGTACGTCTCGTCCATGCCGTCCACGGTGCACCCGCCGTCGCGAAAAAGGCAAACACCTTTGCCATACTGGCAACGTGACCGATCCCGACGCGGACCTCGACGCCGTCCTCGACGCGGTGGGCCCGCGGCTGCGCGAGCTGCGCCGGCAGCGCGGCGCGACGCTGACCCAGCTGTCCGAGGACACCGGCATCTCGGTGTCCACGCTGTCCCGGCTGGAGTCCGGGCAGCGCCGGCCCACGCTCGAGCTGCTGCTGCCGCTGGCCCGCGCCCACCAGGTGCCGCTCGACGAGCTGGTCGACGCCCCGGAGACCGGCGACCCCCGGGTGCGGCTCCGGCCGATCACCCGGCACGGCGCCACGTTCATCCCGCTCACCCGCCGCCCGGGCGGGCTGCAGGCCTACAAGATGGTGCTCCCGCCGCGCTGGGGCGGGGAGCCGGGCGAGCAGCGCTCGCACGAGGGCTGGGAGTGGCTCTACGTGCTGTCCGGTCGGCTGCGGCTGCTGCTCGGCGACGCCGACGTCGCCCTGACCCCCGGCGAGGTGGCCGAGTTCGACACCCGCACCCCGCACTGGCTGGGCAACCCCGACGGCCGGCCCACCGAGGTGCTCGCCCTCTTCGGCCCGCAGGGCGAGCGCATCCACGTGCGCGCCGCCCCCCGGGGCCGCGGCTAGGGGACGACGACCAGCCGGACGCCCGCGTCGCCCGCGGCCTGCCGCGCCCAGGCGCCGCCGACGTCGGCCAGCGGCACCGTCTCGTGCGCGACGGCGACCCGGCCGGTGGCGGCCGCGGCGAGGACGGCGCCGAGCGCGTCGCGGCGCTGCTGCGGGGTCAGCGCGTTGTTGGTGTAGCCGAGCACCTCCGCCGAGCGGCCGCGCAGCACCGCCGAGGAGAACACCGCCTCGTCGCCGGACGCCCCGCCCAGGTTGACCAGCCGCCCGCCCGGCGCCAGCGCCCGCGACGCCGCGGTCGCCGCGACGCCGAACACCGGATCGACGACGACGTGCGCGCCGCCCGGGCACGCCTGCGCCAGCGCGGCGGCGAGCGCGTCGACGTCGCCGGTCAGCGGCACGACGGCGTCGGCGCCGGCGGCGCGGGCCCGCTCCCGCGCCGTGGTCGAGCGGCAGACCGCCACCACCCGCCCGGCGCCGAGCACCCGCGCCGCGCCGACCGCCACCTGCCCCACCGCGCCGCCGGCCCCGAGGACGACGACGGTCTCCTCCGGCTGCAGCCGCCCGCGCCAGGCCAGGCACATCCACGCGGCCACGCCGGACAGGCCGATCGCCGCGACCGCCGCGTCGGGCAGGTCGGCGGTCAGCGGCACGAGGTCCTCGTCGTCGACGGCGCACCGCTGCGCGAGGCTCCCGTCGCCGGGCGCCATGCCGGCCGACGTGGCGAACCAGACCCGGGTGCCGGCCGGCAGCCGGCCGGACTCCTCGACGACGCCGACGCCCTGCACCCCCGGCACGTACGGCACCGCCGGCGCGCCGAAGTAGGACGTGCCGGACGCGCACAGCAGGTCCAGCGGCACGATCGGCGCGGCGGTGACCCGCACCAGCGTGTGCCCCGGCCCGGCGGTGGGGTCGGGGTGCTCGGCGTGCTCGGGCGGCGTCCCGGGCGCGCGGACGACGGCGGCGCGCACGTCAGGTGGCCCGCACGTCAGGTGCTGATGTCGGGATAGGGCAGCGTGATGTGCTCCATCGCCCTGCCGTAGGCCTTCTGGTACTCCAGCGGCCCGTGGTCGCGCTCGAACATCGCGATGAACAGCGTGAGCGTGAGGAACGGGTGGGCGCCCATCTGGAACAGCGTCACGTGGTCGTGCTCGCGCAGCGCGCGCCGCTCGTCCTCGGTGAACTCCAGCCAGGTCGACCGCTCGTCGTCGGTGCAGTTGAGGATCTTGTTGGCCATCTCGGCCTCCCACCACTCGACCGTGCCGGCCGGGTCCTCGCGGTAGCGCTCGACGAGGGCGGGGTCGCGGTCGACGGTGAAGAGGAACTTGTCCAGCAGGTAGCGACTCATGCCGGGGCCACCTCTCCGGGGACGCCGTTCGGGTACCAGGTGAAGTAGGCCTCCATGGTGTGGAACAGGTCGAGGGTGTCGACGTGGTCGGCCTTCTGCCCCTCGCCGGCGGCGCCCATCATCAGCATGAAGTCCATGAAGCCGTGGGTGGCGTTGCCCGGGGCGTGCAGCGAGTCCAGCGACACCTCGGCCAGGCAGCCCTCGATGTCGCCGGAGGCGATCCACTCGACGGCCTTGCGGTCGAACTCCGGGTCGGGCCCGTGCTCGCCGAACTGGCGCGGGCCGCCGAGCTCCAGCGACAGGTGGCCGGTGCCGATGATCGCCACCCGCTCGTCCGACTCCCAGGACTCGACCATCTCCCGGATCGCCTTCCCCAGCTGCACGAAGCGCCGGGGCTGGGGCAGCGGCGGGGCGAAGATGTTCGTGTAGACCGGCACGATCGGCAGGTCGGCCTGCGGGCGCAGCGTGATGATCGGGCACGTGATGCTGTGGTCGATCCGCAGCTCGTTGGAGAAGGCCAGGTCGAAGTCGCGGTCGAGGCCGTCGCGCAGCAGGTGCGCGGCCAGGTCCTCCTCGCCGCGCAGCGTCATCCGCGGCAGGCCGAACTCGCGTTCCTCGTTGTACCAGTTGGCGTCGAAGAAGGGCGCCTTGCCGACGAGGAACTGGGGCATGTTGTCCAGCCACAGCTGGTGGAAGTGGTCGCTGCCGACCATCACCAGCACGTCGGGCTCGGCCCGGGTGAGCGTCTCGCGGAACCGCTCGATCTTGGCCACCCACTCGTCGGCGAACGGCGGCCGGTCCGCGCCGGTCGAGGTGCTCGCGCGGTAGTAGAAGGGGTGGTGGGTCGACGCGATGACCGCGGCCACCTCAGCCATGACTGCCTCCCAGGGTCTCGGGCTCGTAGGGGTCCGGCGGGACGGAGCGGTTGTCCAGGTCGACCGACAGGAAGACCCGGTTGGCCACGGGGTGGCGCAGCTCCTCGGCGAGCTGGCCGATCAGCCCCGCGGTGCGGGCCAGCAGCGCGAAGCCGCGCAGCAGCTCCAGCGGCAGGCCGAGGTCGGCCAGCGCGGCGCCGCAGACGCCGGCGCCGTTGAGCGGCAGCGTCCTCCCGAGCACCTGCGGGTGCACCCGGCCGATCGCAGCGAACAGCGCCAGGTGCGGGCCGACCAGGCCCTCCTCGCCGGCGATCTCGAACAGCCGCGGCGTGCGCGGGTCGCCGTCCTTGTGCACGTGGTGGCCCAGGCCCGGGACGAACCGGCCGGCCGCGCGCTGCGCGGTGACCGTCTCCAGGGCGAGGGCGTCCCAGCCGGCGTCGTCGGCCGGGAGCTCCCCCGCGGACACCAGGACCTCGTGCAGGAAGCGGCCGCAGTCCTCGGTGACGCCGAGGAAGCGGGAGCCGCCGCCGAGCAGCCCGGCGGCGAGCGCTCCCTGGATCGAGTCGGGGGCCGACAGGTACGTCAGCCGGGTGACGATCGCCGTCGGGGTGAAGCCGTGGTCGGCGAGCGCGGCGAGCACCGCCTCGAACACGCGGGTCTCCCCCGGCGTGGGCCGTCGCTGGGTGGCCAGCCAGAACGCCAGCTCGCCGAAGCCGACCGTGCCCATGACGTCGCGGGCGAGGTCGGTGCCGAGCAGGGTGATCGACTCGCGGCTCGAGGCGCCCAGTGCGGTCGGGTACCCGTCCTCGCTCACCGCGTCTCCTCGCCCTCGGCCAGCCACCGGCGGATCTCCGCACCGTGCTCGTCGAGCGCGGGCGGTGGCAAGCGGTACCGCGCCGCCGTCTCGGAGAACCGGATGGGGTTGCGGATGGACGGTACGGCGGCGTCGCCCTCCCCCGCCGTCACGACGGGGTCCAGGCCGACCTCCTCGGCGAAGGCGACGCCCTGGTCGACGGTGTTGATCGGCCCGCACGGCACGCCCGCGGCGATGATGTCGCGGAACCACTCCGTCTTCGTGCGGGTCTTCAGCCGCTCGACCAGCAGCGGGCGCAGCTCCTCGCGGTTCGCGGTGCGGTCCTCGTTGTGCAGGAACCTCGGGTCCTCCACCAGCCCGGGCACGCCGAGCACCTCGCACAGCTTGCGGAACTGGCCGTCGTTGCCCGCGGTGACGATCAGGTCGCCGTCGGCGCAGGGCAGCGGTTCGTAGGGGAACAGGCTCGGGTGGCTGTTGCCCATCCGGAACGGGACGACGTCGCCGGCGACGTACGCCGAGGTCTGGTTGACCAGCCCGGACAGCGCGCTGGAGAGCAGGTTGACCTCGACGTGCTGGCCGCGGCCGGTGGCGTGCCGCAGGTTCAGCGCGGACAGCACGCCGATGGTGGCGTGCAGGCCGGCCATGACGTCGAAGACCGCGACGCCGGCCCGGTAGGGGTCGCCGCCCGGGTCGCCGGTGAGGCTCATCAGCCCGGAGATGGCCTGCACGATGAGGTCGTAGCCGGGCAGCGACCGCCCGCCGGGGCCACTGCCGAAGCCGCTGATCGAGGCGTAGACGACAGCGGGGTTGGTGGCGGCCACCGTGTCGTAGTCGAGGCCGAAGCGGGCCAGGCCGCCGGGCTTGAAGTTCTCCACCAGGACGTCGGCGCGGCGGGCGAGCTCGCGGGCCGCGGCCAGGTCGGCGTCGTCGGTGAGGTCGAGGGCCACCGACCGCTTGTTGCGGTTGACGCCCATGTAGTAGGTCGAGACGCCGTCCCGGACCGGTGGTGCCCAGGTGCGGGTGTCGTCGCCGCGCGGGCCCTCGACCTTGACCACCTCCGCGCCGAGGTCGGCCATGAGCATCGTGGCGTAGGGGCCGGCGAGGATCCGGGAGAAGTCGGCCACGAGCAGGCCGGCGAGGGGGCCCTCGGGGTTCGGCGCGCCGGGTGCTGCCGTCATCGTCGCGTCGCGCTCCTCGCATCGGGCTGGCGTCAGCGGACAGTCGTCCGCCGGTCGCGCCGAGTCTCGGCACCGCCCCGGACCTGTGTCAACTGCACGCGGTCCGTCTTGACACGTGCGGCAGGTCACGAGCAGGGTGGCCGCGTTCCCACCCTGTGTCCGATCAGCGGACAGGTGTCCGTCGAGCCAGCGACGTCCGAGGAGACCACCATGACCGACCCGCAGACCCCGCCACCGCAGGCCGGCCGCCCCGTCGTCTTCCGCGGCGGCACGGTGCTGACGATGGACGACGCCGGCACGGTGCTGCGCGACGCCGACGTCCTCGTCGTCGGTGACCGGATCGCGGCCGTGGGCCCGGCGCTGGAGGCGCCCGAGGGTGCCCAGGAGGTCGACGCCACCGACGGCATCGTGATGCCCGGGATGATCGACACCCACCGGCACATGTGGCAGACGGCGATGCGCGGCTACGGCGCCGACTGGTCCCTCACCCAGTACTTCGTCTGGTACTACCTCGAGCACGGCCGGCGCTTCCGCCCGGAGGACGTCGCCGCGGGCAACCGGCTGGCCGCCGTCGAGGCGCTGGACGCCGGCGTCACCACCGTCGTCGACTGGTCCCACGGCCTGCAGACGGTCGACCACGCCGAGGCCGCCGTCGACTCGCTGCAGTCGGTGCCCGGCCGGTACGTGCTCGCCTACGGCAACATCCAGGCCGCGCCGTGGGAGTGGACCGCCGACAAGGCGGTGCAGGCCTTCCTCGAGCGCCGCCGCACCGGCGCGGGCGACCTGCTCGGCTTCCAGCTCGCCTTCGACGTCACCGGCGACCCCGCGTTCCCGGAGAAGGCCGCGTTCGAGGTGGCCCGCGAGCTCGGCCTGCCGGTGACCACGCACGCCGGCGTCTGGGGCGCCACCAACGACGACGGCATCCGGCTCATGCACGAGCACGGCTTCGCGACGCCGGAGACCGTGTACGTGCACGCCGCGTCGCTGTCCCCCGACAGCTACCACCGCATCGCGGCCACCGGCGGGTCGATCTCGGTCTCCACCGAGTCCGAGCAGAGCGCCGGGCAGGGCTACCCGCCCACCTGGCAGGTGCGCGCGCACGGCATCCCGGTGTCGCTGTCGATGGACACCAGCGTGTGGTGGAGCGGCGACCTGTTCTCCGCGATGCGGAGCACGCTGGGCGCCGACCGCTCACGCGAGCACTTCGAGGCCCACCTCAAGGGCGACACGGTGACCCAGCTGGCGCTGCGGGCGCAGCACGTCGTGCAGTGGGCCACCCGCGGCGGGGCGACGGCGCTGGGCCGCGACGACCTGGGCCGGCTCACCCCCGGCGCCAAGGCCGACGTCGTGCTGATCAAGAACGACGCCTCGCCGGTGTCCTTCCCCCTCCTCAACCCCTGGGGTCACGTGGCGTTCCAGGCGCAGCGCGGCGACGTGCACACCGTGCTCGTCGACGGGCGGGTCGTGAAGTGGCAGCACCGGCTGGTCGGCGTCGACCTGGCGGCGGTCCGCCGCGAGGTCGAGGCGACCGTGGAGCACCTGCGCGCCGACATGGGCGAGGACGTCTGGCTCCTGGGCATGGACCCGGAACTGCCGTCGGCCGAAGTGCTGGACAACCCGTACCAGTACACCGACTACCGGTCGGAGACCACGCACGCCGCCCGCGAGGCGGACTTCGAGCGGCACCTGGCCGGGGAGCGCTGAGGGGCCACCGTGGCCGGACGCGGTGAGGGGCCGGACTTCGTCGAGGCGCTGGCGCGGGGGCTCGACGTGCTCACCTGCTTCGACGCCGACCACCCGGCCATGACGCTGTCGGAGGTGGCGGCCGCCGCGGGGCTGGCCCGGCCGACCGCGCGGCGGCTGCTCCTCACGCTCGAGGAGCTGGGCTTCGTGCGGTCGGCCGGCGGGGTGTTCACGCTGACCCCGCGGGTGCTCTCGCTCGGGATGGCCTACGTCGGCGCGCTCGGGTTGTGGGACCTCGCGCGGCCGCACATGGAGGCGCTGGTCGCGCGGACCGGCGAGTCGTCGTCGATGGCCCAGCTCGACGGGTCGGACATCGTCTACGTCGCGCGGGTGTCGGTGCCCAAGCTGATCGCGCTGCGGGTGGAGATCGGCACGCGCTTCCCCGCCGTCCAGACCTCGCAGGGCAAGGTGCTGCTCGCCGCCCTGCCTCCCGACCGGCTCGAGGCCACCCTCGCCGAGCCCAGCCGCTCGGGACTGCCGCCCTACATCGGGCGCACGGCCGGACAGCTGGGCGAGGAGCTCACCGAGGTGCGCGCCCGCGGCTGGGCGCTGGCCGACGAGGAGCTCGCGCCCGGCGTCCGCTCGGTCGCCGTCCCGGTCCGTGACGGGCACGGCGCGGTGCGCGCGGCGATGAACGTGACCGTGCACGCCGCCGAGACCTCGACCGAGCGGCTGCTGGCCGAGCACCTGCCCGCGCTGCTGCGCACCGCCGGCGAGGTGAGCGCGGACTGGGCGCGCTGGCAGTCCCGCCCGCACGTGGAGGTCGACCGGTCGCGCTCCGCCGGATGAGACACGACCGGATGGGGTAATCCCCACCCCATGAGCGGGAAGTCGGCGGAGGACTACGCCCGGGACTACACGGACCCCGAGTTGCGCGAGCGGCTCAAGGACGAGATCAAGGCCGGTGACCGGGGCGGGCGGCCCGGCCAGTGGAGCGCCCGCAAGAGCCAGCTGCTGGCCCACGAGTACGAGGCGGCCGGCGGCGGCTACCGGCACGAGGGCGAGCGCAGCGAGTCGCAGCGGCACCTGCAGGAGTGGACCGGGCAGGACTGGCGCACCGCCGACGGCGGCGACCGCGCCCGCGGTGAGGGCGGGACGAAGCGCTACCTGCCCGACGCCGCGTGGGAGCTGCTCTCCGAGGAGGAGAAGCGGGCCACCGACGCGCGCAAGCGCGGCTCCGGCGAGCAGCACGTGGCCGACACGGACGCCGCGAAGGAGGCGCGGAAGGCCGCCGAGCTCGTCGACGCGAAGGCGACCGAGGCGCGCGCGAAGGTCCGGGAGATGCACGGCGACTCCCAGCTCGACCGGGCCGAGAAGGCCGAGCGCGAGCTCGGTGCGGGCCGCAAGACGGTCCTCGAGGCGATCGAGCGGCAGCGCGACCGCGACTGACCCGGGCCCGGGGGGCAGAAGTGGCCATCCCCACCGGCCCCGACACGCCGTGCAGTGCGTGCAACCTTGCACGGACTGCATGTTTTCCGCGACCATGACGGGGTGACCTCCGGTCTGCGCGAGCGCAAGAAGCTCGCCACCCGCTCGGCCCTGCACGCCGCCGCGCTGCACCTGGTCGCCGAGCGCGGGCTGGACGGCGTCTCGGTCGACGACGTCGCCGAGCGCGCCGGCGTGAGCCCGCGGACGTTCTTCAACTACTTCCCCACCAAGGACGACGCCGTCCTCGGCCTGGACCCCGGTGACGCCGCGCTCCTCGCCGAGCGGTTCACCGCGCGCCCGGCCGGCGAGGACCCGGTCACCGCGCTGCGTGCCGTACAGGCCGAGCAGGCCGCCGCGATGGCCGACGAGCCCGCAGGGGTGTGGCCGCTGCGGCTGCGGGTCATCGACGAGCACCCCGTGCTGCTCGCCCGGCTGCACGCCGCCTTCGGCGCGTCCGAGCGGGCGCTGGCCGACGCCGTCGCCGCCCGCACCGGCACGCGGGTCGGCGTCGACGCCTACCCCACGCTGCTGGCCGCGGTCGCCGGTGTCGCCCTGCGCACCGCGCTGCACCGCTGGCTGGCCGCCGACTTCGCCGTGCCGCTGCCCCGCCTCCTCGACGAGGCCTGGGACGCGCTCGCCGCCGGGCTCCCCGCCCCGCGCCCCTGACCCTCCCGAGCGGCCGGCGCCGTCCGCTCCCCCCCGGTGCCGCGCGCCCGCGGCACCGCCGAACGACCCCTGGAGAACGACGTGAACCCGCCGCCCGACGGCACCGCCCCGCCCATCGTCCTGACCCGGCGCCGCATCAACCTGGTCTTCTCGGCGCTGCTCGCCGGGATGCTCGTCGCCGCGCTCGACCAGACGATCGTCGCGACCTCGATGCCGACCATCGTCGGCGAGCTGGGCGGCGTCTCGCACATGGCCTGGGTGACCACCGCCTACCTGCTCGCCACCACGCTGGTCATGCCCGTCTACGGCAAGTTCGGCGACCTGTGGGGACGGCGGACCCTGTTCCTCGTCGCCATCGGCCTGTTCACCGTGGCCAGCGTCGGCGCCGCGCTCGCGCCGGACTTCACCTGGTTCGTCGTCTGGCGCGGGGTGCAGGGCCTCGGCGGCGGCGGGCTGATGATCCTGTCGCAGGCGATCATCGCCGACATCGTCCCCGCCCGGGAGCGCGCCAAGTACATGGGCCCGATCGGCGCGCTGTTCGGCCTGTCGGCCGTCGCCGGGCCGCTCGTCGGCGGCTTCTTCACCGACACCGCCGCCCTGGGCTGGGAGTGGTGCTTCTGGATCAACGTGCCGGTCGGCGTGGGCGCCTTCCTCATCGGCTGGTTCGCGCTGTCGCTGCCGCGCCGGCGCAGCACCACCCCGCTCGACCTCGCCGGGATCGTCGCGCTGTCGGCGACCACGACGTCGCTGGTGCTGTTCACCGACCTCGGCGGCAGCGACGGCTGGACCGACCCGCTGACCCTCGCGCTGGCCGCCGCGTTCGTCGTCTGCGCCGTCGTCTTCGTGCTGGTCGAGCGGCGCGCGGTCGAGCCCATCGTGCCGCTGTCGCTGTTCCGCAACCGCACCTTCGTCGTCGCCACCGCGCTCGGCATGGCCGTGGGCCTCGGCATGTTCTCGGCGATCGCGTTCATGCCGACGTTCCTGCAGATGAGCTCGGGGCTCTCGGCCGCGAACTCCGGCCTGCTCATGCTGCCGATGACCGCCGGCATCATCCTGACCATCCAGAGCTCGGCCGCGCTGATCCTCAGGGACGGCCGGTACAAGCGGTTCACGATCGCGGGCGTCGCGGTCATCCTCGCGACGATGGTCTGGATGACCACGCTGGCCGGGGACACGTCGCTGTGGACCATCGGCGCGATGTTCTTCGCGCTCGGCTGCGGGCTCGGGCTGATCATGCAGAACGTCGTCCTGGCCGCGCAGAACGCCGTCCCGGCCACCCAGATCGGCACCGCCACCTCGACGAACAACTACTTCCGCGAGGTGGGCGCCACCCTCGGCGTCGCCGTCTTCGGGACGCTGTTCACCAGCCGGCTGGCCGAGAACCTCACCGGCGCGCTGACCGGCAACGCCGGGCAGGCGGCCGCCGCGGGCATCACCTCGCCGGACACGCTGGTGCCGTCGGCGGTCGACGCCGCCGGCGACCCGCTGCGGACGGCGATCGTCGACGCGTACGCGGACTCGCTCGCGCCGGTGTTCTGGTACCTGGTGCCGATCCTCGCCGTCGCGCTGCTGCTGTCGTTCGTGCTGAGGGAGATCCCGCTCGCCGAGCACGCCGGCATGGTCGCCCGCGGCGAGGCGGTGGAGTCCGAGGAGGAGCTCGCCACCCTGCTGCGGTCCGGTGCGCAGGCCGCCGTCCCGGCGCCCGAGCCGACGCTCTCCAAGCGCGACGACGACCCGCTGCCCGTCTGACCGGGCACTTCCGCGGATGTGCCCCGTGCACATCCGCGGAAGTGCACGTCAACGGGTCGAGCGGGCGGCGGCGGTCTCGGCCATCAGCCGGTCGAGCAGGTCCTGCGGCAGCGCGGCGCCGAAGTCGGTGGCGAACCGGCGCATCGGCATCGAGCCGATCATCTGCAGCATCACCGCCTGCTCGGCGGGTGAGGCGGCGCCGGCGGGCATGGTCGCGATGAGCGCCTCCACCAGCGCGGGGCCCGCGTCCGGGTGGGTGAACCACTCGCCGACCGAGGACTCCATCGTCAGCACCCGCACCAGGTCGTCCCCGGCCAGGGTCACGGTCCGCCCGGCGAGCACGGTCTCCGCGTCGGCGCAGACCTGCACCGCGTACTCCCCGGGCGCCACCACCCAGCCGGACTCGACGACGTCCCAGTACGCGAACGCCCGCCGGTCCAGCTCCAGCGTCACCTCGCGGCGCTCCCCCGGCTCCAGCGCCACCTTGGTGAACGCCCGCAGCTCCCGCAGCGGGCGGCGCACCGGCCCGGCCGTCGTCGACACATACACCTGGACGACGTGCCTCCCGGCCCGGTCACCGGTGTTGGTCACGGTCACCGCGACGGTGGCGGTGTCGGCGCCGGTGACCTCGACCCGCAGGTCCGACGTCGCGAACGTCGTGTACGAGAGCCCGTGCCCGAACGGGTACCGCACCGCCCGGCCCTGCGTGACCAGCCCGCGGTAGCCGACCAGCACACCCTCGCCGTAGACGACCCGCCCCTGCTCGCCGGGGAAGGACAGGGAGCTCGGGGAGTCCTCCAGCCGCAGCGGCACGGTCTCGGCCAGCCGGCCCGACGGGCTCGCGACGCCGTAGAGCAGGTCGGCCAGCGCGCCGCCGCCGGCCTGCCCGAGCAGCGCGCCGTCGAGGACCGCGTCGACGTCGTCGTGCCAGCCCTCCAGCGACACCACCCCGCCGTGGGAGAGGACGACGACCGTCCGCGGCGCCGCGGCGGCCACCGCGCGGACCAGCGCGACCTGCTCGGCGGGGAGGTCGATCGTCGTCCGGTCGAAGCCCTCGGACTCGTCGGCGTCGGCCAGGCCGAGGAAGACGACGGCGACCTCCGCCTCGCGGGCCAGCGCCACGGCCTCCTCGCGGAGTGCCGCGGCGTCGTCGCCAGGACCGAAGCCGGGCGCGAACGGGGGCTCCCGGCCGGCGAGGGCGCGCATCGCGTCGAGCGCGGACTCGACCCGGGTGGCGGTGACGTTCGAGCTGCCGCCGCCCTGGAAGCGGGGCGTGCGGGCCAGCTCCCCGACGACGGCCACGCGGGTGCCCGGGGACAGCGGCAGGGTGCCGCGCTCGTTGCGCAGCAGCACCGCGCACTCCGCGGCCAGCTCGCGGGCCAGGGCGCAGTGGGCCTCGACGTCGACCTCCCCGGCGGGCCCGCCGGCGTAGCGGGCGAGGGCGGCCACCCGGGCGGCGCTCGCGTCGACGTACGCCTCGTCGAGCTCCCCGGCCCGCACCGCCTCGACCACCCGCCGGTTGCCGGCGCCGCGGTCGCCGGGCATCTGCAGGTCCAGCCCGGCGGCGAGCGCCGCGGCGCGGTCGTCGACAGCGCCCCAGTCGGAGACGACGACGCCGTCGAAGCCCCACTGCTCGCGCAGCACCTCGGTGAGCAGCCAGCGGTTCTGCGACGCGTAGACGCCGTTGACCTTGTTGTAGGCGCACATGACCGTGGCCGGCGCCGCCTCGGTGACCACCCGCTCGAACGCCGGCAGGTAGATCTCGCGCAGCGTCCGCTCGTCGACCTCGGCGCTGATCCGCATGCGCTCGGTCTCCTGGTTGTTCGCCGCGAAGTGCTTGACCGAGGCGCCGGCGCCCGCGGCCTGCTGCCCGCGCACGTGCGCCGCGCCGAGGACCCCGGACAGCAGCGGGTCCTCGGAGTAGTACTCGAAGTTCCGCCCGCCCAGGGGGGACCGCTTGATGTTGACCCCCGGCCCGAGCACCACGTGCACGCCCAAGGCCCGCGCCTCCCGGCCGATCGCCGCGCCGATCCGCTCGGCGACCGCGGGGTCCCAGCTGTTGCCCACCGCCACCGCGGGCGGGAAGCAGGTGGCCGGCAGGTTGCGGGTGATGCCGGGGCCGCCGAAGTCGCCCTCCTGGCGGCGCACGCCGTGCGGGCCGTCGGTCAGCACGAGCGAGGGCAGCCCCGCCTCCTCGACCGGCGGGGTCGACCAGAAGTCCTGACCGGAGAGCAGGGTCGCCCTCCGCTCGAGGGGCAGGCCGTCGAGGTCGGTCACGGGAGCTCCTGCGGGTCGTCGGCGCCGGCGTACGCGAACGAGCGCACCACGAGCGAGCCGCGGGCGCACCACGCGCCGCCCAGCCGGCCGGTCATCCCGCCGGCGACCTCGGTGGAGAGGTGGCGCCCGTCCAGCCGGCCGGGCTCGGCGAAGCCGCCGGGCCCGACGACGCCGGCGACGAGGACGTCCGGGCCGAGCGTGGTCGAGGAGAAGTGGCCCGTGGCCGGCTCGGTGCGGATCTCCAGCACCACCTCCGGCCCGCGGCCGGCTGCGCACTCCGCACGGGAGAGGACTACGGCCGCGCCTGGGTGCGGCAGTGGCGGGAGCTCGCCGGCGGCTGAGCCGCCTCAGCTGGCCGCTTCCTCCTCCTCGTCGTCCTCGTCGTCGTCACCCTGCTCGTCGTCGCCCTGCTGGTCGTCCCGGGCCGGCTCGTCGTCCTGCTGCGCGTCGTCGCCGGCCTCGTCCTCGTACTCGTCCGCCGGGCCGGCCATGACGGCGTAGAGGTCCTCCAGGACGTCGAGCGCGGTGTCGATGTCCTCCGGCGCACGGTCGGCCAGCGCCCCGAGGGACTCCACGCGCTCCTCGGTGAGCAGGTCGGGCAGCCGCTCGAGCAGCGTGGCGACCGCCAGCGGCCCCTGGCCGGTGAGCGCCCGGCCGACGCGCAGCAGCGCCCGGACCGCGGCCGCGCCGCGCCCGTTGCCGAGCAGCTCGCCGGCCTGGTCGAGGTTCTCCTCGGCCAGCACCCGGTCCAGGCCGGCTGCCACCCGCTCCACCCGGCCGTCGTCGAGGACCTCGCCGGCGCGGTCGACGACGTGCGGCAGGCGGTCGTCGGCGAGGAGCAGGTCGAGCCGGGCGAGCAGCCGGCCGAAGCGCTCGTCGGCGGGGAGGTCCAGCAGCCGGCCGATCCGCTCGTCGGCCGCCAGGTCCAGCAGCCGCCCGATGCGCTCGTCGCCGGCCAGGTCCAGCGCCTTCGCGACCCGGTCGCCGGTGACGAGCTCGAGCAGCGCGTCGAGCCGGTCCACCCGGTCCGGGGAGGTCAGCCGGTCGATCCCGGCCCCCAGCCGCTGCAGCCGGCCGGAGGAGAGCAGCCCGTCGAGCGCGTCGAGGGCCCGCGGCACGACGTCGGCCCGCGCCCGGACCGAGTCGGCCACCCGGGACATCCCCGCGATCCGGTCGGGGGTGAGGACGGCGACCAGCCGGTCGGTCAGCGCGGCCACCGCGGCCGTCCGCTCGGGGGTCAGGACGCCGGAGAGCCGCTGCACCACACCGGTGGCCGTGTCGACCACGTCGGGCGCCGCGGCGGCCGCCCGCGCCACCGCGGGGCCGACGCCGTCGAGCAGGGCCCGGGTGCTCCGGAGCACGTCGTCGGCCATCGGCAGCAGGTTCTCCGCGCGCGGCAGGGCGGCGCCGAGCGTGCGGACCGACTCGACGAGGGTCCGGGGGAGGTCGAACAGGTCCGCGGGGTCGGGCAGGCGCATTGGCCCCCACTACCCGCGCGGGAGGGCGACTCACTCGCGGGACACGCCCGCGTCCGGCGCGGGCCGGACGTCACGAGCTGTGCACCTCGTCGTAGCCGTAGTCGCCGCCGGGGTCGTCGTGCCCGGTCCGGTCGGCCGGCTCCGCGCCCACCGGGGGCACCGGCGCGCGTGCCGCCCCGGCCGCTGCCTCGTGGGCCATGTCGTAGCCGTAGTCGCCGTCGGAACGCTCAGCCGGCTGGGTCACGGCCCCTCCTCGACGCCGTCGGGAACGTGCGGCCGATGGTCCGCGCCCGGCCGGGGCGCGGGCAAGGGCCGCCGCCGCGGCTCCCGAGCCGGCGGGTACCGGCGGCGGGCCGGACCCGCCGCGCATTGCGCACCGGTGCAGGAGTCGAGCATGGTCGTGCGGGACAGGGAGGGGGACCGGTGAGGGTCGCGCTGTTCGCCACCTGCCTGGTGGACACGGTGGTGCCGCAGGTCGCCCTGGCCACCGCGCGGCTGCTGGAGCGGCTTGGCCACGAGGTGGTCGTGCCGCCGACGCAGGCCTGCTGCGGGCAGATGCACGTCAACACCGGCTACCGGCGCGAGGCGGTGCCGATCGTGGCCAACCACGTGCGGGCGTTCGCCGGCGCGGAGGCGGTCGTGGCGCCGTCGGGGTCGTGCGTGGCCTCGATCCACCACCAGCAGGCGGCGGTCGCCCGCCGCGCCGGCGAGGAGGGGCTGGCCGCCGAGGCCGAGGCGCTGGCCGCGCGCACGTACGAGCTGTCGCAGTTCCTCGTCGACGTGCTCGGCGTGACCGACGTCGGCGCCTACTACCCGCACCGGGTCACCTACCACCCGACCTGCCACTCGCTGCGCCTGCTCCGGGTGGGCGACCGGCCGCTGCAGCTGCTGCGCGCCGTCCGCGGGCTGGAGCTGGTGGAGCTGCCGAACGCGGAGTCCTGCTGCGGCTTCGGCGGCACGTTCGCGGTGAAGAACGCCGACACCTCGACGGCGATGCTCACCGACAAGATGGCCGACGTGCTCTCCACGCACGCCGAGGTGTGCACCGCCGGGGACGCGTCCTGCCTGGTGCACATCGGCGGCGGCCTGTCCCGGCTGCGCTCGGGGACCCGCACGGTGCACCTGGCCGAGATCCTCGCCTCGACGGAGGACGACGTGAGCCCGACCCAGTCCACCCGCCCGGCGGTGCGGGCGTGAGCGCGACCCCGCTCGCGCCGGGCGCCCCCCGCTCCGGGACGACGTTCCTCGGCCTGCCGACGGCGCCCCGCGGCGTCGGCCACCTGCGCGGCACGCAGCCCTTCCCCGACGCCGCCCGCACGGCCCTGCGCGACGGGCAGCTGCGCGCGAACCTCGGCCGCGCCACGACGACGATCCGCGGCAAGCGCGCCGCCGTCGTCTCCGAGGTGCCGCACTGGGAGCAGCTGCGCCAGGCCGGGAAGGCGCTCAAGGCCGCCACCATGGCCCGGCTCGACGAGCACCTCGAGGAGCTCGAGCGGCAGTGCACCGCGCGCGGCGGCACGGTGCACTGGGCGCGCGACGCCGCCGAGGCCAACCGCATCGTCACCGACCTGGTGCGGGCCACCGGCAGCTCCGAGGTGGTCAAGGTCAAGTCGATGGCCACCCAGGAGATCGGCCTCAACGAGGCCCTGGAGAGCGCCGGCATCGAGGCGATCGAGACCGACCTGGCCGAGCTGATCGTGCAGCTCGGCGAGGACACGCCCTCGCACATCCTCGTGCCGGCGATCCACAAGAACCGCTCGGAGATCCGCGAGATCTTCAGCCGCACCATCCCCGGCGTCGACCCCGGCCTGACCGACGAGCCGCGGCAGCTGGCCATGGCCGCCCGCGCCCACCTGCGCGAGCGGTTCCTGCGCGCCCGGGTCGCCGTCAGCGGGGCCAACTTCGCCGTCGCGGAGACCGGCACGCTCGCCGTCGTCGAGAGCGAGGGCAACGGCCGGATGTGCCTGACGCTGCCGCAGACGCTGATCACCGTCATGGGCATCGAGAAGGTCGTGCCGCGCTGGGAGGACCTCGGCGTCTTCCTGCAGCTGCTGCCCCGCTCCTCCACCGGCGAGCGGATGAACCCCTACACCTCGCTGTGGGCCGGCGTGACCCCCGGCGACGGGCCGCAGGAGTTCCACCTCGTGCTGCTCGACAACGGCCGGACGGCGGTGCTCGCCGACGAGGTGGGCCGCGAGGCGCTGCACTGCATCCGCTGCTCGGCCTGCCTCAACGTCTGCCCGGTGTACGAGCGCACCGGCGGGCACGCCTACGGCTCGGTGTACCCCGGCCCGATCGGCGCGGTGCTGTCCCCTCAGCTGACCGGCGTGGAGGACAACGCCTCCCTGCCGTACGCCTCCTCGCTGTGCGGCGCCTGCTACGACGTGTGCCCGGTGGCGATCGACATCCCCTCGATCCTCGTGCACCTGCGCGCCGAGCACGTCGAGGCGCAGGAGCGGCCGACGGCAGAGGCGGTCGCCTTCCGGGGGCTGGCGCGGGTGATGAGCAACCCGCGGCTGTGGCACCTCGCCCAGCGCGCGGCCGGGCTCGGGCGGCTGTTCGCGCGCGGGAAGCCGACGCTGCCGGCCGCGCTGCCGCCCCCGGCCAGCGCCTGGACCCGCACCCGCGACCTGCCCACCCCGCCCGCGAGGACGTTCGTGCAGCAGTGGAACGAGGAGCGCGGCCGGTGAGCGCGCGCGAGGAGGTGCTCGGCCGGATCCGGACGGCGCTGGGCCCCGAGCGGCCGCCGGTCGCCGTCCCGCCGGTGCCGGCGCCGCGCGAGCTGCCGGTGGCCGAGCTGCTGGACCTGCTCGCCGAGCGGGTGGAGGACTACCGCGCCACGGTGCTCCGCTGCGCCCCGGCCGACGTCCCGGCGACCGTCGTCCGCGGCCTGGATGCGGCGCTCGGGGTCGGCTGGGACCCCGCGGGCGTCGTCGTCGCCCCCGGGGTACCGGCCGCATGGCGGCCCGCCGGCGCGACCGAGGACGACGGGAGGCCCGCGGTCGAGCTCGCCGCGTTCGCCGCGACGCTGGCCGGCGTGGCGGCGGCGGTCGCCGAGACCGGCACGCTGGTCCTCGACGGGTCGCCGCTGTCGGGACGGCGGGCGCTGTCGCTGCTGCCCGACGTCCTGGTCTGCGTGGTCGAGGCCGCGCAGGTGGTGCCCGACGTGCCCGACGCCCTGCCCCGGCTGGACCCGGTCGCCCCGCTGACGATGGTCAGCGGCCCGTCGGCGACCAGCGACATCGAGCTGCAGCGGGTCGAGGGCGTGCACGGCCCGCGCACCCTGGTCGTCGTCCTCGCCGGCTGACCCCGCCGCCCGGTCCCGTACCCGTCGTCGACCTGCGGTCGTCTCCCGCGCCCGGAGGCAGCAGCAGGTCGACACCCGGCGCGGAGAGGACTGCCTGTCCCCCGTCCGAGTCACCGGGCGCCTTCGTCCAGATACGGATGGCCCCGGCCCGTGTGAGGGTCCCGCCCGTCAGCGGCGTCCCTCCGGCGTCCGCACGGACGGCGAGAGGGCAGCGGTATGGCGACTGCAGGACCGGAGGGTCCGGGCGGCTGGCACGCGAACCGGGCCGGCCGGGCGACCGCCGCGGTCGTCGCGGCCGTCCTCGGCTTCGGTGGGGCCGCGTTCATCGACACCGCGCTCGCCGACCCGCCGCTGACCGAGGACGGACCGGCCGGCGTGGGGCCGCAGCCCGCAGCGCCATCCGGTGCTGCGGGCCCCGCTCAGTCGAGAGGCTCGGGGTAGGTCGCCCGCACCGCCTGCATGTCCAGGGCGCGGACGGTGTCCACGAGCAGGTCGACCGAGTCCGCGGGGATCCACCCGGGCTCGGCGAAGACCAGCACGCCGTCGCGGTAGACCCGCAGCGTCGGCGCCGAGCGCACGCCCAGCTCGGCCGCCAGCGCGGCCTCGGCCTCGGTGTCGACGGCGGTGAAGCGCAGGTCCGGGTGCCGCGCCGCGGCCTGGTCGAACACCGCGGTGAACGCCCGGCTGGTGCCCGACCGCGACGTCCGGAAGTCGACCAGCACGATGCCCGGCGCGGACACCGTCGTCGCGAAGTCCGCCGCGCCGATGCTCGCCGTCGCCATGTCCGCCTCCCCTTCCCTCCCCCAGTGTGGCCCGGGGTCCACCGCCGCACAGCGGGTGCGACCTGCGGGTCCGCGGGTGACCGCTGCCGTACGCTCCGTGCTCGGCACCCTCGCACAGGGAGCCGGGACGGAGCCGGGGTGAGCACTCACGACGGGACCGGGGACGTCGAGCGCTACCGCTACCTCGCCGAGGTCACCGAGTCCCTGACGCAGAGCCTGGACGCCGGCACCGCCGCCGACCGGCTCGCCCGCCTGGTGGTGCCCGTCCTCGCCGACTGGGCCACCGTCACCCTGCTCGCCGGCGACGGCGCCCCCGGCAGCTCCGCCCGCGCGCACCGGGACCCCGAGCGCCTCGACGACGTCGACACCTACCTCGCCGGCCGGGTCACCGCCCCGCGCGACCAGGCCGCGCTCGCCTCGGTCCTCTCGTCCGGCGAGCCGGTGCAGCTGGAGCGCATCGAGGCCGACCTGGGTCCGGAGTCGATGCCCGAGGGCCCGGTGCGCGCGGCCTGGGAGCGGCTGGACCCGCGGTCGAGCCTGTTCGTGCCGCTGCAGGCGCGCGGGACGGGGTTCGGCGTCCTGTCCCTCGTCCGGTGCGGCGACCGGCCGCCGGCCGGGCCCGCCGACGTCGCGCTCGCCGTCGAGGTCGCCCGCCGCGGGGCGCTCGCGCTGGACAACGCCCGGCTCTACGGCCGCCAGCTGCGGGTGGCCGAGACGCTGCAGCACAGCCTGCTCACCCCGCCGCCGCAGCCGCCCGGCCTCGAGGTCGCCGTCCGCTACCGGCCCGCGGTGTCGCAGCACCTGGTCGGCGGCGACTGGTACGACGCGTTCCCCCGCCCTGACGGGACCACGGTGCTGGTCATCGGCGACGTGGCCGGGCACGGCGTCGAGGCCGCCGCGGCGATGGCGCAGCTGCGCAGCGCGGTGCGGACCCTCGCCTACGACTCCCCCGACGGGCCGGCGCGGACGCTCGACCGCGTCGACCGGGTGCTGGCCGGCCTGCACGTCGGCACGCTGGCCACCGCGCTCGTCGCCCACCTGGCACCCGCGCCCGGCGGCTCCGGCCGGTTGCTGCGCTGGTCGTCGGCCGGTCACCTGCCGCCGCTGGTGCTCGGTGCCGACGACGCGGTGCGGCTGCTGGACACCCCGCCCGAGCGGCTGCTCGGCACCGACGAGCCCGGCCTGCGCCGCGACCACGAGGCGGCGATCGCGCCCGGCGAGACGCTGCTGCTGCTCACCGACGGGCTGGTCGAGGTCGGCCGGCAGGGCATCGACGAGGGGCTCGCGGCCGCCGCCGAGGCGCTGTCCGGGCTGTCCGGGCTGACCGCGGACGCCCTGTGCGACCGGCTGCTCACCCGCGCCCTGCCCGGCCGCTCCGACGACGACGTCGCCGTCCTCGCCGTCCGCGTCCTGCCGGACTGAGGCCGCTCACCCCCGACCGAGTGGTCACCTGCCGGCGTCACCGGTCCGCGGTGACCCCGGCAGCCGACCACTCGACGCCGGTCGCCGGCGTCAGCCCCAGAACGCGCGGACCTCGTCGGCGACCCGCGCGGCCTGGGCGCGGCCGGCGCGGGCGCAGGGCTCGCGGGTGGCGGGGTCGAGCGGGTTGGTGCCGAAGGCGCGCACCGCGTCCTCGTCGGCGAGCACCAGGTGCGCCCTCCCCTCCCGCCGCAGCGTGGCCAGCTCGTCGTCCAGCGACGGGCCCAGCGGGCTGCCGGCGATCCCCGCCATCGGCGCGACGACGAGCACCGTGTCGCAGCCGGCGGCGAGGTCGGCGTTGGTGGCCGAGCGCATCCCGCCGTCCATGAACCGCCGCTCCCCGATCGTGATCGGCGGGTAGACGCCGGGCACCGCGCAGGACGCGGCGACGGCGTCGAGCAGCGGGAGGCCGGTGTCGCGGTCGACGGCGAGGAACTCCCCGTCCGCGGTGTCGACGGCGGTCACCACGAGCCGCTGCGCGGGCCACTCCGGGGACCCGATCCGCGCGCCGATGACCGCGCGCCGCTCGGACTCGGGCATGGTCTGCGCGCGCAGCGCGAGCCCGCCGATCCGGGCGCGCGCGTCCTGCTCGCCGGTCGCACCGGCCAGCGCGGCGGCGAACGAGGCGAGGAAGGCGGCGCCGTCGAACTCCACCGCCCGCTCGGTCGCCGGCACCGGGCCGAGTTGCGCGGCGTAGAGCTCCTCGAGGTCGTGGCCGGTGCGCAGCAGCGTGCCGACGATCGAGCCGGCCGAGGTGCCCACCACCAGGTCGGCGTCCCGGACGTCGACCCCGGCCTCGGCCAGCCCGGACAGCAGCCCGATCTCCCAGGCGATCCCGGCGATGCCACCGCCGCCGAGGACCAGTGCGCGGCTCACCTCAGGACCCGGGGGCGAGGAACGGGAGGACGTCGGCGACGTCCCCGGGCCGGGTGGACTGCACGGGCAGCGGGGTGGCGGACACGGGCGCCAGTCTGCGGGACCCGGCGACGCCGTCGGGGTGCGGGCCGCCCCACCGAGGTGCACGCGGGGCGTGGACGCGATACGCAGGGCACATGAGCGCGGGGGCCGAGCAGCTGCGGGCGGGGGCCCGGCGGGCGTGGGCGGCGCTGCGGCCGGTCCTCGCGGACGAGGCGGTCGCAGCCCTCGGCGAGGCGGAGGCCGACGCCTTCCTCGCCCGCGCCGACCTGGCGCTGTACGACGTCCACGAGCCGCTGGCGATCCTCTACGGGGACGCCGCCGACGAGCTGTTCGCCCGCGGCCTGCGCGCCGCGCTCGCCGCGGCGGCCGAGCGGCCGGAGCCGCTGCGGCGGATCGACCGGCGGCGGGAGATCGACCCGGCGTGGTTCCAGCGGGCCCGGGTGCAGGGCTACGTCTGCTACGTCGACCGCTTCTGCGGCACGCTCGCCGAGCTGCCCGGCCGGCTCGGCCACCTCGCCGAGCTCGGCACCACCTACCTGCACCTCATGCCGCTGCTGCGGCCGCGCGAGGGCGAGAACGACGGCGGCTACGCGGTCGCCGACTACCGCGCCGTCGACCCGCGGCTGGGCACCATGGCCGACCTCGAGGCGGTGGCCGCGGCGCTGCACGAGCGGGAGATGGCGCTGTGCATCGACCTCGTGCTCAACCACACCGCCCGCGAGCACCCCTGGGCGCAGCGGTGGCTGGCCGGCGACCCCGCGTACGCCGGCTTCTACACCGCCTTCCCCGACCGGGAGATGCCCGACGCCTACGACGCGACGATCCCGGAGGTCTTCCCCGACCGGGCGCCGGGCTCGTTCACCTGGGTGCCCGAGGCGCGCGGGGGCGCCGGCGGCTGGGTGTGGACGACGTTCTGGCCGTACCAGTGGGACCTCGACTACACGAACCCCGAGGTGACGCTGGCGATGGCCGGCGAGATCGCCTGGCTGGCCAACCGCGGCGTCGACGTCTTCCGCATGGACGCCGTCCCGTTCATGTGGAAGCGGCTGGGCACCAGCTGCCAGAACCAGCCCGAGGGGCACACCCTCCTGCAGCTGCTGCACGCGCTGACCCGGCTGGCCGCCCCCGGCGTGGTGTTCAAGGCCGAGGCGATCGTCTCCCCCGACGACCTGGTGGCCTACCTCGGCGGCCACGACCGCTACCGGCCCGAGTGCGAGCTGGCCTACCACAACTCCCTCATGGTGCTGCTGTGGAGCAGCCTGGCCACCCAGGACGTCCGGCTGGCCCGGCAGGCCCTGCGCCGGATGCGGCCGATCCCGCCCACCGCCACCTGGTGCACCTACGTCCGCGGCCACGACGACATCGGCTGGGCGGTCACCGACGAGGACACCGCCGCGGTCGGGCTCGACGGGTTCGCCCACCGCCGGTTCCTCAACGACTTCTACGCCGGCCGCTTCCCCGGCTCGTTCGCCCGCGGCGCGCTGTTCCAGGAGAACGAGGCCACCGGCGACGCGCGGATCTCGGGGTCGGCGGCGTCCCTGTGCGGCATCGAGGACGCCCTCGACCGCGACGACCCGGTCGCCCTCGACGCCGGGGTGCGCCGGCTGCTGCTGCTCTACTCGGTCGCCTACGCCTTCGGCGGCGTCCCGCTGCTCTACATGGGCGACGAGCTCGCGCAGCGCAACGACGCCTCCTACCTGGCCGAGCCCGAGCGGGCGCCGGACAACCGCTGGATGCACCGCCCGCCCATGGACTGGGCGGCCGTGGCCCGCCGCGGCGACCCCACCACGGTGGAGGGCCGGGTGTGGGCCGGGATCCGCCGGCTCGGGGAGGTGCGCCGGTCGCTGCTGGCGCTGCGCGGCGGCGTGGAGTCCGCGGTGGTCGACGCCGGCAGCGACGCGGTGCTGGTCTGGCGGCGCAAGCACCCGCGCAGCGGCGCGTTCGTCGGGGTGGCCAACTTCTCGCCGCACCCGCAGCGGGTCGACGCCGACACCGTCACCGGGTTCGGCGCGTTCGCGCAGGTGCACGGCAGCGACGGTTCCCTGCCGGTCCGGGACGGCCTGCTGCTGGTCCCCGGCCTCGGCCACGCCTGGTTCGCCGAGCCCTGACCGGTGCGGACGACGTCAGCCGCGGAGGAACTCCGCGACCAGCGGCGCCAGGACCTCCGGCGCGACGACGTGGCCGGAACCGGGGAGCACCCGCAGCGCGCCCGCCGGGAGGAGGTCCGCCACCCGCCGGGCCACCTCCCGCACGAACGGCGGGCTGTCGCCGCCGACCAGCACGAGCCCGGGCGGCGCCGCGCGGCGGGCGACGTCCTCGGGCACCGCGCCGCCGGTCTCGACGGAGCCGGGCACCGCGATCTCGTACGCCAGCGTCGGGGCGAGCGCGACCAGCTCCGCCCACCGCGGCGTCGCCCGCACCGCGTCGACCACCTCGCCGGGCATGCCGGTGCCGCGGCACCACCGTCCACCGCCTCGTCCCGCTCCCCGGCGGCCAGCAGGTCGAGGATCCCGGCGGCGAAGGCGCGGCTCTCGTCCCGGAACGCGGGGTCGTCGGGCGCGAACGGCGGGTCGTGGAGGACGAACCGGTCCACCGGCAGGCCCGCGGCGACGGCGCGCAGCACCAGGGCGGCGCCGGAGGAGTGCCCGTACAGGGACGCGCGTCCGCCGACCGCGTCGACCAGCGCGGCGAGGTCCTCGACCTCCCGCTCGACCGCGTACGGCAGGGTGTCCCCGCTGTCGCCGCGGCCGCGCCGGTCGTAGGTCACGGCCGTGGCCTGCCCGCCCAGCGCCCGGGCGGTGGGGCGCACCAGCGCCCGGTCGCAGGTCGCGCCGCACACCGTCACCAGCGGCGGCCCGGAGCCCCACACCTCGTAGGCGACGGGGGTCCCGTCCGCCGAGCGGACCGTCTCGTACGTCATGCCGGGGAGACCGGCGGACGGAGCACCACTCATCGGCACCACTGACCGGCACGACACGGAGGAGGACACGTGGCCCGGATGGACCTGAGGGTGCGGCTGCTCGGCCGGCTGGCCGCGCGGGCGTCGATCACGCGGATGGACGACGAGCGGCTGCGGAAGGCACAGCAGCGGCGCGTGCCGCACAACCGGGTCACCGACCTGCTGCTCGGCGGCGTGGCCCCGGGGGTGCGGCTCACCGACGGCACCGCGCGCGGCGAGGTCGGCAAGGTGCCGGTGCGCACGTACCGGCCGGAGTGGGCGACCGGCCCGCTGCCGCTGGTCGTCAACTTCCACGGCGGCGGCTGGGCGCTCGGGAACCTCGACTCCGCGGACTGGCTCTGCAGCTCCGTGTCGGCCACCGTGGGCGCCGTCGTCGTCTCGGTGGAGTACCGGCTCGCCCCCGGGCACCGCTGGCCGGCCGCGGCCGAGGACTGCCACGCCGCCCTGGCCGACGTCGTGGAGCGGGCCGCCGAGTTCGGCGCCGACCCCGAGCGGGTCGCGGTCATGGGCGACAGCGCGGGCGGCAACCTGGCCGCCGTCGTCTGCCTGATGGCCCGCGAGCGCTCCGGCCCGCGGATCGCCCACCAGGGGCTGGTCTACCCCTCGGTCGACCTGACGATGAGCAGCCCGTCGATCGACGAGAACGCGCACGCGCCGGTCCTCACCAGGGCCGACTGCCTCACCTTCCGCGACCACTACCTCGGCGACGGCGACCCGCACCACCCGCACGCCTCGCCGCTGTACGCCACCGACCACGCGGGCCTCCCGCCGGCGCTGGTGCAGGTGGCCGAGCACGACCCCATCCGCGACGACGGCGTGCGCTACGCCGCGGTGCTCCGGGACGCGGGCGTGCCCGTCCGGCTGACCGAGTACGTCGGGATGCCGCACGGGTTCCTCGCCTTCCCGCGGCTGTGCCGGTCGGCGCCGCAGGCGCTGGCCGAGCTGTGCGCGGAGCAGGCGGCGGTGTTCAGCCGCTGACCTCCCCCCTCCGGGTGATGGACCCGCGGGCCGGACCGGTCGATGCAGAGGAGGAGAACCCCTTCCCGAGCACGAGGGCGGCAGCATGGTCCGGTCGACGGCGCACCCGCGCCTGGCGGTGGTGGTCGTCGTCCTCGCCGCCGCCGGGACGCTGGCCACCACGCTCCTCGGGCCGTCCGGCGCCGCGCTCGCCTCCGACCTGACCCAGACGCTGGCGGCCCTCGCCGCCGGCGCCGCGACCGCGCGGTTCGCCGTCCGCAGCACCGGCCTGCGGCTGCGGACGGCGTGGGCGCTGCTGGCCCTGGCCTGCACCTCGTGGGGCGCCGGCCAGGCGTACTGGACCGTCCTCGCCGCCCGCGGCGAGTCGCCGTTCCCGTCCCTGGCCGACGTCGGGTTCCTCGGCTTCTGCCTGTTCGCCGTGCCGGCGCTGGTCCTGCACCCGGCCGGCGGCGGGCGGACCGGCCGCCTGCAGCGGCTCCTCGACGCGATGATGACCACCGGTGCGGTCGGCCTGGTCAGCTGGCAGACGGCGCTGGGCGCGGTGCTGCGCGACGACGGCGGCCACCCCGTCGGCGCCCGGCTGCTGCTGGCCGCCTACCCGGTCACCGACGTCGTCCTGGTCGTGCTGGCCGTCCTGCTGGTCACCCGCACCCGCGGCGACCGTCGCCCGCTGAACCTGGTCGCGGCCGGCGTCAGCGCGCTGGCGGTCGCCGACAGCGCCTTCACCTACCTGTCGGCCACCGGTGCCTACGACGGCGGGACCGCCGACGTCGGCTGGACGGCCGCGTTCGTCCTGCTCGCCGTGGCCGGGCTGTGCCGCACCGGCCTCGCGGGCGCCGGGCCCGACGGCCGCACCGGCGAGGTGGGCGGCACCGGCACCGCGGCGTCGCTGCTGCCCTACGTCCCGGTCGTGGCCGCGCTGGCCACCGCCCTGCTGCGCAGCCTCGCCGGCACGCCGCTGTCCCCCGGCGAGATGCTGGCCGCCACCGCGGTGATCGCCGCGCTCATGGTCCGGCAGTACGTGACCGTGCGGGAGAACGCGCGGCTCGCCGCCGACCTCGCCGCCCGCGAGGCGCAGCTGCGGCACCTGGCCTTCTCCGACCCGCTGACCGGGCTGGCCAACCGGTCGCTGTTCCTCGACCGGCTCAAGCACGCCCTGGCGCTGCACGCCCGGGACATGCGGCCGGTCGCCGTCGTCTTCCTCGACCTCGACGACTTCAAGGCGGTCAACGACACCCTCGGCCACGCCGCCGGCGACGAGCTGCTGCTGCGGGTCGCCGAGCGGCTCACCGGCGCGCTGCGCGGCGGCGACACGGTGGCCCGGCTCGGCGGCGACGAGTTCGCCGCGCTGCTCGAGGACGGCGGCGACCCGCTCGAGGCCGCCGCCCGCCTCACGGCGGCGATGGCCGTGCCGTTCACCGTCGCCGGCCGCACCCGCGCCGTCGGCGCCAGCACCGGCGTGGTGGCGCTGACCGCCGGCGACGCCGCGGTGGGCGCCGACGAGCTCATGGCCCGCGCCGACGCGGCGATGTACGCGGCCAAGCGCGCGGGCAAGGGCCGCGTCGTCCACCACGGCGCCCCCGCCTAGGCCCGCCCTCCCGACCGCGGCTCCGTCACTGCCGTCAGGGGTCCCCCGGCGGCTGCCCGGGTCGTCGCGCGATCAGAGAGCCCATGGCCCCTGTCGGTCCCCGGCCCCCGGGAGGACGGTCGCGTCGGGACGACACGACGACCCAGGGGGCGATCGCTGTGCCACGGAGAGGCGGACGAGCGGTCGTCATCGGGGCGAGCATGAGCGGGCTCCTGACCGCCAGGGTGCTCACCGAGGCGTTCGACCGGGTGACGGTGGTCGACCGGGACGTGCTGCCCGGCGAGCCTGCCGCACGGCGAGGCGTGCCCCAGGGACGGCATCCCCACGGGCTGCTCGCCCGCGGCCGGGAGGTGCTGGAGGAGTTCTTCCCCGGCCTCACCGAGGAACTGGTGCAGCTGGGAGCCGAGATCGGCGACATGCAGCGCGACGCCCGCTGGTACAACGACGGGCACCTGCTGTGCCGGTCCCCGATCGGGATGCAGGGCCTCGCCATGAGCCGACCGCTGCTGGAGGACCGGGTCCGGGCCCGCGTCCTGGACCTCCCCGGGGTCGAGGTCCTCGCACCGGCTCAGCTCCTCGACCTGACAGCGGTCGACGGGCGGGTGTCCGGGGTGCGGGTGCGTCGCGCCGATCCCGTCGCCGGAAGCCCCGTCGGCGGGAGCACGGAGGAGGAGGCACTTCCCGCCGACCTGGTGGTGGATGCGACCGGGCGCGGATCGCACACCCCGTCCTGGCTCGAGTCGCACGGCTTCAGCCGGCCGACGGAGTCCCGGATCGACGTGGACGTCCGCTACACGACCTGGGTCGTCCCCCGGTACGACGACGACCTCGACGGCGACCGCGTCTGCCTCATCGGGGCCACCACCGCAGTCCCCCGGTTCGGCGCCGCCCTGGCGCTGGAGGGGGGACGCTGGATCGTCAGCGCGGGTGCCTATCGACCCGACGCCGCGCCGACGGACCTGGCGGGTTTCCGGACCTTCGCGGCCCGCCTGCCCGCACCGGAGGTCGCCCAGCTCATGGCGGACCGGGAACCGATCGAGGGCCCGCACGTGTACCACTTCGTCGGGAGCACGCGACGGCACTACGAGCGGTTGACCCGGTTCCCGGAGGGCCTGCTGGTCACCGGTGACGCCTTGAGCAGCTTCAACCCGGTCTACGGCCAGGGCATGACGGTGGCGGCCATGGAGGCCCTCGCCCTGCGGCAGCTGCTCACCGCCGGCGTCGACGACCTCGCCCGGCAGTTCTTCCGTCGCGCCGCGCGTCTCGTCGACGTTCCGTGGGACATCGCTGCCGGCAGTGACCTGCGGCAGCCCTCGGTCCGCGGACGGCGTTCGGCGCGAGTGCGCCTGGTCAACGCCTACGTCGCCCGGGTCCAGGCCGCCGCTGCGGTCGACGCCGGGGTGGGCTCGGCGTTCCTCCGGGTGGCCAACCTGATCGACCGGCCCGAGTCGCTGCTGCGACCGCGGCTCGCGGCCAGGGTGCTCCTGGCGCAGCGGCGCGCCGTCCAGGGCGCCGCACCCGTCGCCGACCGGCCGAGATCCGTCGTCGAGGTGCCCCGGCCACGTGAGGTGCCGGAGGGCGGGTCCGCCGAGGCCGGGGACGGGACCGCGCGTCCTGTCGGCGGCCGGGCCTGACCCCGGCGGGCTCCCCGTCCCGCGGACGTCGATCGCACCGCGGGCCCGCCTCGGGCCACCGCCCCCGCTCAGTGGTCGCTGCAGCAGGCCCGCGGGGTCGGCGACTCGAACGGGCAGACCTCGCGGTCGTCCCAGGCGTTCACGGTCAGCACGAGGACGCCCTCGCGGTACTCCGGGCGCACGTGCCCGCGGGTGCGCAGCAGCAGGCCCGGGGCGTCGGCCACGCCGAGCAGGTCGACCGCCTCGATCGCGCACCGCGCGGTCAGCTCGGCCAGCGGGAACCGGTCGGGCAGGTCCTCCTGGCCGGGGAAGCGGACCAGCCGCCCGGGGGTCCGGTCCCGGTGCGCCCGGGCGACACGGGCCGCGTGGTCGCCGTGCCCGGCGTCCCCGCCGAGCCGGACCTCGCCGTCGCCGTCGGCCAGCACGACCGTCTCACCGGGGCGCCCCCAGCCGGCGACGGCGTCGGCCAGCCCGGCGGACCGGGGCGCGCGGAGGGTGCCGGCGTGGTGGGCGCCCTCGGCCGACCGGACGACGTGCGTGGCGAGCTCCGTGGCGCCGACCCGCCGGCCGAGGTCGAGCAGCCGGTGCTCGACCTCGGCCGGCGAGCTCCACGAGCTGCCGGTCTCCCCGCAGAGCGCGACCCAGCAGTCGCCGGAGGAGGACTCAGCCAACGGTGACGAACACCGGGTTCGAGTAGAACCACAGGTCGGTCCACGGGTCGCTGTTGCCGACCGGGTCCTGCCGCGGCTCGATGCTGCCGGGAGCGCTGACGTTGCCGTCGGTCCCCCGCAGCCGCAGGTAGAACGACCGGTCGACGCGGCGGACCACGTGGTTGACGACGACCTGGCCGTCGCCGCGGACCTCGAAGGACTCCGCGACGCGGGTCTCCGGGGCCGCCTGCGTGTCCCGGTCGGCGGCCGGGCCGGTGACCGGGCCGGTGATCAGGTCGACGCGGCGCAGCTGCGGCACGTCGCCGTGGGCGTTGGGCTGCCGCCGCTGGGTGATGCGGACCTGCACGTGCACGTTCTCGCCGCGGCCCACCCGCACCTGCTCGCCGAGGGTCCCCGGCGCGTTGCCGCCGCCGTCGCCCCGGACGGTGACCTCCAGGCCGTCGATCAGGTCGCCGTGGACGACGAAGGCACGCCCGGCCCGCAGACCGTCCATGACGGCGCCGTAGTCGCGGGCGGTCGACCCCACCCAGGTGCGCGAGTAGTAGCCGGGGAAGTAGTCGCCGCGGTCGACCTGCGGGGTGCCGCTGTCCACCGGGTCGCCGTACCGGCCGTTGGCGGTGAACCAGGCGCTGCTGTCCTGGCCGGCGGGGCGGACCAGCCGGTCGAGGTGGACGGAGTGCGAGTCGGAGTTGGCGGTGATCCACCACGGCCGGCCCTCGGCCAGCAGCGAGTCCCAGACCCCGCCGACCTTCGCCGTCATCCAGTCGAACCCGCCGAAGGTCCGGTAGGACTCGGGCGGGTAGCCCGGCCAGCTGTTGGCGTTCGGGGAGTTGCCGTAGAAGCCGCGCGCGTCGCCCGGCCCCTGCGGGGTGGGGATGCCGGCGGCCTGGTGCCCGGGCGCGCCCTCGAAGCCGATCGCCACCCGCGGGTCGGCGTCGCGCCAGGCGCGGATCTCGTGCGGTGAGTCCAGGCCGTTGCGGGCCGGGTGGTTGGCGAGGAACAGCGCGTTCGGGGTGCGGCCGGCGAGCATCTGCTGCCCCAGCCACCGGATGCCGGCGACGGCCTGCGCCTCGTTGGCCGGCGAGCCGGCGGAGGTGCCCCGGACCGCGCCGTCGAACTGGTTCTCGAACTCCTTCAGCACGGTGACCTCGTGGTCGCCCGGGGCGACGAAGACGGTGCCGTGCTCGGCGGCCGGGATGTTCCACTCCAGGCCCTGGAACACCAGCACGTCCCGGTGGGCCGTCCGGGCGGCGCGGACGTCGGGGTTGACCAGGTCGACGCCGAGGCGCGCGTGGGTGGCGGACCCGTGGTCGGTGATGACCAGCCAGTTCACGCCGTTGCGGCGGGCCTGCTCCACCTGGTCCCGCACGGTGTAGAGCCCGTCGGAGCTGTACTGCGTGTGGATGTGGTGGTCGCCGTTGAGCCAGGTGTACCCGCCGGCGCTGCCGCTGCCCGCGCGGGGGGCGGCCTGCGCGGTCCGCGGCGCGCCGGCCACCGTCGCGCCGACCGCCAGGCCGAGGACCCCGGCCGCCTGCAGGAACCGCCGGCGCGAGAGGTCGCCGGGCGAGAGGTCCTGGTCGGGGACCGAGACGTCGCTGTAGGGCGTCCAGGCGGCGGGCTCGTGCTCGTGGTCGTGGTCGTGGTCGTGGTCGTGGGGGTGGGGGTGGTCGTGGTGGTGGTGCGGACCGGACACGTCTCTCCTCGGGGAGCGGCGACAGGAGGGCCGGCCGCATGGACCGGCCCCACCCAGTACTCAGGACCGAGGTGACCGACGGGTGGCCGGTCGGTGACGCACCGCGGTGCCCGGCGTGACGTCTGCGCGCCGTCTGCGGGACCTCCGCGGGGATGCCAGGGTGGACGGGTGACCGACGTCCAGCACCGCGACGGCCGCCGCACGGCCGCCGTCCGCACCTACCAGGGGCACGGCATCCACGCGGCCCCCGGTGTGCACGAGTACGCCGCGGGCCTGGCCCGGACGCTGCTCCCCGACGGCGGGCGGGTGCTCGAGGTCGGTTCCGGCTGCGGCGCGCTGGCCCTGCGGCTGCGCGACGCGGGCGTCGACGTCGTCCCCACCGACCTCGACCCGCCGCACGACTGGATCGCCCGGCTCGACCTCGACGACCCGGACTGGACCGAGGAGACCCGCGGCCCGTTCGACCTGGTCGTGTGCGTGGAGACGCTCGAGCACGTGGAGAACCCGCGGCAGGTGCTGCGCTCGATCCGGGCCCTGCTGCGCCCCGGCGGCCGGCTGCTGGTGAGCACGCCGAACGTCACGCACCCGCACTCGCGGCTGCTGACCCTGCTGCGCGGGGCGCCGTACATCTTCGGCCCGAGCCACTACCACTCCCCCGGCCACATCACCCTGCTGCCGGACTGGATGCTCACCGAGCACGTGCGGCTGGCCGGGTTCGACGGGATCGAGGTCACCACCGCCGGCGACACCCTCTACACCGGGCCGATGCGGCTGGCCTACCGCGTGGAGATGGCGGTGCTGCGGCTGCTCGGCATCCGGCAGCGGGCCACCTCCGGCGACGGCGTCTGCACCTTCGTCACCGCCACCGCCGTCTAGCCACCGGAGCGGGTGCGCCGGCGCCGCGTCCCGGCAGGCGGAACGCGGCGCCGGCGCACACCGTCGTCGTCAGATCGGGAACTCCACCCCCTGCGCGAGCGGCAGCTCCCCGGAGAAGTTGATCGTGTTGGTGGCCCGGCGCATGTAGCCCTTCCACGCGTCCGAGCCGGACTCGCGGCCGCCGCCGGTGTGCTTCTCCCCGCCGAACGCGCCGCCGATCTCCGCACCCGAGGTGCCGATGTTGACGTTGGCGATGCCGCAGTCGGAGCCGTCGGCGGCGAGGAAGCGCTCGGCCTCGGCCTGGTCGGAGGTGAAGATGCTCGACGACAGCCCCTGCGGGACGTCGTTGTTGAGCGCCACCGCCTCCTCCAGCGTGCGGTAGGGCAGCACGTAGAGGATCGGCGCGAACGTCTCCTGCCGGACGATGTCGGTCTGCCCGGGCATCCGGACCAGCGCGGGCTCGGCGTAGTACGCGTCGGGCGCCTCGTCGGCCAGCCGCCGTCCCCCGCCGGCCAGCACCTCCCCGCCCTGCTGCCGGGCGGCCTCGAGCGCGTCCTGCATCGCCTTAAAGGCGGCGTCGTGGATCAGCGGGCCGACCAGCGTGCCCGGCTCCAGCGGCGACCCGATCGGCAGCCGGCGGTAGGCGGCCGCGACCCGCTCGGTGAGGGCGTCGACGACGTCGACGTGCGCGATCAGCCGGCGCATCGTGGTGCAGCGCTGCCCGGCGGTGCCGGCGGCGGAGAACACGATCCCGCGGGTGGCGAGGTCGAGGTCGGCCGACGGCGTGACGATCGCGGCGTTGTTGCCGCCGAGCTCCAGCAGCGACCGGCCGAAGCGGTCGGCCACCCGCGGCCCGACCAGCCGGCCCATCCGCGTCGACCCGGTCGCGGACAGCAGCGCCACCCCCGGCGACTCGACCAGGGCCTCGCCGACGTCGGCGCCGCCGAGCACGACCTGGCTCAGGCCCTCCGGCGCGCCGGTCTCCGCGATGGCCCGGTCCAGCAGCGCGGCGGAGGCCAGCGCGGACAGCGGCGCGAGCTCCGAGGGCTTCCAGACGACGGGGTCGCCGCAGACCAGCGCGAGCGCGGTGTTCCACGACCAGACGGCGACCGGGAAGTTGAACGCGCTGATGACGCCGACGACGCCGAGCGGGTGCCAGGTCTCCATCAGCCGGTGGCCGGGCCGCTCGGAGCTGATCGTGCGGCCGTACAGCTGCCGGGAGAGGCCGACGGCGAACTCGCAGATGTCGATCATCTCCTGGACCTCGCCGGCCGCCTCGGAGGTGATCTTCCCGACCTCGACGCTGACCAGGGTGGCGAGGTCGGCCTTGTGCTCGCGCAGCAGCTCGCCGAACCGGCGCACCAGCGCGCCGCGCACCGGCGCCGGGACGGTCCGCCAGGTGCGGAACGCCTCGTTCGCGCGCTCGACGGCGGCCGCGACGTCGGCCGCGGTGTCCCGGCGCAGCGAGGCGACCCGCTGCCCGTTCACCGGGGAGGTCACCGGGAAGTCGCCCGCGATCGCGTCGAGGTCGACGCCGCAGCGGCCGGCGGCGTCGGCCGCCAGGCGCGCGAGGTCCTCGGCGGTGGGCAGGGTGGTCACAGGAGCACTCCTCGGGTCGAAGGACGGTGTTCGAGTTGGTCCGGCCCCTCTGCAGGGTCCCGCCGCGAGCGTGCGAGCGGTGGGGGGCAGAGGGGTCCTTACACGATGTTCAGTTCGGGGCGGACGCCGGCGCCGGCGAACCGGCGGACGTCGAACCCGGAGACGTCGACGAACGGCTGCGCGCCGACGTACAGGTCACGCACCACCTCCCCGACCGCGGGCCCCATGAGGAAGCCGTGGCCGGAGAAGCCGGTGGCGTACAGGAACCCCTCGACGTCGGCGGCGCGGCCGATGAGGGCGTTGTGGTCCGGCGTCATCTCGTACAGGCCCGCCCACCCGCTGGCGACGCCGACGCCGGCCAGCGCGGGCGCCCGCCGCTCGATCGCCTCGCCCAGCCGCGGCAGCCAGGCGTCGGAGCGGGTGAGCCGGAAGCCGGGGGTCTCGTCGGGGTCGGACATGCCCATGAGCAGGCCCTCGCCCTCCCGGTGGAAGTAGAACGAGGTGCCGAAGTCGATGGTGAACGGCGTGTGCGGGTCCAGGCCGGGCACCGGCTCGGTCACCAGGATCTGCCGGCGCAGCGGGCTCACCGGCAGGTCGACGCCGGCCCACGCGCCGACCTGCGCCGACCACGGGCCGGCCGCGCAGACCACGGCCTCGGTCTCGATCGTGCCCGCCGCCGTGGCGACCGTGGCGACCCGCCCGTCGCGGACGTCGATGCCGGTGGCCGGGCAGTGCGGCAGCACGGTGACCCCGGCCCGCCGCGCGGCGGAGGCGTAGCCGAGCACGACCGACTCGGGCGTGCAGTGCCCGTCGGTGGGCGACCAGGCGGCGGCCAGCAGCCCGTCCGGGTCGACCATCGGGGACAGCCGCACCGCCTCGGCGACGTCGGCCATCCGGCTGGGCACGCCGAGGTCGTTCTGCAGCGCGACCGCCGCCTCGAAGTCCGCGACGGCCGCGGCGTCGTCCAGGAGGAACAGGTAGCCGACCGGGGCGAAGTCGATCTCCTGGCCGAAGCGGGCCCGGAAGTCGCGGAAGGTCTCCAGGCTGCGGGCGCCGAGGGCGACGTTCACCGGGTCGGAGAACATCGCCCGCACGCCCCCGGCGGCCCGGCAGGTCGAGCCCGACCCGAGGGCGTCCCGCTCGAGCAGGACCACGTCGGGCACCCCGGCCAGGGCGAGCTCGTAGGCCGTGGCCAGCCCGACGACCCCGCCGCCGACGACGACGACCGAGGCCGAGCGGGGCAGCTGCCGGGTCATGGGACCTCCTGCTCAGGACGGGACGGGATCCCCATCCTGGGCCCTGGAGGCCCCCCGCACCACGACCCGGCCGCCGCGTGGCCCGATCAGGCGGGCTGCACCCCGAAGGTCTCGGCCAGCCGCTGGATCTTGCGGGCCCGGCCCAGGCGGGGCAGGTCGCTGCCGTCGCGGATGACCTGGCCGCGGGCCTCGAAGTCGGCGAGGAAGTCCAGCGCCCACGCGACGTCGGACGGCGCGGGACTGATCACCTCGTTGATGACCGGCGCCTGCTCGGGGTCCAGGCACAGCTTGCCGGTGAGGCCGAGGGTCACGGTGACCGCCGACTGCTCGCGCAGCACCGGGTGGCTGGTGCTCACCGTGGGGCCGTCGATCGGGCCGGGCAGGCCGCCGATCCGGCTGGCCACGACCAGCCGGGAGCGCGGGTAGGCCATCGCCAGGTCGTCGGCGCTGGTGCCGGTGTCGCGGCGGTAGTCGCCGCTGCCGAAGGCGAGCCGGAAGGCGCCGCGGGCGCGGGCGATGCCCACCGCCTCCTCGATGCCCAGCGCCGACTCCACCAGCGCGAGCACCGGCGTCGACCCGCCGAGCCGGTCGAAGGTCTCGGTGACGTGCTCGCCGGCCTCGGTCTTGGCCAGCATCACGCCGGCCAGCCCGGGCAGGCCGGCCAGGGCGGCGACGTCGTCCTCCCAGAACGGCGTCGAGTGGTCGTTGATCCGCACCCAGGCCGACCGCCCGCCGTCCTGCAGCCAGTCGACGACGCCGCTGCGGGCCTCGGCCTTGCGGGCCGGGTCGACGGCGTCCTCGATGTCGAGCACCACCTGGTCCGCGCGCGAGGCGTACCGCTCGGCGAACAGTTCCGGGCGGGCGCCGTTGACGAGGAGCCACGAGCGCGCGTCCGCCGGGCCGACCCTCCTGCGTGTCGTCATGACGTCATCCTCGCCCGGCGCGGGCGGGGACCCGGGAGCGACTCCCGGCCAGCGGGACGCTGTGAGCGACCCCACGCCGACCAGATCGGGCGGTCGACCGACCGGATCGGTCGGTCGGCCGTAGCCTGGGAGCGTGGCCCGCCCGTTCCGGCAGCAGATCGACGAGGGGATCCTCGACCGCGCCGCCGCTCTCTTCGCCCGGCGCGGCTACGCCAAGACGTCGGTGCAGGACGTGGCCGACGCCGTGGGCCTGTCCAAGGCCGGGCTGCTGCACCACTACCCCAGCAAGGACGCGTTGCACGAGGCCGTGCTCGCCCAGGCCGAGACGCTCGGCGAGCGGGTGCTCGACCAGGTGGCGCACCTGCCGCTGGGCCCGGCACGCGACCTCCGCGCCGTCGAGGTGCTCGTCGACGTCGCCCTGGCCCACCCCGGCGTCGTCGCCCTGCTCCTGGCGCCGGCCACGCAGGGCGAGCCCGGCGCCGAGGGGACGCTCACCGAGGGGGCCGGCGCGATGGCGCTGGCCGCCTTCGGCGTCGACCCGGAGACCGCCGAGCCCGAGCGGTGCGTCCGGGTCGTCGGCGCGCTCGGCGCGCTCGCCGTCCTCACCCTGGCCGCCCGCCAGGCGGACCTGACCCCGGCGTGGCGGCCGTACGTCGTCGCGACCTGCTTCGACGCGCTCGGCCACCGCCGTCCGGGCGCGACTCCTTCCCACCCCACCCAGGCGGAGGCCTGATCGTCCATGGCAGTCCTGTTGTCCCGTCTCGGGACCTCCTCCGCGCGGCACCGGTTCGCCGTCCTCGCCGTGTGGCTGCTGGTCCTCGTGGCCGGCGGCGTCGGCGCGGTCACCCTCTCCGGGCCGACGTCCACCAGCTTCTCCATCCCCGGCCAGGAGTCCACGACCGCGCTGGAGCGGATCGGCGAGGAGTTCGGCGCGAGGGCCGGCGGCGTGTCCGCGCGGGTCGTCGTCGCCGCGCCCGAGGGCGCCACGCTGACCACGCCGGAGAACGCCGCCGCGGTCACCGGGCTGGCCGGCACGCTCGGGCAGCTGCCCGGGGTCGTGTCCGCGACCGACCCGCTGGACCCGGCCGCGCCGTCGGTCAACCCGCAGCAGACGGTCGGCTACAGCACCGTCACCTACGACGCCGCGGCCGGCGGGGTCACCCCCGAGGAGCAGGACGCGCTGCGCGACGCCGTCGCCGACGCCCGCGACACCGGGCTGACCGTCGAGGTCACCGGGCAGGCGCTGGAGGAGGTGCCGGCCGTCGGCGGCCCGGCCGAGGTCCTCGGCGTCGTCGTGGCGCTGGTCGTCCTGGCCGTCACCTACGGCGCGCTCGCCGTGGCCGGCATGAACCTGCTGACCGCGCTCGTCGGCGTGGGCGTCGGCGTCCTGGGCATCACCATCGCCACCGGCTTCGTCGACCTGTCCTCGACCACGCCGATCCTCGCCGCCATGCTCGGACTGGCCGTCGGCATCGACTACACGCTGTTCATCGTCACCCGCCACCGGCAGGAGCTGCTGCGCGGCACCGACGTCCACCGGTCCATCGGGCTGGCCGTCGGCACGGCCGGCTCCGCGGTGGTCACCGCCGGCCTCACCGTCGTCATCGCGCTGGCCGGGCTGTTCGTCGCCGGCATCCCGTTCCTCACCCAGATGGGCCTGGCCGCGGCCGCGACGATCGTCGTCGCCGTGCTGGTGGCGCTCACGCTGGTGCCGGCGGTGCTCGCCCTGCTCGGCCACCGGGTGCTGCCCCGCAAGCGCCGCGCCGCGGCGGCCGCCGGGACCGCCGTGCCGGCCCGCGGGCGGGGCTTCCTCGGCGGCTGGGTCGGCGCCGTCACCCGGTTCCGCACCGCCTCGCTGCTGCTGGCCATCGTGGGCCTCGGCGTGATCGCGATCCCGGTCGCCTCCATGCAGACCACGCTGATCCAGACGCCGGCCGAGGGCACCTCCGCCGCCCGCGCCGACGCGCTGCTGGCCGAGGGCTTCGGCGAGGGCTTCAACGGCCCGATCACCGTGCTGTTCGAGGGCGACCGCGCCGCGGAGGCCGCCGGGCAGGCCGCGGGCGCGGTCGGCGGCCTCGACGACGTCGCGCTCGTCGCGCCGCCGGTCCCCAACGCCGACGACACCGCCGCGCTGCTCACCGTCATCCCGGAGTCGGGCCCGACCACGCAGGCCACCGAGCAGCTCGTCGCCGACCTGCGCGCGCAGCTGGCCGACCTCGGCGGCGTCGACGCCTACGTCACCGGCGCGACGGCGGTCAGCGTCGACGTCGCCCAGAGCCTGGACGAGGCACTGCCCAAGTACCTGCTGCTCGTCGTCGGGCTGGCGCTGGTGCTGCTCGTGCTGGTCTTCCGGTCGCTGCTGGTGCCGCTGGTCGGCGTCCTGGGCTTCCTGCTGACCATCGGCGCCTCGCTCGGCGCGACCGTGGCGGTGTTCCAGTGGGGCTGGCTGGCCGACGTGGTCAACCTGGACACCACCGGCCCGCTGCTGAGCCTCACGCCGATCCTGGTCATCGGCATCCTGTTCGGCCTGGCGATGGACTACCAGGTGTTCCTGGTGTCGCGGATGCACGAGGCGCACAGCCACGGCACCCCGCCGCTGGAGGCCGTCCGCACCGGGTTCCGGCAGGCCGCGCCGGTCGTCGTCGCCGCCGCGCTGATCATGTTCAGCGTGTTCGCCGGGTTCGTCCCGGCCGGCGAGGCGACGATCAAGTCGATCGCCTTCGCGCTGGCCATCGGCATCCTGGTCGACGCGTTCGTCGTCCGGATGGTGCTGGTGCCCGCCGCGCTGGCGCTGCTCGGGAAGGCCGCCTGGTGGCTGCCGCGCCGGCTGCGCTGGCTGCCGGTGCTCGACGTCGAGGGCGCCGCGCTCGAGCGGCACCCCGGGCCCGCGCGCGAGCCGGCGCCGGGCGGCGACCCGCGCTGACCCAGGACGCCCACGGCCCGTCTCCCCTCCCGGGGAGGCGGGCCGTGCTGTCTCATGTCGGCGTGGTCACGGCTCCGGTCCCCCGTCCCGAGGTCCTGCGGTACGTCGCGTTCAGCGCCGACCCGTCCGGCGGCAACCCCGCCGGGGTCGTGCTCGACGCGACCGGCCTGACCGACGACGAGATGCTCGCGATCGCGGCCGGCGTCGGGTTCTCCGAGACGGCGTTCCTGCTCCCCCGTGGCGACGGCCTGGACGCCCGGTACTTCAGCCCGCTGGCCGAGGTGAGCTTCTGCGGCCACGCGACGATCGCCACCGCCGTCGCGCACGCCGGCGCCGGGACGCTGCACCTGCGCACCGCGGCCGGCGAGGTGCCGGTCCGCACCGAGCGGGGCGCCGACGGCGCCTGGACGGCGACCCTCACCAGCGTCCCGCCGCGGACGGCGCCCCTGGCCGACGCCGACCTGCGCGACCTGCTGGCGCTGCTGCGGCTGGCCCCGGGCGACCTCGACCCCGCGCTGCCGCCGCGGGTGGCCTACGCCGGCGCGTGGCACCCGGTGCTGGCCCTCGGCTCCCGCGAGCGGCTGGCCGTCCTCGACTACGACCTGGCCGGGCTCGGCGCGCTGATGGCCGACCGCGGCTGGACGACGGTCGCGCTGGTGTGGCGCCAGGACGCGACCACGTTCGCCGCGCGCAACCCGTTCCCGCCCGGTGGCGTCGTCGAGGACCCGGCCACCGGCGCCGCCGCGGCCGCGCTGGGCGGCTACCTGCGGGAGGGCGGGCACGTGCCGGTGCCCGCCCGGCTCACCGTGCTGCAGGGCGCGGACATGGGCCGGCCGAGCACGCTGTCGGTGCACGTGCCGGCCGGGACCGGCGGCATCGAGGTGAGCGGCACCGCCGTCCCGCTCCCGGGGTGACCCGCGTCAGGCGCGGCGCTCCTCCTGGTCGATGCACAGGACGTTGCCCTCGCTGTCCGTGAACCAGGCGGCGCGGCCCATGCCGGGCACCGAGGCGATCTCCCCGCTCCACTCGACGCCGGGCATGTCCCCGTACACCTCGAAGGTGACCCCGCGGGACTTGAGCTCCTTCACCTGGGCCTCGACGTCGTCGACGTGGAACTGGGCGATGGTGTGCCCGGCCTGCCCGGCGTAGTCGGTCCGGTAGACCCCGAAGCGGGTACCCCCGGTGGTCTCGTACTCCAGGACCTCGCCCATGAGCTCGCGTACCGGGGTGAGGCCCAGCTTGTCGGCGTAGAACGCCCGCGCCCGGTCGATGTCGCTCGCCGGGATGTTCGCCGCGACGCGGCTGTCGTCCAGCATGGTCGGCTCCCGAGGGGTGGGACGGGTCCCCCGTGCTGACGTCCGCGGACGCTAGCCCCCGCCCGGGGGCAGGGGCAACGGAGACCGGGCCGGTCCCCTTCGGCCCCGCCTCAGACCAGGCCGTGCGCGTGGACGGCCTCCGCCACCTGCAGGAAGCCGGCCACGTTCGCGCCGAGGACCAGGTCGCCCGGGGAGCCGTACTCCTCGGCGGTGGCGTGGCACCGCTCGTGGATGCCGCGCATGATCTCCTCCAGCCGGGCCTCGGTGTGCTCGAAGGTCCAGCGGTCGCGCGAGGCGTTCTGCTGCATCTCCAGGGCGGAGGTGGCCACTCCCCCGGCGTTGGCGGCCTTGCCGGGTGCGAACGCGACCCCGGCCTCGCGGAACACCCGGACCGCGTCGGGGGTGGCCGGCATGTTGGCCCCCTCGACGACGTAGCGGCAGCCGCTGCGGGCGAGGACGGCGGCGGCGTCGCCGTCGAGCTCGTTCTGCGTCGCGCTCGGGATCGCGACGTCGCAGGGCACGTCCCAGACGCTGCCGTCGGCCACGAACGACGCCGAGCCGACCCGCTCGGCGTACTCGCCGATCCGGGCCCGCTCGACCTCCTTGACCTGCTTGAGGACCTCGAGGTCGATGCCCTTCTCGTCGACGACGTAGCCGCTGGAGTCCGAGCAGGCGACCACGGTGCCCCCGAGCTGGTGCACCTTCTCGATCGCGTAGACGGCGACGTTGCCCGACCCGCTGACGGTGACGCGCCGGCCGTCGAACGACTCCCCGGCCGCCTCCATCATCGCCTCGGCGAAGAAGGCCGCCCCGTAGCCGGTGGCCTCGGTGCGGACCAGCGCGCCGCCCCAGCCCAGGCCCTTGCCGGTGATGACCCCCGACTCGTAGCGGTTGGTGATCCGCTTGTACTGGCCGAACAGGTAGCCGATCTCCCGGGAGCCCACGCCGATGTCCCCGGCGGGCACGTCGGTGTACTCGCCGAGGTGCCGGTAGAGCTCCGTCATGAACGACTGGCAGAAGCGCATGACCTCGGCGTCCGACCGGCCCTTGGGGTCGAAGTCCGAGCCGCCCTTGCCGCCGCCGATGGGCATGCCGGTGAGCGCGTTCTTGAACACCTGCTCGAAGCCCAGGAACTTGACGATCCCGAGGTTGACCGACGGGTGGAAGCGCAGCCCGCCCTTGTAGGGACCCAGGGCCGAGTTGAACTCGACGCGGAACCCCCGGTTGATCTGCACCTCGCCCGAGTCGTCCTGCCAGGGCACCCGGAAGATGACCTGCCGCTCGGGCTCGCAGATGCGCTCGACGGTCTTCATCTCGGTGTACTCGCTGTGCCGGCTGAGCACCACGGCGAGCGACTCGAGCACCTCGCGGACCGCCTGGTGGAACTCCGGCTCCGCGGGGTTGCGGCGCAGCACCTCCTCGTGGATGCGCTCGACCACCGGCGGGAGGCTGTCGGCCACGGGATCCCTCCGCTCCTCGGCCGGACCCGTTCCGGATCCGCGGTGCGGCCATGATGCGCCTCCCGACCGCGCGCCCCGGCACCCACCCCGGGACCTACCCCGCGGCCTCCAGCGCGGCCGCGAGGTCGGCCCACAGGTCCTCGACGTGCTCGATCCCGACGCTGAGGCGCACCAGCCCCGCAGGCACGTGCTCCTGACCGGGGAGCTTCGCCCGCCGCTCGACCGTCGACTCCACGCCCCCGAGGCTGGTGGCCGAGGCCACGACCCGGACGTGGGCGCACACCGCGTCGGCCGCGCCGGCGTCGGCGACCTCGAAGGACAGCACCGTCCCGGAGCCGCGCATCTGCCGGGCGGCGAGGGTGGAGTGCGGGTCGCCGGGCAGGCCCGGGTAGCGCACCCGCAGCACCGCGGGGTGCGCGGCCAGCCGGCGGGCGAGTTCGCCCGCGGACTCCTGCGCCTGGCGCAGCCGGACGGCGAGGGTGCGGGCCCCGCGCAGCGCGAGGAAGGCCTCGAGCGCGCCGGGCGTGGCCCCGGCGACCTCGCGCCGGCGGGCCAGCCGCGCCCGGTCCTCCGGGCGGCGGCACACCACCGCGCCGAGCAGCAGGTCCGAGTGCCCGCCGATCGCCTTGGTCGCGCTGTGCACGGCGAAGTCGGCGCCGAGCCGCAGCGGGTTCTGCAGCAGCGGGGTGGCGAAGGTGTTGTCCACGGCGACGAGCGCGCCGCCGGCGGCGGCGGCGACCGCGGCGACGTCGACGACCTGGAGCAGCGGGTTGCTCGGCGTCTCCAGCCAGACCAGGTCCGCGTCGCCGGCCGCGGCGGCGAGCGCGCCGGCGTCGGTCGTGTCGACCGTGCGCACCGCCCAGCGCCCGCCGGCCGCCGCGCCGTCGGCGAGCAGAGCCCGCAGGCCGGTGTAGCTGTCCCGCGGCACCACCACCCGCGCCCCCACCGGCAGCAGCTCGAGCACCGCGGCGATCGCCGCCATCCCGGAGGAGAAGGCCACCGCGGTGCCGCCCTCGAGGTCGCCGAGCAGCTCCTCGAGCGCCTCCCAGCCGGGCGTGCCGTCGTCGCGGGAGTACTCCCGCCCCGCCGTCCCGGCCGGGGCGGCGCGGAAGTTCGACGCCGGCACGATCGGGACGTTCAGCGGCTGCCCGGGCGCTCCGCTCCCCCGGCCGAGGGCCGCCAGCCGGGTCTCCATCCGCAGCTCCACGGACACCACCTCCTCCGATGCAGTATGTTGCACTTCGGAGAGCAGCGTACGAGGAGGGAGCGGGGATGACGCAAGCGCCAGGGGTCAACGAGCTGATCGGGCAGCGTGTCCGGCAGCACCGCACCGCCCGCGGCTGGACCCTCGACGAGCTGGCCGACCGCTCCGGCGTCAGCCGCCGGATGGTCATCACCATCGAGCACGGCGAGGGCAACCCGAGCATCGCCACCCTGCTGCGGATCAGCGACGCCCTCGGCGTCGGCCTGCCCGTGCTGGTCGACGTCGAGCGCCCCCACCCGCTGACCGTCACCGCGGCCGGACGGGCACCGGTGCTGTGGCGCGGCCCGCACGGCGGCCGGGCGCTGCTGGTCGCCGGCACGGAGCCACCCGACGTCGTCGAGCTGTGGGACTGGACCCTCCACCCGGGCGAGGAGCACGCGAGCGAGCCGCACAGCCCCGGCACCCGGGAGCTGCTGCTGGTCCTCGAGGGGACGGTCGACCTCCGCGTCGGGGACCGCACCGACCGGCTGGCGGCAGGGGACTCCGCGGCCTTCGCCGGCGACGTCCCCCACGGCTACGCCGCCCCCGCCGACGCGCCCGCCCCCGCCCGCTTCGCCCTGACCGTGTTCCAGCCCGACGTTCCCGGAGGACGCAGGTGACCGACCCGCAGGAGTGGCTGGCCGCGGCCGCCGTCGACGACGCCGTGCTCGCCCTGCGCCCGGACTACCGGGCGCTGCTGCTCACCGCCGACGGGCTCGAGGGCGGCCCCAGCGACGCGGCCAGCGAGCGCGTCCTCGCCGCCGCCGAGGCCACCGCGCGGGAGCGGCTGGACGGGCGGAGACCCGAGGAGCTGCCGCACCCGGCCGCCTGGCGGGAGGCCTACCGGGCCTTCGGCGCCAAGCCGCAGCGCACCCGGCCCAGCGTCGAGGCGCTGCTGCGCCGCCTCGACCCGGACGGGCTGCCGCGCATCGACCGGATCACCGACGTCTACAACGGCGTCTCCATCGCCCACCTGCTGCCGCTCGGCGGCGAGGACCGCGCCGCCTACGCCGGCCCGCCGCGGCTGGTGCGCGCCGACGGCAGCGAGCCCTTCGACACCACCGCCGGCGGCGAGCCCGCCGTCGAGCACCCGGAGCCCGGCGAGGTCGTGTGGCGCGACGACGCCGGGGTCACCTGCCGCCGCTGGAACTGGCGGCAGGGCGTCCGCACCCGGATCACCACCGGCACCACCAGCGCGCTGTTCGTCCTCGACGTCCTGGACCCGATGACCGACGACGACGCGCACGCCGCCGCCGACGCGCTCACCGACGCCCTGCTCGCTCTCGGCCCCGGCGCCGTCGTCCACCGGCGGCTGCTCGGCGGTCAGGCGTCGACGGGGGCGTAGAGCCCGGCGGAGGAGCTCGCGCCGCTCACGACCAGGTCCGCCACCACGCGGGAGGCGACCCACGCCTGCACGTGGCCGGTGCCGTTGTAGCCGCCCAGCGCGAGCACCCGACCGCCGGTGCCGGGCACCGGCCCGCACCGGGGCAGGGGGTCCTCGGCGAAGCCCACGACGCCGGCCCACCGGTGCGTGACCGGCGCGTCGACCTGCAGCTCCTCGCGCAGCCACCGGTCCAGCCGCGCCTGCACCGGCGCGGAGACCTCGGCGCGGTCGGTCCAGCCGGCGTCCCCGTCGAGGTCGGAGAACCCGCCCAGCGCGATCCGGCCGTCCGCGGTCTGGTGCACGTACTCGTGGCCGTACCGGGCGTAGACCGGGAACGGGAGGACCGCCCTCCCGAGCGGAGCCGTGGCGAGCATGTTGAGCCGCCGCGGGCGCACGGCCGCCGCCGTCGGCACCAGCGCCGCGAGGTCGCCGTCGACGGCCACGACCGCGCGGTCGCAGCGCACCGTCCCGGCCGCCGTCCGCACGACGACGCCGTCCCCGTCGGCGGCCGGCGGCGCGACCACCGCCGAGCGCTCGAAGACCCGCGCGCCGCGCGCCTCCAGCGCGGCGGCCAGCGCCCGCAGCCAGCGGACCGGGTGCACCGACCCGTCGTGCGGGAAGAGCAGCCCGGCCCGCTCCGGCCGGGCGAGCGGGCCGGGGAGGTCGTCGCCGGCGACCAGCGCCCCCGGGAAGCCGTCCTCGGCGAGGGCGGCGGCGTTGGCCCGGACGTCGTCGGCCTCGGCCGCGTCGACGGCGAGCCGGAGCAGCCCGTCGACGCGGAAGTGCGCGCGGGCGCCGACGGCCTCGGCCACCTCGAGCACCTCCCGCTGGGCGGCCAGCGTCGCGGCGTGGACGGCGACCGCCCGCTCGCGCCCCCAGAGCGCGCGGGTCTCGTGGTACATCGGCGCGGCGCCGGCGATGAAGAAGCCGCCGTTGCGGCCGCTGGCGCCCGACGCCACCTCGTGCCGGTCGAGCACCACGACGGAGAGGCCGGCGTCGAGCAGCCGCCGGGCGGTCGCCAGGCCGCCGACGCCGGCGCCGACCACGCACACGTCCGCCCGCGCCTCCCCCTCCAGCGGGGACCGGGGGCGGTACGGCTCGTCCTGCCACAGGGGTACCGGGCTCGCGTCCACGGGCTGATCGTCGTGCACCGCCGCCGGCGTGGCCGTCAGGGGTGGTCCCGCGGGTCTCATCCGCCGGGGACGACGCAGCGCCCGCCGCCGGAGGGCACGGTCGGCGGCATGTCGAGGTGCGTGTCCGTGCTGGCGCTGGTGGCCCTGGGAGCGGGACTCGTCTCCTGCTCGTCGTCGGACTCGGCGGACCCGGCGGCGACCTCCTCGGCGACCTCCTCGGCGACGTCCTCGGCGACGTCCTCGAGCGCGGGGGTGTGCGGTCCCGCGGAGGACCTGCGCACCTCCCTGGCGGCGCTGCGGGACGTCCCGGTCGTCGAGCAGGGCACCTCCGCGCTGGAGGAGGCGTGGGCGACGGTGGAGGAGGACTGGGGGCAGTTCGCGGACGCGGCCCGTGCCGAGTACGGCGCCGACGTCGACGACGTGCAGGCCGAGGCCGACGCCGTCCGGGAGGCCGTCGACGCGGCGCAGACCGATCCGTCCGCCGGCACGCTGGGCACGGCGGCGACCGCCGTCGGGGCGTTCGTCCAGGGAGCCGACGCCCTCCTGGAGGAGACGACCTCGGGCTGCTGACCGCGCCGCCCGCGGGACGGACGGCGCGCCCGGGACGGAGTGCGCGGACGGCGTCGGACCCGGGTGGCGACCCTGCAGGCTCGCACCGGGAGGATGAGCCGCGATCCACCCCACCCGGCCCACCATGCGCCCATGGGACGTGCACGAGCCCGGACGCGACGGACACGAGCGGGACGGCAGGGCCGCGGGGCGAACCCGGCCGCGAGCACCGCACCCGACGTGGGGCTGGCCGTGGCCGCGGCGATGGCCCCCGGGACGTTCGCTCCCTCCCTCTCCTCTCGCAGCGCGGCGGACCAGGGACTGGTGACCGGGCTGGCCACGGGACTGCACTACGTGCTCTCGGCCGGGACGCAGGACGCGCTGGAGGCCACGGCACGCCTGCTCCTCAGAGGGGCACCGTCCGGGTCGCTGCGGAGCGCCGGGACGATCGCGGTCGACTGCGCGGCCGTGCCGCTCGGCCTGGCGGCGCTCCGGGCGTTCCCGCCGCGGGCCGACGACCCGCTCCGCGGCGCCGTGCGCCAGGCGGCCTGGCGGTTGGCTGCCACGGGGTTCGGGAGCGCGCTGCTGGGCGGGGCCCGGCTCGGCGCGCAGGCGCTGGACGACCGCCTGCGGCTGCACGGGCGCCTCGCCTCCGTCCCGCTGGCGGTCCCCGTGGGCCTGGCGGTCGCCTACGTGCTGGACCGGTTGCGGGCAGGTGAGCACGCGGGGAGCGCGGCCGGGGCGGAGGCCCCGTCACCGCTGTCGTCCCTCGGGATCGCCACGGGGGTCGTCGGCTCCTTCGCCGGGGTCGCCTACGGCGAGCACGCCCTCGTCGACCTCCTCGCCCACCGGCTGGGGACGGTCCTGCCCGGGCCTCCGGAGATCTGGCGCCCGGTGGGCCACGCGGGCTTCCTCGCCGGCCTGGGGCTGGGCGCCTCCACCGTCTGGCACCGGGCGATGCGGCGGATCGAGGCGAGGACGTCGGTCGACGTCCCGGTGCTCGAGGCGGGTGAGAGCGACCGGTGGGTGCCCGCGACCGTCAGCGGCGGTCCCGGCAGCCTCGTCGCCTGGGAGGGCCTCGGGCGTGACGGCCGGCTGCACGCGCTCGCCTCGGTCCGCCCGCGCCCGGTCGCGGATCTCCCGGACGGCGTGCCGGACCTGTCCATCGAGACCGTCATGGGCACGCCCGCGCGCGCCGCCCCCGTCCAGGTGTACGTCGGGCTGGACAACGCGCCGACCCCCCGCGCGCGGGTGGACCTCGCGATGGCCGAGCTGGAGCGGACCGGCGCGTTCGACCGGTCGCTGCTGGTCCTGGTCTCGCCGACCGGCACCGGCTACGTGAACTACGTCGCCACGGCCGCGCTGCAGTACCTCGCGCTCGGCGACGTCGCCACCGTGGCCCTGCAGTACTCCCGCCGCCCGTCGCCGCTGTCCCTCGGCATGGTCCCCCGCGCCCGGGAGCAGAACCGGTTGCTGTGGCTGCGGGTCCTCCAGCGCCTGCGCGACCGTCCCGGCCGCCGTCCGCGCGTCGTGGTCTTCGGCGAGAGCCTCGGCGCGCACACCAGCCAGGACGTGTTCCTGCACTGGGGCACGCTCGGGCTCGACGCGATGGGGATCGACCGGGCGCTGTGGATCGGCACGCCGTACGGGAGCGGTTGGATGCGCCAGGTCACCCGCGGCGACCGCCTCGACGTCGACCCCGACGCCGTCGCCGTCGTGAACGACCACGCCCAGTACGCCGCGCTGGTCGAACGACGCGGCGGACCGCCCCGCTTCGTCCTGCTCAGCCACGACAACGACGGCGTGACGAGGTTCGGCCCGGATCTGCTCTGGTACCCCCCGGACTGGCTGGGCGCCGCGCGGCCCCGCCCCGAGCCGGTCGCCGCCGGCAGTCCCCGCGGCGTCCCCCCGGCGATGCGGTGGCGTCCGCTGACGACGTTCTTCCAGAGCCTCGTGGACATGAAGAACGCGCAGACGTCCGGGCCCTTCGGGGCGACGCAGCACGACTACCGCGCGGACCTCCCCCGCTTCCTCTCCGACGTGTTCGGGCTGCCCGCGTCCGAGGAGCAGCTCCTGCGGATCGAGCAGACGCTGCAGGTGCGCGAGACGGTGCGCGAGCGGATGTTCGCCGTCGTCCCCGGAGCCGTCGGCTGACCGGCCCGGACGGCGGCCCTGGACCGGCGGGTCAGGTGAAGTCGGGGTCGTTCGGGCCCTGACGCGGGCCGGTGCCCTCGACCAGCTCGCTGACCCCGCCGTAGGGCTGGTGCCGCTTGCCGACGTGCGCCTCGGCGTGCAGCCGCGGCACCAGGTCCGGGTGGTGCGCCTCGAACGCCGGGCGCTCGGAGCGGATCTTCGGGATCTCGGTGAAGTTGTGCCGCGGCGGCGGCGAGGACGTCGCCCACTCCAGCGAGTTGCCGTACCCCCAGGGGTCGTCGCGCAGCGCGGGCCGGCCGTACCGCCACGACTTCGTCACGTTGTAGAGGAACGGGATGATGGAGGCGCCGAGGACGAAGGAGAAGATCGTCGAGACGGTGTTCAGCGCGGTGAACCCGTCGGTGGGCAGGTAGTCCACGTACCGCCGCGGCATGCCCTCCTCGCCCAGCCAGTGCTGGACCAGGAACGTGCCGTGGAAGCCGATGAAGGTCATCCAGAACTGCAGCTTGCCCAGCCGCTCGTCCATCATCCGGCCGCACAGCTTGGGGAACCAGAACGCGATCCCGGCGTTGGCCGCGAACACCACGGTGCCGAAGACCACGTAGTGGAAGTGCGCGACGACGAAGTAGCTGTCGTTCAGGTGCCAGTCCAGCGGCGGGCTGGCCAGCAGCACCCCGGTGAGCCCGCCCAGCAGGAAGGTCACCAGGAAACCGACCGACCAGAGCATCGGTGTCTCGAACGTCAGCTGGCCGCGCCACATCGTGCCGATCCAGTTGAAGAACTTGATGCCGGTCGGCACCGCGATGAGGTAGGTCAGGAACGCGAAGAACGGCAGCAGCACCGCGCCGGTCGCGTACATGTGGTGCGCCCACACGGTCACCGAGAGGCCGCCGATGAGCAGCGTCGCGCCGACCATGCCCTTGTAGCCGAACAGCGGTTTCCGGGAGAACACCGGGATGACCTCGGTGATGATGCCGAAGAACGGCAGCGCGATGATGTAGACCTCGGGGTGGCCGAAGAACCAGAACAGGTGCTGCCACAGCATCGGGCCGCCGTTCTCGTCCGAGTAGACGACGGCGCCGAGGTGGCGGTCGGCCAGCAGCGCGAACAGCGCCGCGGTGAGGATCGGGAACGCGAACAGCACCAGGATGCTGGTGACCAGCGTGTTCCAGGTGAAGATCGGCATCCGGAACATGGTCATGCCCGGCGCGCGCAGGCAGGCGATCGTCGTGGTGAAGTTGACCGCGCCGAGGATGGTGCCCAGACCGCTGACCGCCAGGCCCGCGATCCACAGGTTCCCCCCCATCCCCGGGGAGTGCGTGCCGTCGGACAGCGGGGTGTAGGCGTACCAGCCGAAGTCCGCGGCGCCGGTGGGGGTGAAGAAGCCCGAGACGGCGATGACACTGCCGAACAGGAACAGCCAGTACGAGAAGGCGTTCAGCCGCGGGAAGGCGACGTCGGGCGAGCCGATCTGCAGCGGCATGATCAGGTTGCCGAAGGCGAAGAACAACGGCGTCGCGAAGAACAGCAGCATGATCGTGCCGTGCATGGTGAACAGCTGGTTGTACTGCTCGGGCGACAGGAACTGCAGCCCGGGCCGGCCCAGCTCACCGCGCATCAGCATGGCCATGAAGCCACCCACGATGAACCAGGCGAACGACGTGACCAGGTACATCAGGCCGATGGTCTTGTGGTCCGTGGTCCGCAGCAGGTTGCTGAGCCGGGACCCCCGGGCGGGCGGGGGCTGGGCATACGGGCGACTGACGATGGGCGCCGGGGCGATGGTCATGGTCCGCCTCCGTCATCACCGTGTCTGGCGCTGACTGCGGATCACGGTAGGAGTCCCGGACGACCGGGGCAATGCACCTCGCGCTGCCGGCGGACACCCACTGCGGGACCCGCCGGCCGGCGTCACCACCGGCGCGCCCCCTCGGCGCGGTGGGCGCACGTCGCCACACCCCGTGAGACGACAGCGACCACCCCGCCGCGGGCGAGCACCGTCCCGCTCGGGCTCACGCCGCGGCGACGCACGCCCACACGTGCTTGCGGCCGTCGTCGACCATCCAGCCGTGCGTGCGGCACAGCCGGGCCACGAGGTGCAGGCCCAGCCCCCCGTCGACCGGGTCACGGTCGACGGTCGGCACCGGAGGACACTCGACCGCGGCATCGGTGACGTCGACGAGCCAACCGCCGCTGGCGGCCACGACGCAGACGGTCACCGGCGGCCGCCCGTGGCGCAGGCCGTTGGAGGTCAGCTCCTCGAAGACCAGGAGCAGCTCGTCGGCGTCCACCGGCGCGCGGTCTCGCAGCCCCGCCGTGCGCACCGTGGCCTGGAGGTCGTTCCGGCTCACCGTGAGGTCCATGGGCGTGCACAGCTCCCGCCGCCAGACCGCGAGGGCGACGTCGGGCACGGTCGGGAGCGGTCGCTGGGTCCAAGGCACCTGGTCCATCGGTCACCCTCTGCTCGGGGAGGAGCCGAGCCCCGCACCAGGTGGAACGCGTCCACTCGAGGCCTCGGCGTCGTGCGGGGCGCAGGGGCCGTACGCCTTGCGTCCGTTGCCGTTCTGGAATCCGAGCGTAGGTCTGCGGTGGTCGCGGTCGCCTGCCGGTCTCGCGCTCCCCCGGCGAGGCGTGACCGGCGGTCACGAGGTGTACCAGGAGATGGCTGTCAGGCGCCCCGGTGGACGGGGTCGAGGGACCGGGCTCCTGGCATCCGCGGGGCGACGGGGCCCCCGGCTGGTGCGGGACGGGGAGCGTGGACCTCGCTGCCGGCTGGCACCGGACTCCGGTCGCTCGGTCCGCGCCGTCGACCGCGGGCCCGGAGGACGGTGGAACGGGCCCTACGAGGAGTCGCCCATCGGGGCCCGAGGTCCCGGGTCGGTGCTCGAGGGTGGCGGCGTCACCAGGTCGCCGGGCACTGCCGGCAGCACCCGGTCGACGTAGTCCCGCACCGCGGCCTGCATCCCGACGTCCCGGCCGGCCGCCTCGGACAGGAACCACCGGTGCTCGAGGACCTCGTGGAAGATCTCGGCGGTGTCCAGCCGGCTGCGCAGGTGCGCGGGGATGGCGGCGATCGTCGGCTGGTAGCTCTCGGTCAGCCAGCGGATGGCGGCCGCGGTCTCGGAGACCGGGCCTCCCACCACCTGCTCGAGAGCGGCGCGGTAGCTCACGATGTCGGCGAGGAGGCGGCGTGCCTGCTTCTCCTGGACGTCCAGCCCGGTCCGGCTGAACAGTGCCCGCCGGCAGTCGCCGGGTTCGGCGACGCGGGTGGTGAGGTGCAGTCGGCTCCCGCCGGCCGGGTCCTCGACGAGCTCCACCTCGCCGACGTCGAAGCCCAGGTCCTGGAGCCTGCGGATGCGCCCGGCGACGCGGAGCTGCTGGTCCTCGCGCGACACCACCTCCTCGCTGGTCAGCTGGGCCCACAGGTGCTCGTACCGCGCCACCAGGTCGGCCGCCGCCAGTGCCGGGTCGAGGTCCCCGGCGAGGGAGCCGCTCTCCCGCAGGTCCGTCAGTTCGCTGACGACCCGCGCATACGCGACGTCCGTGTCGTGGTCCCGCTGGCTCTGGGTGAGCCGCTCGTGCACCTCCCCCGTCTCGGCGTCCACGAGGTAGGCGGCCAGCGTCCCGGCGTCGAACCGGAACAGGGTGTTGGCCAGAGAGCAGTCGCCCCACACGATGCCGGCCAGGTGCAGCCGGACCAGCAGCTCGACCTGCGCGTTCATCACCCGGTCGATCAGGTGCCCGCCCCGGGGGTTGGCGAACAGCGCCAGGAAGGACGACGAGTAGTCCAGGAAGCGGGTGACGAGCACCGCCTGCTGCTCACCGGGCCGGTCGACGACGGCGCCGACGACCTCGACCGCCGGGATGCCGAGCTCGTGCAGTCGGCGCAGCACCTCGTACTCGCGGCGAGCGGGTCGCTCGGGCAGCTCCTTGAGCGCGAACACGCCTCCGGCCTCGGCCACGAACCGCACGACGTGACGGGAGCGCCCGTGCTGGGGGATCTCGACGATCCGGTCGTCGGTCCACTGCGAGAGCGGGACGTCCCAGGGCAGGGTCAGCAGATCGGCCGCCGCCTCGGCGGGAGGACTGAACACGAAGCGCATCCCGGACCTCCGGTTCCCGGACCCGGTCCTCCCCGAGGTTAGCGCGCGGCTCCCCGGCTGCCGCACGAACGCACCGGCCTCCGAGAGGTCGACGGCAGGCTCGACCCGGGTGAGGCCCTCACCCGTGGCCGAGGTGGTCGTGGACCATGCGGATGGCGATCGCGCCCTCACCGACGGCGGAGGCCACCCGCTTGACCGACCCGTGCCGGACGTCGCCGACGGCGAACACGCCGGGCACGCTGGTCTCGAACGCGTGGCCCCCACGACCCGCGGGGCTGCCACGCCGGTCGGCGCCGGTCAGGACGTAGCCCGCGTCGTCCCGGTGGACCGCGTCGGGCAGCCACTGCGTGTGCGGCTCGGCGCCGATCAGCACGAACAGGCCCGCGGACGGCACCGTCTCGGTGTCCCCGCCACCGCGATCGCGCACGACCAGGTGGGTCAGGCGCCCCTCCCCGCCACCGCCGACCGCCTCGGCGCCGTGGCGGACGGTGACGTTGGCCGCCGCCTCGATCTCGCGGACCAGGTAGTCGGACATGGTGACGGCCAGCGAGGCGCCGCGCACGAGGAGCGTCACCCGCCGGGCGTAGCGGGCCAGGTGCAGCGCGGCCTGACCCGCCGAGTTGGCCCCGCCGACGATGTAGACGTCCTCCCCTGCCATCGCCTGCGCCTCGGGACCCGCGGCGCCGTAGAAGACCCCTGCCCCGACGAGCGCGTCGAGGGACGGGATCCCGAGCCGCCGGTACGTCACCCCGGTCGCGAGGACGACGGCGCGGCTGGTGACCGTGCTGCCGTCGCTCAGCGAGACGACGAGTCCGGCGCCCGAGGCCTCCAGGCCGACCGCTCGCGGTCCGTAGACGAACTCCGCGCCCAGCAGCCAGGCCTGCTCGTAGGCCCGCTGTGCCAGGTCGGCGCCGGGGATGCCGCGGGGGAAGCCCAGGTAGTTGCGGATCAGCGAGCTGGTGCCGGCCTGACCCCCCATCGCCTCGGTCTCCAGCACGACCGTGCGCAACCCCTCGGAGGCGCCGTAGACCGCCGCGGCCAGCCCCGCGGGGCCCGCACCGACGACCGTGACGTCGTAGGGGCGCGCATCCGGCCGGGTCCGGACGCCGAGCGCGTCGGCGATCTGCAGACCGGACGGGTCCTCGAGGACCCGTCCGTCGAAGAGGACGACCACCGGCAGCCGGGCGGCCGGCCGTCCCACCTCCCGCAGCAGCGCCCGGCCCTCCTCCGAGGTCACGTCGAGGAAGCCGTAGGCCACGCTGTTGCGGCTGAGCAGGTCCCGGATCTCGTGCGAACGCGCCGCCCAGCGCTCCCCGACCACCCGGGCCGCCAGGAACCGCGGACGGTTCGGCAGCGCCCACTGGTACAGGAACTGGCCGATCGCCTGGTGGAAGTGCTCGTCCCCGGGCTGCCAGGGCTTGGTGACCCAGTCGATCTGCCGCAGCACCGACACCGGCAGCACCGGCGCGATCGACCGGTCGTTCCAGGTGATCAGGACCGACCGCTTCGCCGCCGGGTGCAGCGCCCGCACCCGGTCGAGGAACTCGATGCCGGTCATCCCGGGCATCCACTGGTCGGCGAGGACCAGCGCCACCTCCCCGCCCGTCGCCCGCACCTGCGCCAGGTCGCCGAGCGCCTCCTCCGCCGAGGTGAGGCAGCGGACGTCGTAGTCGGTGCCGTACCGCTTGGTCAGCTCCTCCTGCACCGGGCGCAGCGTGGCCGGATCGTCGTCCACCGCCATCAGCACGGGCCTGTCCATCGCGCCCCCTCCGCCGGTGCCCGGGCAGTGTGCCGGAGGGCGGTTCCCTCGTGGGGTGGGCGCTCAGCCGCCGCGTCAGGAGAGCTGCGTCTCCGCCCCGGGGTCCACCGCTCCGCGAGGCGCCGTCGTGCGGACCGGACGGTGGGTCAGGTGCCGGCCGTGGTCGTGTCCCCAGGGCGCGGGCCGGCCGCCCCGAGGCCGCGGCAGCACTCCAGAGCCTGCGCCGCCCCCGTCCGACGTGGATAGTGGCGGCGGTCGTGGTGTATGCGAACCTGGTCGGCACCGCCAGCCGCTACGGACAACTCCTCGACGCCGCTTTCGCGCTGCACCGGGACTGCTCTACGACGCAGTGGGACGTCCACGGCCGGCTCAACCGTCCCAGGAGCGGGACGCCGGCCGAGCGCTCACCTCGGCGCTGTGGCGAGGACCCGACATGGTCGCGCGGCCAACGAGCGCTCCTTCGAACAGCGCCGAGGGCTCTGCCCCTTCGGCGAACCGTGCGTCCGCCGGCGGACGCACCCTTTCGTCGCCTTGACGCCACGGCCACAGGAGCTGTGGCCGGTCCCACCCGCAGCAATCCGTCCTGCCCGGTCGGGCCCGTCGTCGGGCAGTCGAGCAGCCGCAGCCCCGAGCGCCCGCGGCAGACGAGCCGCTCGGTGGCGACACCAGTACCGACGCCGACGCCGACGCCGACGGAGCGGCTGGCGCCCGCCCGGCCGACCACGGCGAGACCGCGCAGGAGGGCCGTGCGGCCGGGGATGGAGGCGACGGTCAGCGGCGCCGGCCAGGTTGCGGCGGAGACGGCGGCAGCGACCCCGCGCCGCCGCCAGCGCCGAGCGACTCCACGGCAGCCATCACCGGATCCCGGTGGCCGTGGCCTCCCTCGGCGCGGGGACGCGTCCCTCACCACGGGACGCCGGCCAACCATGCTGCCGGCTGGGCGAGTCCCCCGGGCCGGCGCTCAGACCACGTCGGCGCACACTCAGCCGTGCGTGCGGGCAACGTCGACCGTCCAGTCGGCGGGTCCCCGGAAAACGGCCGCCGCGGGTGAACGTTCGAACGGGATAGCGGTGACGACGCCGCGCCCGCTCCTCGTCGCCGCGCCGTGCGCCTCGCTATGGGCAGGGACGGCATCCAACGTGCCACCGCTTCCCGGTGGCCTCCCCGATGCCCGGTGGGGCCACTCCATGGTGAAGCCGTCTCGCCTCGGGCTCGCTCCTCGGACGGGTGGCGAGGACGCACCGACCGGCCCCGGCACGCCCGCCCCCACCCCGTCACGATCGGTCGGGCCCGCCCGCGGAGGGCCTTCCTCCGTGCCAGGTGTCCGTGGCGATCGATCCCCAGCCTCCGCTGGAGATGAAGGCACCCCAGAAGAAGGTGTGCGGGTGCGTCCGTCTGAGCTCGAGCTTGGCTTCGCGCAGGGCGTCAGCGACGCCGGCGCCAGCCACCAGCGACCGGTAGAAGGACGCCATCAGCCTCGTCGTCTCTTCATCCGGGACCTTCCACAGTCCCACGACGACAGACTCGGCACCCGCCGCCTCGAACGACCGCCCCAAGCTGGCCGGCCCCTCGCCCCGCTCCTGCGGCCCCAGTCCGGTCTCACAGGCAGAGAGGACCACCAGCGCGGTTCGTCGCAGAGGCAACGACAGGACCTCCTCGGCCAGCAGGATGCCGTCCGAGCCACCGACGTTGGCGCCCGCGAGGGCGATGCCGGAGCGCAACAACGGCACCTCTGCCAGCACCGCCTCCTCTGCCCCGTCGAGGAAGAAGCCGTGCGTGGCGAGGTGGACGATGACCGGACTGCTGGTCGCTTGAAGGGCAGCCTTCGATGCGGCGTTCCCGACGAGCGGCGCCACGCCGAGTGTCCTCCCGACCTGGTCCACCTCGTTCTCGGCGCCCTCGAGCGGCCGGAACATGACGCCTGGCAGGCCTGGGACCGGGGGCTCGGGCTGATGAGTGGGCGGTTCGTCGAACGCGGGGGCTCCCATGACCAGGGGAGCGCTGCATGCCGCAGCCGCTTCGGGCGTGCGGTCGTGGAGGACGGCGGCGTCCATCGTCTGCACGGAACGCGACGACGTGGCGTAGCTCAGGCGGTACCGGTCGATGACCTGCTCCGTCTCGCCCAGCGGAAGGCAGTCGAAGGGCAGCGTCGCCAGGCTCCCATCGGGAGACACGACCAGCCTCGTCCGGCCCTCGAAGGACGGCACCAGTGGGTCGAAGACCAGCTCGCGGATCTCCCCTCCCCAGCGCGTTGCGTCGCGATCCCGGTCCCTCGGGAGACTCCCGGGCCCTGTCTCGTCCTGCGTGCCCGCGTCCCTGCCCGACGTCGGTGTCGAGGTGACCGTCGACCGGAATTGACCGACGAGTCGATCGATGGTCGCGGCGTCGCCCAGGTCGAGCACCTGCCAGCGGTAGACCGTCCGGGCGGGAACGACGAATGCGCAGTACCTGGTCACAGGAGGTCGTCCGGGGGCGGACGGCGACGTGTGGAGGTAGTAGTCGACGTAGACGCTGTCTTCGGGGATGGTCATCGCTATCCCCACGGGGTCGGGATAGGTGGTCAAGCCGGTCAGAGACAGGCCACCGACGAGGATCGACATGCGGCGCTCCAGCGCCTCCCGCTCACGCAGGAGCTCTTCCACCTGTCGTCGCCGCTGGCTGCCCGACCGGATGCGCAGGGCCTCCTGGCTCAGCCGAGCACGCAGGTGCGCCGCACTCCGCCGGGCCTCGTCGAGTTCACGACCGCCATCGGCCTGTTCCACGATGTCGAGTTGGACCTGGCGCTCGACGTGGGTGTTGACCCCCTTCTGTCGCAGCACGAGCGCGAACAGCCCCCCAACAGGCTCCGAGTCCTGGCGGAAGTGGTCCACGACGAGTGAGGCCATGGTCTCGATGCGCCGACGGAACTCGCCCAACTTCCGGTCTCGCTGGGTGGAGGAGCTGACGGCAAGTTGACGCCCCGCAGTCCGCGAGTCCCGTGCCGTCGCGCGAGAGATCGCTCCCAGCGCGAACTCGTACCTTCCAGCGCTGGACTCCAGGGACGCCGCCAACTCCTCGACCTCGGACAGGGACGGATGATCCGCCCCTCGGAGCTGACCGATCAGCGGATAGATCCGGCTGAGATGCCCGAGCGCACGGTCGTCCTGCCCTTGGTCGTGGAGGATCTGCCCGAGTCGCAGCGAGATCCGGATGATGCCGCTCGCGGGAAGCTGATCAGCAGAGGTGAGCAGCTGGTCGTACAGGTCGATCGCCCCGGCCAGGTCCGAGTCCTCCAGGTCCCGTGCCTGGATCTCCTGTCGGGAGGTCCCGCGGGGGTCCCCGGTGGCCGCGAGCCAACCGTGACATTCCGACGCGCCCTCCAGGTCGCCGAGGGTCAAGCATGCGCCGTAGAGGTCACGTATCCCGTCGACGAACCAGCGGCTGCGGTCGTCGGCGGTCGAGCCCCTCACACCCGCCCGGATCCGGTCGACGCCGGGGAGCGTGTCCCCGAGGGCGATGAGGGCGCGCCCCTCGACGACCAACGCCATGCGGGCCCAGAAGCTCCGACAGCCGCCGCTCGCGACGAGCCGGTCCAGCTCGCTGCCGAGGATCTGGGCCTGACCGTAGGCGCCGGCGTCGACGGCAACTTGACCGAGCCAGGCCAGTACCTCGGCGTACTCCTCCCGCTCGCCCTCCGCCTGAGCGGTCCGCCGGTATACATCCAGTCCGCACATGAGGATCCGCCGCGCAAGCTCCGTCAGAAGGCCCGCCCGAGCCGCTCCTGCCAGCTGTCGGAGGATCTCGAGGTACTGGTTCCGCTCCTGCGCGGTGTAGGAGAAGCGCGCGTTCTCCAATGCGACGGCGAGTGCCGCCCGCTGAGGTTCGATCGCGCCGGCGGACGCCGCTTGCCGTGCATCGTCGGCGATCCCCCACGACTCCCTGCTGTTCCGCTGGAGCAGGCGCAGGACCGGTTGCGGTGGCAACGCCGTCCCGCCGGACACCTGCGTCTCGGACCTGTGCGTCGGAGGCCGGCGCGAGCCGTCGACGGGATCGCCCGGATCCTGTCCGAGCTGCTCGTGCACTCGGCGCAGTGCCGCGACCCCGGCTCGAAACCGCGCCCCGGCCGGACCTTCGCTGTCCGCGGCCACGGCCACGGCCCGCGACAACAGCAACTCCGCCTCGAGCACCCGGGACGCCGACAGCAGGCTGCCCGCTCCCTCCACGAGGGCGGCGACCAGTGGCTGAGCACGACCCAGCGGAGGGTCGAGGTCGACCGGCCCCGCCCGGCGACGGCGTTGCTCGAGGTGGGCGCGGTGCAGAGCGAGGCTGCCGAGGACGGGCTCCGACTGTCGGCGATCCTCGGGAGGCTCACACATGGCCTCCTCGAGGCAGCGGATCGCCTCTCCGAGATCACCACCCGCCGACTCGGCCAGTGCGATGGCGCGGGCATGGAGCAGGGCCGCGCGTGACAACCGACGATCACCGCGGCTGAGGCCTCGGCCACTCAGGCTCAGCACGGTGTCGACGTCACCGCGCTCCAGGAGGAGCCGCACATCCTGGAGGGTCAGCGCGTCACCGTCGTCGGGTCGTACGTTCATCAGGCCCCCTCGGCGCCATCCCGCACGGCGCCGGCCCCGATGGCGGTGCGTCATCGCCGGTCGCCCATGAGCACGAACGGCGCCCAGTGGTACGGCGATGTGAACCCCGCTTCTCGCATGTGCCGCTGTGCTGCTGCGACGGCGCTGTCCTTCGGCCGGCCCGTCATCAGGTCGGCGTAGAAGGAGTCGAAGAAGACCGGCGCGGACCGGTCGTCGATCTCCCACAACGTGGCCAGGACGCTGGCGGTGCCTGCGGTCACCGCCGCGCGGGTCAGGCCGGTGAGCTCGTCGCCCGGGCGGCGCCGGGACAAGCCGGTGACGCAGCCACTGAGGGCCAGCAGTCCCGTGGCCACGGAACCGTCCATCAGGTCCTCGACCGTCACCCGACCGTCGGCCATCTGAACGCCGGACAGGAGGGGGTCCGCGTCGTCGTAGGCGCCGTGGCTGGCGACATGGACGACGGCTGTGCCGGGAGGAACCGACAGGAGGGCCTGCCGGGTCGCCTGACCTCCGATCAGCGGCACCGTTCCGAGCCGGTCGGCCACCCGCAGCGCTTCCGCCTCCGCCCCGGGCAGGTCCGCGGTCGGATTGCCGAGGACCACGGCGCTGCCCGGCCGCGGCGCCGGGCGGCTGAGTGAGGAACAGACGGGAAGGAACGAGCTGGACGGCAGGACGGAGAGGTCGAACCGGTCCGAGAGCCAGGTGCCGCGATCGCCGTCGAGATGCCGCAAGGCGGAGAAGGGCAGTCCGTGGAGGCTCCGGTGGGGCGCGATCAGCAGGTGCGTGACGGCGGCGCCGATAAGTTCCTGCAGCTCAGGGGGCAGTAGCAGCTCGGACAGCTCCTGCCCCGTCGGCAGGACGGAATCGCCGCTCTCCTGGCGGATGCGCTCCTGAAGCACATCCCTCCGCTGCCGTGCTTCATCCCCCCGCCGCCCCGGTGAGGAGCGGACACCCACCTCCGCCAGGAACCGCCGGATCAAGCCGTGGAGGTCGATGCCGGAGAGGTCTTGTTCGAAGGAGGCCGCGATGCCCTCGGCGGTCAGGACGAAGGTCCACAACGTCCGAGCGTCCGCGGTGACGTGGTAGTGGATGAGCGCCGCGTCCGCCGGGATGGCGGAGCAGATGTCGTCGACTCCGGCGGGCCCCTGCTCGGTGAGCGCCGCGAGGGCGGGCGCCTCCCGCGCGAGCTGACCACGAACAGTGCGCAGGTCGGCCGTGAGCCGAGCGACCCGCTCGGGCTCCCGCCCGGACGCGCGGAGCAGTTGCTGCGTCAGCTCCGTCCGCCGCCGCACCAGCGGATCACCATGAGTCGCCCGCGCGAGCCGATCCGCACCCAGCAGTTCCAGGAAGGACCGAGCCCGGCTGCGCTCACTCATCAGGAACGCGTCCTGCCCGAAAGCCCGATCGGGGAGGGCGTCGGACGCGAGGGCATAGAACTGGATGGCCTCGTCGAAGAACCGCTCCCGGTCCCCCAGGAGGGGCTCGCGCCGTTCCGGCCTGTCCACTCCGGCCCGCACCAGATCAATGCCCTCCGCCGCCCGCGCGTACGCGGCATGCGCATCGCGGAAGACCCCGGTCACGTCCACGGGTTCGGCACCGGCCATCCGTCCCAGGTGGGTCTGCGCCAGCGCGAGGTAGGCCGGGTGGAGGAGCTCGAGCAGGCCCAGGCGCTCCACGTCCTCTACGAGGAGCTGGGCGTGATCCGCGGCTGCGCCGTAGTCGCCACAGGTGATCTCGAGATTCGTCAGGTTGAGCAGGTCGTACACCGCAGGGACGACCCGGCCGCCGCGCAGGTGCTCGTCGCGGATCTCCGCGAGCAGGTCCCGGGCCGCTCCCGGGTCACCGTCCCGGGCCAGACGGTTCGCGACTACGCCGCCCACGAGGAGCGCCTCGTCGTGGAGGGCTGAGGACGCATACCAGTCGAGGACCCGGCGCAGCAGTGCGTGGACGTCCGCGTCCGGGATCTCCCGGCTGTGGACCAGCAGGTTGGTGAAGGCGTCCGTCGCCTGCCTCGGCAGGCCCTCGGCCAGTGCCATGCGGATGGCGGACCACCAGTGGTCGATGGCGCCATCCGGGTCGCCGGCACCGCGGAGAGCGATGCCGAGGAGGTTCAGGCCCGCAGCCTCCCCCCGACGGTCGTTCGCGTCGGCGCTCACGCGTACGGCGCGCTCGAGGTGCCTGCGCGCCTCGTCCATGCGGCCACGATGGAGAAAGACGTCGCCGAGGTTCGCCAGTGCAGAGGCGAGCGCGTCGGGGATCTGCTCGGCTCCCGCCACCGCCCGTTCGAAGAGCTGCTTTGCCTGACCGAGGTCCCCGGCCTCCTTGGCCCAGATCCCCTGCTCGATCCACAGCTGTACCGCGACGGCGGGCCGGTCTTGCGGGGGTAGCTCGTCCATCAACGTCTGGACAGCGGCCAGCGCCTGCTCACTGCCGGCCGACACCCCTGCTTCACGGCGCAGGCGCGCCTGCGCCAGCAGCGCGAGCGCCCGGGCGCCGCTCGATTGGGCTCCTGCCACCCGGACCGCCTCGGTGGACGCCGCGAGCGCACCGCTGAGATCGCCGGTGTCCCGGAGCTGACCCGCCCTGGTGAGCAGAGCGGCGACGGGCGAACCGACGTCACGAACATCACGCGGATGGCTCATCGGCGGTCTCACCCCGCCTGATCGACACTCGGCTGGCAGACGTGCCGACGCTAGGCATCTTCCGTCACCGGCGTGTCACCGACCGGTCATCGGGCGTGCGGCCGGTCTCGACCGCACCATCGACGGCCCGGTGTCGGCTCGAACACCCCGGGCGACAGGCGGTCACGGAGGACCGACCGCACCTCGATGACGTGACCGTGACGCCGGGATGACGCACGAGGTCGACCCTGATCCCGCCGTGACCCACCGAGGAGGCGGTCCGGGACGCAGGGGCCCGGTGCGGGATGCCCCACGGATGAGCCGGATGGGCGCATCTGGTCGATGCGCGCCACCGCCTCGGCCCTCGTCCGGCTCCGATCCGATGGCGACCGGGTCGGCGCTCGCAGGGAGGGGAAGCCATGGCGGCCAGCCGGCACTCCACGGAGGCTGTGCGGCTTGGCCGCGGGATGGGCAGCGTGCCGGCGCGCGCCGGCGAAAGGTCCTGGGCACCGACCGCCGACGGTGCCCCGCGGGGTCCGTGGATCCGGGGGCGCGGCCTCCGGCAGCGGAAGCTGACCACCCACCCCGGGGACCCGGACGACGTCGGGATCGGAGTCGTGGCCAGCGGACCGGTGCCCGCCCACGTCCCGTGCCTGAGCTGCCCGACCGCGCCGGGGTCTCGGGGTACGCCGAGCCGCACCACACGCACCTGCGGGTGTCTTCCAGCGCGGCGCCGGCGGACGACGCCAGGCCGCCCGCCAGCCCGTCTCAGCGGAGCGCCGCAGATGACGGCGGCCGATGAGCACCGGCCGGGTCGCCCTTGCACCCTTCGACGATGCGGGAGGCGGCCCATGCAGTCGCTCGGGATGCTGCTGAACCTGCTGGTCCGCGAGGAGTGGCGCGGACATCCGGGCCGGGTGCTCGAGGAGGCAGGCGACGGGTCGTATCGAGATCAGCTCCCGGATGCGGAGATCCGGCTCGTCGCCGCGAGTGCCGCGCTCAACGCCGGCGAAGCGAAGCGGGCGCTACAGCTCCTCAGCGAGCTGCCGACCGGCTCGGGCGACACCGCGGCCGTCGGTGAGGCGCTCCGTCACCTGGCGAGGATCGTCGACCGCAACTGGTTTCCCGGAGGCGGCGCCGCGGTGCTGGAGCCTGGCGATGCCGAGCGCCTGACGGTGGACCCGCCCCGGCCGACGACCCCCGCGGGCCTGCTGCTCATCGTCGTCGCCACGCGGCTGGTCGGCGCGCTCCCCTCGTGGCGGCGCTTCGTCGCCGGGGGTGACGAGGGCACCGGCCTCGCGCTGCGGATGGCTGAGGCCGTGCGGAACGACCTCCTGCGCTTCGGCAGGCCGGTGGCCGTCGCGCCGGCAGAGCTCCTGCTGGCCGACCTCCTCGCCCGGGCCGGGCACGATGCGCAGGCGCAGGAGCAACTCGGCCGTGCCCGCGCGGCCTACGAGGCGGCACAGGATCCCGTCGGTGTGGCCGCCTGCGTGCTGACCAGCGGGGACTGGATGGCCGCCCCGGGCTCCTCTCCCGAGCTCCTCGCTGAGCAGCTCGAGGACGGCCTCGCAGCGACCGGCCGAGTCGGCGACGCTGCTGGCGCGCTGGGGCTGTGGGCCGCGGCCGAGCGCGCCTTCGCCGCGGCCGGCGCGCCTCGTGGGGTGGCCGCCGTCAGGATCCGCCGGGCCTGGCTCGCTGCCGCGGCCGGGCGCGCGGATGAGGCGCTGCCGCTGCTGGACCAGGCGCGGAGCCTCGCCGACCAGGCCGGCGACAGCGGCCTGGTGCGCTTGATCGACGTGCACGGCGCGCTGGCGCGGATCGACGCCGGGGATCCGGCCGATGTCCAGGACGTCGGCGCCGCGGTCGGACGCTGGGCGACGAGCGTGGGCAGCACGAGCTTCGCCCGGGGACTCGCCCGGCTGTGCCTCGCCCGATCCCGCCGTTGGCGCGACGAGGACGTGCTCCGCAGCCGGCAGGCGGTCCTGCTGGCGGAGGCCATCAACGCACCGCTGGGTGTGACCACCGAGTCGGCGATGCTGCGCAGCGCGCAGGCCAACCGCTACATGCAGGTCAACTACCGCAGAGCCGCCTTGGTGCTGACCCTCTCGGAACTGGAGGACGCCCGCAGCCACCCCGCGGTGAGGAGCGAACTGGGCTGGGCCGCTCTCGTCGACCGCACGGCCACGGCCAACCGGGATGCGCATGCCCTCCGGGACGGCGACGCGCTGGCCCGCGTCGGCGAGTTGGCCGCGTGGCTGCGCGACGGCGCGGCCGGGGGTGACCTGGAGGCGACCTTCCGCCCGTTCCTCGACGACGTGATCGCCGAGGGAGCCGTCTTCATCCCCCTGTACCGCGGAGTCGCGGCCCGCGCGGCGGGGGACCTCGCCACCGCCCAGCGGCAACTGGACGCCGCCCTCGCGGCCGCTCCGGCGGTGGGACCGCTGCCGACCGCAGTCGTGCTGGGGACCATGCGCCGGTTCGACGACGCTGCCGCGCACCTCGCTCCCCTGCTGGAGGCCGGGCTCCCCCTCGACCTCACCGTGCGCCTCCTCGTCCGCCTCAAGCGCTTCGACGAAGCGCTGGCAGCGCTGGAGCGCCTCGCTGCGCAGGGCGGATTCCCCGAGGGTGACCAGCCGTGGGAGGGGCCCGCGGTGCACGCTGAGGCCCTGCTGGGCGCGGGGAACCCCGGCGCGGCCGCGCCCCGTGCCGCGGAGGCGATCGCGGCGTTCGAACACCACCTCACCGCGCTGGCCCTGGACGTCTTCCGGACCACGGCCTCCGACGACCTGGACGTGGCGGGCCTATACACGACGGCCGTGTCGGCGCACGCGGCCCTCGCGGGCGCGGAACCCTCGCGGAGCGTGGACCTGGCCCGTGCCTTCGAGCTCTCCGACCGGTCTCGGGCGAGTGCCCTCACCGACCTCGTCGAGGCCGGTCGGCTCACCCGGGTCGACCAGCACGTGCTCGGCGCGGTGCGCTCCTGGCAGCGCGCGGGGGCCGAATTGGCGCGCACCATCGAGCAGGTCGCCGCCCTCGGGCCTACTGCACACACACCCCCCGGTCACATCCACCGCACCGTGCGAGCGGCGGAGCGCTCCCTCGACGAGGCCGAGGCGGCGGTGGCGGTCACCGCTCCGCGTCTCCTGGCCGGGCGACGGCGGCTGCCCGTCACCCCGTCCCTCGCGGAGGTGCAGAGCCGCCTCGGCCCCGGCTCGCTGCTGCTGCAGTACCACGCGTTCAACGACGAGCTGATCGGCTGGGCGGTGACGAACGAGGACGCCCGTGTGGTCCTCCAGCAGCGTGAGACACCCCTGCTGACCGCTGCCGTCCGGCAGTTCCACCGCGCGGTGGCGGCTCGCTCGTCCACGGTGGCGGCGCGGGACGCACTGGCGCACCGGTTCGCCGCGGCTCTGCTCGGCCCGTTCGCCGACGAGCTGCAGACCTTCCGGCGCGTCGTGTTCGTGCCGCACGGCCCGCTCGCGGTCCTCCCCTTCCACCTCCTCCCCCACGACGACGACGTCCTGGCGGCCACCCACGCCGTCTCCTACCTCCCGGCCGCGTCGATGGCGCCGCGCGTGCCGGGGCGGATCCGGCCGGATGCGCCCACGCTCGTGCTCGGGGATCCCGCCTTCAGCACGCAGCGGGGACTCCCCCGCCTGCCCGGCGCACGGGACGAGGCGCTCGCCGTCGCCCGGCTGCGCCGGACCGATCCCCTCATCGGCTCGGGAGCGACCCGCGAGGCCCTGCTCGATGCGCTCCCGTCGGCCCGTCTGCTCTACCTGGCCACCCACGGCATCCTCCGGGAGGGGGCGCCGTACAGCGCCGAACTGGTTCTGGCCGGCGACGGAAGCCTGACCGTGCCCGACCTCATGGGTCTGGGCGTCACGGTCGACCTGGCCATCCTGAGCGCCTGTGACAGCGGTCGCGGCCAGGCGACGGCGGCCGGCGACCTCATCGGGCTCACCCGGGCACTGATCGCCGCCGGCGCGCGGGAACTGGTCGTGTCCCTGTGGCCGGTCGACGACCGGACGGCCTGCCTGACCATGGTGGCCTTGCACGAGGAGCTGATGACGACGGAGTCGACCGGGCAGGCTCTGGCCGCTGCCCAGCGCCGCCTCCGCGCGCTCTCGCAGGGCGCGGCCGATGAGTGGTACCGCTCGCTGCGTACGGATCCGGAAGCGCCCCTTGCGGGGCACGTGCGTTCCTCCCGGGACCTGGGCGGAACTGCGCCGGAGGCAACGACCAGTGCGGACGATCCCGCACATCCCTTCTTCTGGGCGCCGTTCGTCCACATCGGGACCTCCTGACCGCTGTCTGCACGGCGCCGCTGTCTGCTCCGCAGCGGCCTGGCCGCTGCCGGCCGCGGGCGCGCTCGCCCTGAGGAGCGCCGGTGTCGTGCCTGCGCCAGTCACCACGGGCGCGTGGCCGCCGACGCGCCCGCAGCTCCTCCCCGGACCGTCATCACCCGGCCGACCACCGGCCAGCCGGCCGCGGGCGTCAACCCCGATCGCGCGGTGACCCACACCCGCCCGCGAACGCAGACGGGACAGGTCCGCCCCCGGTCCGGCGCAGCGACGGAGGGGTGACGTCCGGCAGCCGCCGCACGCGCCTCCTCGTGCTCCCGGCCACCGCGGTGACGTACGGGTGACGGTCCGGTGACGACGTCCCCCGAGGCTGCCAGGAGGGGATGACGGGCCCGGGAGCCGCGGCCGCGCAGGGGGGCAGCGCGGGCACGACCCCGAGGAGGCCGCATGACCCGCCCGGAGACCCGAACTCTTCCTGCCGGCCCCGACTACCTGGCACCGGACGGTTCGGAGGTCCGCCTGCTCGTCACCGGCGCCCACGGCAGCGCGGCGCACTCCACGCTCCCCGCCGGCGCCGTGTCCCGAGCGGTGGTGCACCGCACCGTCGAGGAGCTCTGGTACGTGGTCAGCGGGTCCGGGCAGATGTGGCGGCGATCCGCCGCCGAGCCCGACGGTGTGGTCGACCTGCGGGCCGGTGTCTCCGTCTCCATACCGGTCGGGACCGCGTTCCAGTTCCGATCGGCGGAAGGCGAGCCGCTCGTCGCCGTCGCGACCACCGTGCCGCCGTGGCCGGGCGCCGACGAGGCGCAGCCCTGTGAGGGCATCTGGACACCGACCGCGTGAGGCGGTCGCCGACGCGCGGCCCGGTCGCCCCCTCAGCGCCGCAACCGCCGCCGCAGGCTGTCGCCGTCCCCGATGTGCCGGAACACCCCCGGGCTCTGCTGGACCGTGGCCCAGCCACCCCGGACGAACCGGCGTTGCGCCTCTGCCTCGTCCGAGCAGGGGAAGAGCAGGTGCGCTTGCCGAGCGCGGATCAGGCTCGGGTTGAAGGTGAAGTGCGCCGACGGGCTGCGCGCGTGGCCGTCGGCCTCCTCCCAGACGATGGGCCGCCCGGTCACCATGTGCCTGGACAGCACACGATCCCCGCGGTGGCGCAGGCGGACCTGCCCCACCGCGTCGTCCTCCCTCAGGATGCCGGCGGCACGGGCGGCCCAGGTGTCGTCCAGGGAGCAGGCCAGCCAGTCGTCCTCGAGGTGGAGCAGGAAGGACACCTCGGCCCTGGCCAGCAGCGCCGTGACGGCCCAGCTCGCCGCGGGGCCCACGGGAGCCGGACGGCCGGGGACGGCGACCACGTCGTCCACGAAGTCCAGCGTCCTCGCATACCGCTCGGTGACCGGGTCCGAGCCGTTGACGAGGACCACGACCGGGGACGTACGGAGGAGGTCCCCGGCGTGGTCCACCAGCGCCTCCATCGTGCGGCGGAACAGTTCCGGCCGGTGCCCGGTGAGCACGGAGATGCCGAGCCCCTCCACCGGGAGCGCCGATGTCGGCCGGTCCTCCGGCCGCAGCACGGCCAGTCCCTGATCGTCGGTGTCGTGCACCGTGGACTGCAGGTGGAAGTGCTCCCGCCACAGCTGCAGGCACCGGCGCTCGTGCTCCCGGTGGGCGTCGTGCAGCAGCAGCTGCCACCGGTCGGCGAGGGAGTCCGCGACGGCGAACAGGGCCGCCTGGCGCCCGAACCGCTGCGGCGGCCCGTCGACCACGACGGCGTCCCAGCGGCCCTCCGGCGGGTCCGCGTACCACGGGTACCGGTCCCGGCCGCACGTCCGCGGCACCAGCGGGGACAGCCGGACCTCAGCCGCCTCCTCGAGCCCCCATCGGCGCAGCAGCCCGGTGGTGCGCTCCGCATAGCGCGGCTCGTGCTCCAGGGAGACCACCCGGCCACCGGTCCGCACCGCCTGGGCGGCCAGCACGACGGTCGACGCGCCACTGCCGGCCTCCAGCACCTCGCGGGCCCCGGAGCGGCGCAGCTGTTCCACGATCTCGACCGCGGTGGAGCGGGGCAGCGTCCAGCCGTCGTCCCAGGGGAGTTCCCGGGACCACAGCAGGTCGGCGACCGTGGGGGTGCGGGGCCGCGTCGCCGTCGCCGGCCGCGTCCCGGGGTGGGCGGCGGGATGGTCCCCGGGCGGGGCCGCGAGCTGCTGCTGCAGACGGACCACCTCCGCGCGCAGGCGCCGGCGGTCCTCGTCCTCCACCTGCCCGTCGGTCAGCGCGCGCACGCGGTCCAGGAGCTCCGTCCGGGTCAGGGCCCCCTGCGCGTGCAGACGGTGGGCGCGGAAGGCGAGCCCGTGCCGACGCTGCACCTCCGCGAGCGCCGCGCTCCTGGCCGGTGAGCCGAAGCCCGTGACGGGAGCCCGGGTGAGCGAGTCCGGCCGCACGGTGCGGTGGTAGAGCACGTCGTCGACGTAGATGACCCTGCCCGTCATGAGCAGCAGGTTCATCACGAGCGTGTCGTAGCCGATCCGCAGGCCGCCGTAGCAGCCGCCGAGCCGGAGCAGGGCCTCCCGGGTGAACAGGCCGTGGTGGTCGCACAGGTGCCGCGCCCGCTCCGTGATCGGCTCGGTGGCGAACCGCGGTCGTACGACGACACCGGCCGCGGGACCGGCCCCGGGCCGGTGGACCGCCGACGCGGACACGGCGGCGTCCGCGCCGGCGGCCGTGACGGCCTCCAGCAGCCGCTCGACGCGGGTGGGCTCGCTCCAGTCGTCGGCGTCCTGGACGACGAAGTAGGGGCTGGCCGATGCGCCGAGCACGACGGCGTCGGCGAAGTAGCGTCCGCCGTTGCACGCCAGGTCGAACCGGACCAGGCGGGGGTCGGCGATGTCCGCCAGCAGGTCCCACGGGGGAACGGGATCCGCGTCGTTCACCACCACGACGCGCGTGTCTCGGAACGTCTGCTCCAGCGCGCTGACCACGGCCCGGCGGACGTAGCGCCGGCAGCCGTGGTAGGGGATGGCGATCGTGACGGCCGGTGGGCGGATGCCGGCCTGTGAGGAGGGCGGCGGTGTCCCGGCCGCCGTCCGTGCCGTCGCCGGGGACGGTCGGGCGGCGGGGCGGTCGGGCGCCGGGCGGCTGGCGGTCCTCAGCGCCGAGGGGCGCGCCGCCGCCCGGTAGCGGTCCGCCGTCTCCTCCCCCATGGCGGCGACGACGTCGGCGACCGGAACTGGCGTCCACCGAGAGCCGCTGGTCCGGGTCCGGGTCGTGTTGCGGGCGTGCAGGGTGACGACCAGCAGCGGCGGCCCGCCGATGGCGGCGATCCGGCGTGACCCGCTGCGCCAGAGCAGCCGGGTGTCCTCACCGGTGGGCACCGCGTCGAACGGGTGTCCCGTCCAAAACGTTCGGGAGAACGCCAGGGAGGAGCCGGCGACCCAGGGTCGCGCCCGCTCCGGGTACTCGTAGCACCATGCGCGGGCGGTGACCGGGTCGTGGAACAGCAGCGTGCGGGTCCCGCAGACCTCGGCGCCGGTCGCGGCCAGGGCCGCGACCTGTCGGGAGACGCGGTCCGCGGGGTACCAGTCGTCGTCGTCCCAGTGCAGGAGGATCTCGCCCCGGGCGGCCTCACACGCCAGGTTCCGCTTGGTGCCGAGCACGGTGCGCCGGTCCAGTCGGTGGTAGTGGATCCGGGGATCCTCTGGGATCAGGTCGGCCACGGGTTCCCCGTCGTCGACGATCACCAGTTCCCGCTCCGCGTGGTCCTGCTGCAGGAACGCCTCGATCGCAAGGGGGACGAAAGACCTCCGGTCACACGTCGGCATCAGACAGGACACAAGCGGCCCCGGGGTCACGTTCCCCACCCAAATTTTTCTGCCAACCGGGCAGCGATCTGACCCATTTCCAGTCGACGAGGCAATAGTGGACCGCCGGTGTCTAAGCCGAACACCTGCCATCCAGCCGAGGCCAAGGACGCGAGGCCGGAATACTCCTCGTCGGCGTCGCTCCACTCAGTACTGGAGGAGCGAAGATCCTCGCGCCAGATCTCCGCCTGCTCCTCGAACACCTCATCGAACGGACGTCCCAGACGCGTAGCAATCTTTTGCGCCCCCTCGCGGAGGATGGCCATGTCGGCGGGCTTTATTCTCGCCTGCCGCCTATATGTCCCCGTCGCGGCCAGACGCCAAAGCACGCGGCTATGGACGCCGTCACCCAGCCGGCTCCGCGCTTCCTTGATTGCACTTACCAGCCACTCGGTACAGGCAGCACACGGGCTTCGGTTGATCATTAGGGTGAGTGTCGAGCTACCGTTGGCGGCGACACTTTGCTTGGCCGTGTCGAGGGCATCCGTCCATGCGGAACTGCGGACTAACCCCTCCTCTGCGTGGAGCCCCCTTCTGCTGGAACTGAGTTCGCCGACGCGGCTGCCGTCCACTGCCAGCGCGGCATAGGAGTCCTCGCCGGCCAAGTCCAGCTTGGATCTGAACACTGCCAGCTCCTCATCGGCGTCAAGGGCGGAGGCCGCGAAGATCTCCTCCCAGGCCAACCGGCGCGTCTGGGGGGCGCTCGCCTCAGCGATGACCTCGACGGCCATGGAACCTGGATCCGCGACGCGGACCCGCAGGTCGCGCAACCCACTGTCGCGGTTACTTGTCACCACCGTCTGCAGGAAGCTGTGCACCGTCTGAATTGAGGCCATGTCTCCACGGCCTAGGCGAGCAGTGACCATGTCCAGGACACGCCGCTTGATCTCATCCGGCGGAAGCCCTGGGGGTAGCGGCTCCACTGTCTCCGGTGGAGTAGCCGGGCCAGGTCCTGCGGCCTGGGCCGCCCGCCCCCCTATTCCTAGGGCGTTGAGCGCCGACTGCAGCAGGCGCTCGGCCTGGTCGAGCAGCCAGTCGAGGGCCTGGTCCACCAGGGTCCGCAGCCCACCGACGATCTCGGTGATCTTGTCGCCGATGTTGCCGAGCCCCACCTGGTTGGCCAGGAAGCCGATGGCGACCGGAACGGCGGCGATCAGCCCCTGCTCCACCATGGCGGCCCCCGGCTGGATGTCCCCGCGGGCGACGGCGGCGACGGTGCCGACGAACCGGTCGACGATGTCGAGCAGCTCGCGGACGTACTCGACCGCGGACTGCACCGCGTTGAACAACGCGACGAAGCTGTTGACGACCGCCATCACGCCGGTGGGGTCGAGCATGCTCAGCAACTTGACCGTGACCCGGTTGACGATCTGCTCCATCACCCACGTCCGGACGTGGCCGATGATCGTGTCCCACAGGCCGGACAGCTGGCCCTGGACGTGGGTCCACACCGCCGAGACGCCGTTCTCCTGAACGTCGCGGACGAAGGTCCAGATGCCGGTCAGGCGGTCGACGGCCCCGCGGATCTGCGCCACCCGTTCGGGCCCGATGCGCTCGGCCAGCTTCTCCCACAGCCGCTCGGCGGTGATGCCCAGCAGCTGCAGGAGCAGCCCGAGCCCGCTCTGCAGGGTCAGCTCCGCGGGCGGGTCGATGCCGGCCGACCGCAGCCCCCGGAACAGCCAGTCGGTGAGCCCCCCGAGCAGGTGGTCGAAGATGCCGGCGAAGAAGCGCGCGAAGCCCTCCTTCACCGCGCCCAGCATGTTGATCAGGAAGGCCACCGGGTCGCGGCGGACGTCGTCGTAGGCGGCCAGCGCGTTCGCGAGGATCCGGTCGAGCACCCCGGTGGGGAACTGCATCAGCGCCAGGACCAGCGTGAGGACCTCGCGCAGGACCACGCGGACGAAGGCGAACAACCGCCCGATCGGCTCCCCGAACTGGTCCCGCACCCGCTGGAACGCGCCGATGGGGTCGACCAGGTCGGCGATGGACAGGCCGTCCCAGACGCCACGGAACAGGCCGGTCACCATCGCCCACGAGATGCCGAGCTCGGCGACCGCGGTCTCGATGGTCGCGGCGGCCTGGTCCACCACCCCGGACTCCGCCAGCCGTTCGTAGGTGGCCGCGCCGTTGGGCAGCAGGGTGAGGAAGCCGCGGATGAGACCCGCTGCGCCACGAGGCACGGCTTCCCCGGTGAACGGGTCGCGCCCGAGGAGCACGGTGAGCAGGGGGAACCCCGGGACGTCCCGCAGGAAGGTGCTCAGCCAGCCGAGCAGCGCCTTCTTGACGAACTCGACGACCTTGGCCGCGACCGTCACCGCGAAGTCCCACGCGCGCTGCAGCAGGCCGGAGACCCTCGCTACCAGGGCGCGGAGGTTCGCCATGAGGTCGGGCAGGTTCTCCGGCCGGATCGCCTCCCAGGCCGCCTGCAACAGCGCTCCGAGCTCACCGACCAGCGTCTGGACGACGGTCAGCTGGGTGTCGAGCCAGGCCGCGGTCTCCTGCAGGGTCCCGCGGGCGCGCATCTGCTCCAGCTCGGTCTCCCGGCCGATGAGCACCAGGAAGTCCTCGAGGATCTCGACGGTCGTGGCCTCGACCGGCTGGTCGCGCAGCGGGTCGTGGCGCAGGATCTTGGTGGCCAGCCCCCAGGCGCGGTTCTCGGCCAGCAGCGGCTCCGCGACGTCGCGGACGGCCTGCCGCACCAGCTCGAGCAGGGCGTCGAGCACCGATCCGGCGAACCCGCCGACGTCGTCCACCAGCGCGGACACGCGGCGGACCAGGATCGGCAGGTTGAAGTCGAACGGATCGGTGCGGACGAAGTCCATCTCGTCCCAGGCGTCGGAGATCACCCGCTCCAGCCGGCCGAGGGACAGGTCCCAGGTCGCCAGCCGGCGGTCGACGAACGCCAGCGCTGCGTCGACGACCCCCAGCTCGACCAGCGTGTCGAACACGGCGGTGCCGAACGGCACCAGCCCCAGGATGCCGCCCACCAGGTTCTGGGCGGTCCGTGCCACCGGCTCACCGGTCAGCGGATCGGCACCGATGACGACCGTGAGCAGGGTGTAGCCCGGCACGTGCCGGGCGTAGGAGGCCAGCCGGTCGGTGATGAACGACGGCAGGAGCTGCGCCGGGCCCTCACCGCCCGCGCCGCCGAGGGCGGTCCGCTGCTGGAGGACGTGCACGGCCTCGTGCGCCATCAACGGCACGTCGTGGGCGGACTCGCCGGGCCCCAGGAAGACCGAGCCGCCGAACGTCAGAGCCCGTGCGCCCAGGCGGGCCGCGGCGTCCCGCGCCCGGGGGTCCTGGTGGACCCGGACCCCGCTCAGGTCAGCGCCGAGGCCGGGTTCGAGCACGGCCCGGACCGAGGCCGGCACGGCGTCACCCTCGGCCGGGGAGCGCAGCGCCGCGGCCACCCTCGGCGTCATCGCGGGGGCGGCGGGCCCGGTCCGCGGCGCACGACCGATCACGGGGTCGTCCGCCCGCCTCGTGCGCCCCTGCGTCGCGCGCGGTACGGGCCGGCCGACGGCGGCCGGGTCGGAGCCAGGATCTTCGCCGACGGCGAGGCGGGCCGCGGTGCCGCCCACGGCCGAGACCGGCCCGGCCGTTGCACCCGCCGTGATGGAGCGAGCGACGGCGACCGCCTCGCGTTCCAGCGGGTCCTCCGGCTCGCTCACCCGTGGCAGCCGCAGCACGGGGGCCCGCCCCACCGTGGATTGTGGGGCGGCGCGGGTGGGTGGGGCTCCTCCCGTGCGGGTGCGCGGCCGTGCCGTCGCGCCGGGTCCGGCCGCGCGGTGGGCGGCGACCACGGCCGCGTTCACGGGATCGCCTCGAGGAACGTCTCGCACCGGCGGCGGTGTGGCGCGCGGGTACCGCGGGTGAACGGCGACACGGCGCCGGCCTTGCCGTACTCGACCGCCAGCGCGTGGTCGAGGTGGCGGTTCCCCAGCGGCTCCCCCTCCTCCAGGGCGGCGAGGGTGGCGTGCAGCGCGGCGTTGCGGATCTGACCGCCGGTCATCTCCGCGCGGGCGGCCACCTGTTCCAGGTGGTCGCTGGTGACCGCGCACCCGGCGGGCAGGTGCGCCTGCCAGAGCTCCCAGCGCTGTGCGGGCCCGGGTTCCACCAGGTGCAGCACGGCGTCCATCCGGCGGCGGAAGGCGGGATCGATCGCCTCCGGCAGGTTGGTGGTGATCAGGACGATCCCCCGATAGGTCTCCAGGCGCTGCAGCAGGTAGTCGGTCTCCAGGTTGGCGAACCGGTCGTTGGCGGTCCGGACCTCGGTCCGGCTGCCCAGCAGCGAGTCGCCCTCGTCGACGAGCAGGACGACGTCGAGTTCCTCGGCGGCCGACAGGACGCGGTGCAGGTTCTTCTCCGTCTCGCCCACGTACTTGTCCACGACGGCGGAGAGGTCGACCCGGTAGAGGTCGCGGTCCAGCGCGGCGGCCAGCAGCCGGCACGCGAGCGTCTTGCCCGTGCCGCTGGGACCGGTCAGCAGCGCCCGGACCCCCGGTCCGCTCGAGGCGCCGAAGCCCGGCCCGACGTGGTCGAGGACCCGTTCGCGGTGCCGGCACCGCAGCTCGAGGGCGAGCAGGTGCTCCCGCGCGACGTCGTCGGCGACGAGCCGCGTGCCGGCCCCCGGGGGGTCGAGTCGTTGCGCCAGGGTGTCCAGCCGTTCGCGGCCCAGCTCCCGGCAGGCGTTCCGCAGGTCCGTGGCGCGGACGGCGCCGCGGCCCTCGTGCAGCACGGCGTCCCGCGCCCGGGCGGCGACCCTGCGGATGTGTCCCCTCGGCAGCTGCACGCGGTCGACGACGTCGTCGAGGTCGGTCTCGTCGAGCTCGGGCAGGTGGCGACGCCAGTGCTCCCGGCGCTCCTCCGGCCCGGCGGCGGGGACGTCGAGCCGGGCGGCCGACTCCAGCGCCGCCCCCTGCAGGCCGCCGTCGGTCCCGACCACCACCCCGAGGTGCCAGGCCAGGCCGGGGACGGCCGGCACCTCCACGACCTGCCCGGGCAGCGGGGACAGCCGCACCACGGGCATCGCGGCCAAGGCCGCGCCGAGCGCCCCCAGGCGGGACCACCCCCCGCTGTCCAGGGCCGGCCCGTCGACGAACAGGGCTCCCCTACCGGCGTGCCGGGCCAGCGCGCCGACCAGCCGCCGCCGCCCGCCGGCCGCCGGTCCGCGCACCACCACCGGACGCGGGGAAGCCCCCCGCAGCACGGTCGCCAGCCGCCGGGCACGAACACGCAACTCCTCGGGCAGGACGAGGTCCGTCAACGCGTCGAGCTCGCTGACCGGTACGAGGTGGCCGGCCCCCGGCGCACGCCCCGGTCCGCGGCCCCGGAACACCTCCCACAGCTCCAGCGGGACGCTCGCGGTCTCCTCGGAGCGGGGACCCGAGCCCGGCAGCATCTCCACGAGCCCCCGCGACAGGAGGGTCTCCCGCAGGGTCCACGCGTCCGCGGGAGGGCCGACGACGGCGGCCACCGTGTCCATCGTGGGCCGGCGGTACGGCAACGGGCGCTGCAGGTCGGCGAACACCGAGCCGAACCGCGCGTCCTCCTCGACCAGACCGCACAGGACCAGGCCGAGCCGCTCCCCCGTGGTCAGCCCGGTGGCGCCGAGCGCGACCAGGGGCAGGTGCCGGTCGCCGGCGGTCGCCTCCCACGACGACAGCGCCTCGTCCCACCAGCGGGCGGAGTCGTCCCAGCTCAGGTCCGGCGGCACCAGGGGCGCGGTCTCCTCAAGGTGCCCGGTGAGGAACGGGTGCCGCCGCAGGAGATCGTCCAGATCGAGCGACCCCGCGACGGCCAGGGATCGGGCGTGGGCGATGAGCCGGAACGCCGCGACGTGGCAGCAGACCCGGAAGTGGTGCTCGGCCGTGAGCGGAATGCCGGCGAGGGCGCCGCGGGTCATGGCAGGCCTCCCGAGCGGAAGTGGAAGGTGACGACGCGCGCGAGCCGCGGCACCCAGCCCGGATCCCGGTCCAGGCCGGCGATCCGCACCGCCAGGTCGATCGACGCGAGGTCCATGACCGCGTCCACGTGGGTCCGGGAGGCGAAGACCAGCCCCGGGACCCGCAGCCGGGCCGCCGCCTGCGCCGGCGGCAGGTCCAGCTCGGCGGCCAGCCGGTCGCGCAGTCGCCACCCGGCCGCCTCCGCCCACTCCCGGGTGCCGTCGGCCACCCCGGCCAGCAGCGGTGGCGGCGTCGCCGGACGCGGCCCGTCCGGCAGGGCGAGCTCGGCGCGACCTAAACCGACGGGGCGGCCGGGCTCCCGGCCGTCGAGGTGGGCCAGCAGCCGCCAGAGGGGATCGTGCACGTCGCCCGGATCGCCCGGTGGGGTCTGGAGCAGGATCCGCGCCACGACCTCGAGCAGGCCCCAGCCGCCGATCTCGGTCAGCCGCCATCGCGGGTCGGCGGCGTCCGCGGGCCGGGCCCGGGTGATCAGGTGGACGGCGTAGAGCACCCCGGTCAGGCCTGTGCGCAGCGGGTCCGGACCGAGGGGACCGGGAGCGGCCGGCGCCCGGTCGGGCTGATCGGTGTCAGAGGGGCCGGGCGGGGCGAGGGCCTCCGGCCCGCCCGGGCCTGCCGGCCCGCGCCCCCGGCGACGGCCGTCGTCCGACGGCAGCGCGGGACCGGAGGAGCCTGGGCCGGCCGCGGCGGTCGCCGGGTGCGGCCGCGGTCCCGGCGGGGCGGCGTCGGCGTCCCGGGTCCCGGGTCCCGGGATCACGGCTCCCGGGATCACGGCTCCCGGGATCACGGGTGGGAAGACCCCGGTCCGGCCGGGCTCCGCCGGCGCCCACACGGGGTCGTCGTGGATGAGGTCACGGGAGGGGCGGTCGCTCCCGGCCACGAGGGCAGGGGGATCCGCCCACGCCCGCAGCACGGCCGTGACGGCGGACGACCGCGCGGCCCCTGGCGCACGCTGCAGGAGCAGGGCGACGCCGAGCAGGCGCGCACGCCCCGCCGACAGGGTGTCCGGCACGGCCGCCGGTCCCAGCCAGCGGGCCCACGGCTGCTCGGATCGCGCCGCGGCCGGCCTGCCGTCCTCAGGAAGCGGACCGGGACCGGACCCGGTGTCGCCCGTGGGTGGACCGCCGGGCGGCGGCGCACCGGCGCCCGGGCCGGGAGCGGGCCCCGGGAAACGTCCGGCCGGGCGCGCGGCCGCCAGGTCGAAGCGGTCCAGCACTGCGCCCAGCAACCGGTCGCAGCGCGCCTCGTCGATCCGCTGTACCGCGGCGGCCGCCAGCCGCCAGCCGCCGAGCAGGTCGACCACGGCCGGGAGCACCTCCACCCGCGAGCCGAGCACCGAGGCGACGTCGGGACCGCCCGCCTCCCGCAGGGCCGCCTCCCACCACCACCACCGGGTGGCCACGCCGCGCAGGACGTCGGCCACCAGGCAGGCGAGGTACTCGGCGTGGTCGGCGAAGAGGACGGCGGGCGCGCCGGGAGGGACCACGCCGCCGTGCGGCCGTGCGGCGCGGCCGAGCAGGTCGGCCAGGTCGGCGCGGAGTCCTCCCTCCCAGCCGCGCAGCGCCGAACGCGCCGCGGAGGGCCCGACGACCGCCCGGGGGAGGCGCCCGTCGACGCGCCGCACGACGAGGACGGCCGACGGCGTCAGGCCGGGCGGGTCGAGCTCTCTGCGCGCCAACTCCGAGCGCAGCCAGCCGGGGACGCCGCCTGCCGCCTCCCCGTGGGTGCGCACCCGGACGCGGAGCACCTGGCCCGTGGCGGTTGCCGGTGGACAGGACACGGCCTAGTCACGCCCGGACCCGCGCGTGCGCCGCCAGCGGCCCCACCAGGGGCCCTGCCCGCCACCGTGGCCTCCTCCATGGCCGCCGCCACCGTGGCCGCCACCGTGGCCGCCACCGTGGCCGCCCCCCTGCCCACCACCGTGACCACCACGGCGGCGGGTCCGCAGCCGGGTGGAGACGGTCGCCGTTCCGTCCCTGGGGACCCGCACGGTGTAGCTGCCCTCGCCGGCGCGCCTCACCGACGGTCCGTCGAGATCGACGTCCAGATCCTCCCGGCGCCGGGAGGCGTGCAGGGCGGTGTGGCCGAAGGAGTCCGCGTACAGGTAGACCGGCAGGCGCCGCCCGCGGACGGTGAGGGTCCGGTTCGTACGGCGGTAGCCGTCGACCACGGTGACGAAGACCCGCTCACGCCCCTCCCGGTCGTCGCGGTCGCGGTCGCGGTCGCGGTCGCGGCGCCGACGACCGGGTCCGCCGGAGAACCGGGCGAGCGAGGCGGCACGGCGCAGGAGGGTCCGCACCGAGTTGAGGACCGGGCCCCCGGGTTCCTCCCCCGGGACCTCGCCGTCCGGTGCCCCCGGCCTGCGGGTGAGCGCGATGTGGCTGGTCAGCAGGAGGAACTGCAGGTCACCGGCGCCGTCCGTCGGCCACCCGCGGCCGTCGATCTGCGCCTCCCGGCGGAACTCCGAGAGCTCCGCGACGTCCATGTTCCGCACCCGGCTGCTCTGGACGAAGCTGACCGGCTGGGTCGAGTCCAGGCGCACCCAGATGCACTGGTGGAGGCTCAGGGTCGTGCCGAACTCGGACCCGGGCTGCCACTTCGTCCTCAGCTGCGCCCTCGAGGGGAGGACGCCTCCGGGGGCGCTCGCATCTGCGGTGGCCGCCGGCAGGTCCACCGGGTCCGAGGGGTTGTGGGCGCCGGCGGTGGGGATGAGCCTGTTCCACCGCGCGAACGCCCCGGGCCCGATCCCCCAGTTGGCGATGCGGAACTCCGCGGTGACGCCCCTCGCCGGGGAGGTCACGTCGTCGTTCAGGACCGTGGCGACGAACTCGTTCACGTCCCGGACGATCAGGTGCCCCGGCGGGTCGGCGCTCCCGTCCCGGCGCACCCCGATGGCTCCCTGGTCGTCCGCGAACCGCACGCCACGGGACCGGACCCCGCCCTGGGAGGGGCCCAGCAGCGCCCGACCCAGCCGCGCCGGCTCGATGACGATGTCCTCGATGTCCCGCTGGCCGTCCTCGTCGTCCAACTCCTGCCCCAGTGGCCAGGTGAACTGGGTGACGAAGTCCAGGCCGGCGGGGGTCCCCTGGGCCACCCGCAGGACGTCGAAGAAGAAGCCGATGGTGCCGGTCATGTCGATCCAGCCGGCACCGCCCTGGGCGACGGAGGTCGGCAGCCTCAGCTCGACGCTGTAGTTGCGGTTGTTCGTGCCGCCATCCCAGGAGCGGACCTTGATGTCGGTCCCCGCCGGCGCCCCGCCCGCGGACACCCAGGCCGACGTCCCGGTGTCCCAGCGGTAGTACTCGACGTTGCGAGGGTTCCTGTTGGTCTTGAACCCCACCTGGCCCAGCGTGAGCCCCCAGGGATCGGGGTCGTTGGGCGCGGCGGTGCCGGCGCCGGCGCCGCCGGTCACCGGCTCGATGTCGATGCGGCGCTCGTGGCCGGTCTTGCCGACCGACCCGGCGGCGAAGTCCGGGTGCAGGACGATGATCACCCGGTCGTCCTGGTCGAAGCTCGGATCCCGGCGGACGACGAAGGACAGGTGCAGGAAGTCCTGCCCCCGGTGCTTGACCCCGGAGAAGGACACCAGCGGCGCCGACAACCCGGCCGCCGTCGCCCCGCCGAAGGTCTCGCGGCCGGCGCCGGCCCAGCCGGGATCGATCCGCGCCACGGCGGTGCCGAACTCCTCCGACATCGCCGGCTCCGGCTCCACGAAACCGTCGACGGTCGGTGGACCCGGTTGGGTGGGGACGCCCTGGTGATCCGGGAAGGAGATGGTGTCCACCATGATCGTCTCGACCTCTCTCTCGGAGGCGCCAGCGCGCCCCGCCTCACTGGGTCCGCAGGAAGAACCGGATGAAGGACACGTAGTCGCCGCCGCCGGCCGTGGGCGTCCCCATCACGCGCACCCGGAGCACGCGGGACGGATCGGTCTCCTCCCCGGAGGCGAGCAGGGTGACCGCGAAGCGCCGCTCGCCTCCGGCCGACTCGGCCACCTCCTCACCCGGCGCCGGGTTCGCGCGCTCCAGCGACCACAGCCCCGCGGCCGCGGGCTGGACCTGGGCGGTGAAGCGGAACCGCCCGTCCTCCTGGGGGCGGGTGATCATCTGGAACCGGACGCTCCGGCCGACCGGCAGCACCAGTGCGCCGTCCGGGTCCACCCGGCCGCCCGCGGTCAGGGTCGGCGGGTCGAACTCGACGCGTGGATCGCTGGCGGTGAGCATCTCCCCGACGACGACCTCGAGAGGCGCCGATGACCGGTTGAGCTCCGGCTTCGCCGGGGCGACCAGGCACTCGCAGGCCAGCGCGAGCTGGACGGTCGACGCCCCGACCGGGACCGTCAGGCGGATGCCCACCGGCACGGGCCCGGAGCCGGGGACGTCGGGGTCGTGCGGCCGCAGCTCGAAGTGGTCGTCCGCTGCTCCGGCCGCGTCGACCACGCTGGCGGCTGCCTGCCACTCGTCGACGGGGACCCCGACCGCGCCGGTGAAGACCGGGCGGAACCGGTAGGTGGCCGCGACGTCCGTGCGCGCCTCCACCTGCCAGAGGAAGGTGTAGGTGTCGCCCTCCTCGATGGGCAGCTCCGACACGCCGCCCAGGTCCTCGGTGAACACGACGGTCCCCTCGGGGATCGGGATCCGCGGGACCACCGAGATCAGCCACTCGGCGACGCCGCGGTCGTTGGCCACCACGACCGGCGCCACCCTGGGGACGTCCAGGACCTCGGGGAGGTTGAACACCAGCGCCGTGTCGCTCGTCCCCGGGTTGTACGCCACGACCGGGATGCCTCCCACGGTCACCGTGTTCCGCTCCGCGGGCAGGGCGAAGTTGCGCCCGTGCACGGTGATCTCGGCGCCGACCTGGTGGTCACCGGGCGGGCTGACGCCGGTGATGACCAGCCGGTCGGTGTCCTCGGGCGGTGACACCGCCAGGTGCCGCAGGAAGTCGGCCGTCACCAGCACGAAGGGGCGTCCGGTGGCGGCGTCCACGGCCTCGTCGACGGTGTAGGTGCGCAGCACCCCGGCGACGTCGAGGTCGATGACGGGGGCGGTGAGCGACGCGGCGACGAGGGGCCAGACCCGCCCGGCGGCGATCGAGGCCCCGCCCCGGACGTCCAGACCGTCGAGGAAGACCGCCAGGTCGACCCCCTGCCGGGCGCTGCTGCCGCTGACCGGCACCAGCACCGCCGGCGGCAGGTAACGGAACACCTCCTTCGCCGCCAGCCCGGTCCGGCCCGCCTCCGGGACACCGGGCCCGGCGAGGTCGGAGAGCTGCGCGGCGAACTGCGACAACGTCGCCAGACCCGCGGCCGCCCCGGCCGGACCCGCGAAGACCGCGGGCCAGTCGGTCGGTGTGCCAGAGGGGGTACGGCGCACCGCCCAGCAGTCGACGACGTCCACCCCGCCCCCGGCCCAGGTGACCACCGCGAGCGGGACCTCGCAGTCCCGCACCACCCCAGCGGCGGTCAGGCGCTGCAGGGCCGGCAGGTGCTGCTCCGGCGGGCCGAAGGGATCCAGGGCCGCCCGGGCCCGGGGCACCGAGTCCAGCAGCAGGTGCGCCAGGACGTTGCGCACCCGCGGATCCGGGACGTCGGCGCCCGCGGTGGCCAGCACGGCGAGGTCGTCGCTGTCGTGACCACTCGCGACCGCCAGCCCGGTCACGTCCAGCGGGACGAGCCGGAACTGCACGCCGGTCACCTCGTAGCGCGGCCCGCACGGTGCGGTGGGGGCCCCGTGCACCGCCGCCCCGGGAGCGGAGCCCCGGGTGCCCGTGGCGGTGGCGATCGTCAGCAGGTAGGCGCCGCCGCCGGTCGAGGACACCGGCGCGGGCCGGTCGACGCACACCACGAAGTCCGAGCCGGCCACGCGCTCGGTTCCGGGCGGCCGGACCAGTCGGAGCACCACCGGCGCGGTCAGCTCGAGGACGTCCCCGGCGACGTCGACGGCCAGCCCTGCCGTGAGGTCCAGGCTGCGCCGATCGGGTCGCCGGGTCACCGTCAGCCCGCGCGCGACACCGGGACCGAGGGCACGACCGAGTCGCCGATCGGCCAGGTCGGTGGCCCGCTGCACATCGCTGAGGTCCTCGGCGGTGAGGACGCGACCGTTCCACCAGGCCACCCGTTCGACGCCGTCGGTGAGGTGGGCGCTCTGCAGGAGCAGTTCGGCGGCCATGGCCCGTCCTAACCGATCCGGACGGTCGTGCCGCCCCAGGGCGCGGGGAGCACGACGACGTCCTCGAAGCCGTCCACGAACTTGAGCGCGGACGGGTTCAGCACGAACTCCGTCACGGTGTCCTCATCGCCCTGCCCGACCCAGGTGACACCCCGGTCGCGCGCGTACTCCGTCAGGGGCTGGGGCGCCCCTACGCCGACGAACATCTGGCGCAGGTTGAACGTGAAGCGCAGCAGCGTCGCGGGCACCCGCGTCACCTCGGCCCGGAAGAGGTTGCACTCGACCTGCCGGACCGTGATGTCCTGCGCGGACACCTGACTGAGCCGAGGATCCCCGTTCGGGCCGCACTCCTCGATGGCGACCCGCAGGTGCCGGTCGTACTCCAGCGGCGCGCCGCCGGTGGTCGGGTCGGTCACGAGGACCACCTCGTTGCCGGGGACGTCGAGGTGGAACCAGAGGAGGAACACGGCCGGGACGGGATCCTGCCGGTTGTTGCTGCCGATCAGCCGGATGGTGACCAGCGGCAGCAGCGGACCGGGACGGCCGCCGGCGGGGCGCCCGGGCACCCAGGAAGCGCCGTCGAAGGTCAGCACGTCCCCCTGCTGCGGCGTGGCGGCGGCCACGGGCCGGCCTTGGAGCTGCTCCAGCCGCGCCCCGCCGGCGGTCCGGCCCAGGTCTCCGAAGAAGACCTCGTCGACCCGGACCGCGTGGTGCGGCGCCGTCGAGGGGCCGAGGCGGGTCAGCGCGTTCCCCCCGGCGTCGAGGTCGCCCAGCAGCGGCCGGCTGCCGTCGGCGGGCAGGTACTGGGTGTGCACGTCACCGACGGCCAGGTTGTCCAGGACGTTGTGGTCCTCGACCGGCGGTGCCGCGATCGGCGGGCGCCGGTACAGCGCCAGCGCGATGAGCCACTCCTGCAGGAAGCGGCTGCTGAGGGCGACCGGCCGGTCGTCCTGCACGACGACCGGCGGGGAGTCCAGGACCAGCCGGCCGTCGACGTCCTCCCCGAGCCGGAGGTCGATCCGGGCCAGCAGCACCGCGGTCGACGGCGCCTGCGGCTGCTGCCCGCAGTTATCCGCCGGCGGGGCCAGGCAGGGAGCGCTCCCGAGTTCCGGACGGTGCCGAGTGACCCACGACACCAACTGGTGGCGGACGGAGTCGTTGTCGGCCAGCGACTCCTCGGGAACGGAGTCCAGGACGTCGGCCAGCCGGTCGACCAGCTGCCGGAGCGCGCCGTCGGCGTCCTCGCCCGGCTCGAGCGGCGGGCTGGTGAGGATGCGCAGCTCGAAGGAGTCCTGGACCCGGGAGGGAGCCATGCTCTCCTCCGCGGTCCGGCAGGCCTGCGAGGGCACCGGCACGGCGTCGGTCTCGCACTCCCGGTGGCACAGGACGACGTAGAGGGCCGTCGTCGCGGGCACCGCCCCGACCGGCAGCGAGCCGACCAGCTCCTCCTCGTGAGCCTCGACCCACCGGGCCAGGTCGGCGCACTGCTCGGTCGGCACGCACACCAGGCGCCCCACGGGGTCCACGGCCAGCCCCGGCATGACCGTCAGCCGCCCCGTGCCGACATCCCACAGCACGTGCAACCCGGACAGCGTGCCGGAGCCGTGCAGGGCCCGGAGGCCGAGGTGGTCCCGAGCGCGCAGGTACAGCTGCTCCTGATCGAGGTCGTCCTCGCCCAGGACCATCCCCCGCGTGTACCGGACCCGCTTGCTGGGATCCCCGCCGCCGCAGCCGCAGGAGACGTCCGCGAAGTCACCCATCGTCCGGCTCCGTCCCTCCGTCGCGTGCTCGACGTCCGATCCGGTCCCGCCCCACGACCCACCGATCGGAGACGTCCCACGGGGACCGCCCGCCCACGCGGGCGCCTGCCAGACGCCCCTCGCCCAGCACCAGGGCGGCGAACCGGCTGCTGGGGCCGACGGTGGTCTCCGCCCCGATGCGTGCCGCCCCCACCTGGAAGGCCGCCCAGTAGGGCCGTATCTCATAGGCCGTGTGAGCCGGGCGTTCCCGCTCCACCACCTGGGCCACCCTGGCCAGGTGGTCCCGCTGGGCCTCGTCGGGCTCGTCGAGCTGTACGGGGACCAGCACCGTGAAGCGGTGAGCGGCCCGCAGGGCCGGGAGGACCATCCCCACGAACTCCAGCCAGTCCCGCAGGGGCACGCCGTCCGGCGGCACCGCGGTGCACGGCAGGTCCACCTGCTCGAACGTCGCCGGCACGGCGCCTCCGGCCAGGCCCCACGCCGCGCTCAGGACCGACGTCCGCCGGTACCGCTGGGCGAGGAACTGCCGGTAGGCGCGCCGGTCGTCGACGGAGACGTCGGCGTAGGGCACGCCGACGGAGGCGCGGAGGAACTCCGCCCGGTCGCGGGCCTCCGTCGGCCCACACGGGGTGAGCGGGCGGAACGGCTCGGTGAGCGTCCCGTCGGGTGCGGTGGCCACGTGACGTCCCCAGGCCGCCGCGACGCCGGCGGGCGAGGCGTGACGGGCCAGGACGTGTTCCCGGTAGCGCCGGTCGAGCTCGCTGCGCCCGTCCGCGGGTAACCAGCGGCGACCGGTGGTGACCAGGCGCGGTCCGGCTGCGGGCGCCGGCTCCTCCCCCGTCGCCGGCGAGGGGCCGGGCGCCGACCGGGCGGTGAAGGCCTCGACCACCCGAACGGTGAAGCCGGGCGCTGCCGTCCCGTCGAAGATCGACGAGTCCGGGTGCGGATCGGTCGCCAGCCGGATCGCCTCGACCAGACCGCGCACCGTGCCCCGCCGGCCGTGCAGCTCCACCGCGTGCTTCAGCAACAACCGGACCCGCGCCTGGTCCCAGCCGGGGTCGACGGTGACGCCCAACCACGTGCCCAGCCAGGCCAGGTGGCGCGCGTCCAGGGCCGTGACGTCGAAGAGGACCTGGGCGCCGGCGATCTGACCCTCGAGGGTGGTGAGCAGCCCCTCGACGATGGCGAGGTAGCGGTCGAGGAACCCCGCCGAGTCCGGGTCCTCCCGATACAGGTCCGGCAGGTACTGCCGGAGGTAGGAGAAGCGCGGGCCGTGCACCCGGAGGGCCCACAGGCGGGGGGTGTGCCGCCCGTCACCGGTCAGGGTCAGCCGGACCTGGACGAACCGGCCCACGGCCCGCTGCAGCAGGATCTCCCACGTGCCGGTGTCGGGTGCGCCGGCTGCACCGACGCGGTGATAGGGCACCTCGCTGTCCCGCCCCCGCCGGTACGGGTCGGGCTCCTCCCGCCAGGGGGCCCGCTCCAGGTCGGTGGCCTCGTCGGCGGTGCGCGACTCCACCCGGACCGCCGTGCCGACCGGCATCCGACCGTCGATGGCCAACCGGTGCCAGACGGTGCCCGGCGAGCCGGCGTCGAACGGGCCGACGACGACGGTGCCGCTGGTGCGGTAGCGGGGCGCGTGCCGCTCGACCAGGGGCAGCCAGCGGTCCTCGAGGTCGTAGCGCACCTGCCCGCCACCGGCCACGAGCCCCTTGCCGGAGAACAGCCGCATCGGCAGGTACCGGGCCAGCGGTCTCAGCGACCCGCCGTCGGCGGACAGCTCGAAGGCGGTGGCCTGGTCCCCGCGGCTGTCGGCCACCACCACCGTGCCCGCCACGCCGCCCCCGGGCGCGGGGGTCCAGGCCAGGTCGACGGGCTCGGTCACCGCCGACAGCGGCCAGCCACCCGCCTCGCGCCCACCGCGGTGGCGCGAGATCCGCGCCGGCCCCACTCCGCCGCGGTCCAGCACGAGCACGGACCCGTCCGGCAGCGCCTCCACGGCCACCGGCCACTCGGCCGCCACCGGCGCCGGGCTCCCCGCTCCGGGGACCGGCTGGTCCGGCGGCGGACCCGCGGAAGCGCTGGCGACGAAGTCCGCGGCCCGGGGCGGGCGGGCGACGCGCCCGGCGAGGTCGGCGATGCGCAGCCTGCGGTCCAGGCACCACAGGCGCGCCGGCCCCGGACCGGGTGGGCCGTCCAGGATCCAGACGCACCCTTCGGGCCCGGCGGCCATGTCGACCGGGGTCAGCGGCGCCGGCCACAGCACCCGGCTGGGAGCTCCCCCCGCATGCAGGTCGAACACCAGGACACCGGGCAGGTCCCCGGACCCCACCACCAGGTGGTGGTCGTCCGTCACGGCCAGACCGGCCAGGAGGCAGGGAGGCACCCGGCGTCCGGCCGCAGCGTGGAAGCCGTCCCCGGGCTGCGGGGGGACGGCCTCGGGAACGGGCCAGTACCGCGTCGATCCGCGCGCACCCGGCGCCTGGCGACGCACGTCGGTCCGGTCCGCCCCGATCCAGACGAGGGTGCCGTACCGGTCCCGACCCGCACCGCGCCGGTCGGCGGGGTACAGCCGACGGTTCCCTCGGCGCTCCGGGAACACGTACGGCAGCGCGGCCAGCCGGACGGTGGCGTCCGGAACGTGCCACGCCAGCCCGTCGGGCGGGTCCTCGTCGCCCAGCCACCCCCGCCGTCCGATGGCGAGGTGGAACGGGGTGCCGTTGACGTCGGCCATGACCGCCCTCAGCACTCCGCGGGGACGTACGGGATCGGCAGCAGCGGCACGTCCGGCTGCGTCGGGGCCGTGCCGAGCAACTCGGTGAGCGGCTGTGGCAGGCCCTGGCGCGCTGACACGGCGACGAGACGGGGCAGCTGCAGCCCGGTGAGCGTCACCCGGTCGACGCCGACGCCGTCAGCGCCGCTCAGCAGCACGTCGGTGACCTTGGCGACCCCCTCGACGCGTGCTGCGACCACCCACGCCTCGAGACGTTCGACGTCGGTGTGCAGCGGCCAGCCCCGGCCCGGCATACCACCGGCCAGCGCCGACAGGAAGGTCCGCAGTGACCGCCGGAGCTCCTCCCGCACCAGGGCGAGGTCGCGTCCGGGCAGGGCCTCGAAGCCCACCGACACCCAGACGGGAACGTAGTCGGGGCCGCGGACGTGCAGCTCGGTGGTGACCAGCCGGCGCGGTTCGACGTGGGCGCAGACGGCGTCCAGGACGTGCCGGTCCGGATCGGGGGTGTCCTGGTGCACGGCGTCGTACCGGGGCACCACGAGGAGGGTGACGGCGCCGGCCACGCTGACCTCCCCGAGCCCGGGATGGGACAGGGAGGGGTGGAACAGCGGCAGGACCTCCACCCGGGCCAGGTCGACCCCCGGGGTGCCGGCGACGACGTCCCGGAAGTCCTCGGGGGCGACCAGCCGGTCGCGGTGGCGGAGGAACGCGGCGGCGGAGCGTTCCGCGTCCGCGACCGACTCGGGCTCGTCGCCTCCCCACGTCGACACGGGGTTGGTGACCTTGACGCCCGCGGGGAGGGCGGGCCCCTTGGTGATCGCCCCCGCGGCGACGAGGCCGCGCCGTCCCCCACCGTGGTCGTAGGTCGCGGTGATGGCGACGCCCAACGGCGGCCTGCGCCCGTGCACCCCGTCACCGAAGGCGACCGCACCGGACTGCAGGTCGACGGTGTACACGTCGGTCCGGTCGCCGGGGTCGGTGGGGCGCCCGGCCGCGTCGGGGAGGGCGACCTCGGGGCCGGCGCCGAGCAGGTCGTCGACGCGCTCCCACACCACGCCCCCGACGCTCAGGCGCAGGGAGTCACCCAGCACCGGCGTCTGCCCGAGCTGCACCCGCTGGTCGCCGCCTCCGGTTCCGCGCCCCAGGGTCTCCACCGGCACGTGTGCCCGCTGGCGGACCAGGGCCGCGTTCGTGCCCAGCCAGCGCAGCCGTGCCCCCGCTCCCGGGCCGGACGCCGGCGAGGATCCCGACGGCGCCGGGCGGATCCGCAACCAGGTCACCAACCGGTCGGCGTCCGCACCCTCCAACGCCGGCGGGAATCCGCCCACCCCGTCCTCCGTCGGGTCCAGCGGCCACACGTCCAGCCGGCCGCGGTCCGGCAGCTCCAGCTGCACCACGCCGGCCGTGGTGGTGAGGTCAGCCGTACTGACGGTCGGTACCGGGACGTAGCTGGCCTGCCGCCCCTCGGCCTGCTCGGGCAACGGGGTCGCCAGGTTCGGGAGGGCGAATTCCAGGCCCGCCGGGGACTGCTGCGGGTCGCCTCCGCCCGCGGGGAGGAGCCGCGCCGTGGCGCGCACGTCGGGGACCACTCCCACGGTGAGCGTCTGATGGGCCAGGCTGTCGCGGACGTCTGCGGGCAGGTCCCCGGGACGGGCCAGCAGGGCCAGCCACAGCATCCCGTCGACCGTGCCGGCGAGGTCCAGCGGCTCACGTTCGGCCGCGTGCCAGTCCACCTGCGCGGTCTCGTAGTAGTCGAAGTCGGTCCCCGGCTCCGCGAAACCGGCGTACAGGGCCTCGTACTCCCGCTCGACGTCCGCCCGGTCGAGGGCGGGGATCTCCGCGCGCCGCTTGACGAAGGCCTTGCCCTCGACGGGCAGCACGGCCAGCCCGTTCTCCGTGCGGAAGGGCACCGCCCCGGCGGCCACCTCGACGTCCCGGTCCAGCACGACCCCGGGGCTCATCGGGCCGCGCCGGTTGTCGAAGGTGACCAGCCCGGTGGCCGCCCGCGCCGGGCGGCGCGCGTGCCCGAGGAGCCGCAGGAAGGCCTGCCGGTTGCGTTCCGGGATCAGTGAGCTGCGGTAGAGCAGCGACTCGGTCATGAACGCCCACAGCTGCAGCAGCGTGATGCCCGGATCCGAGGCGTTCCGGTTGGTCCACTCCGGCGTGTGCACCGGGATGCGGGCCACCGCCTCGTCGAGGAGTTGCCGATAGCTGCGGCCGTCGACGGGAGGAGGTGGGGGTTCCATCGCGACCTACCCCTGCACCGGGGTGACCACGGCCACGACGCCCCGTTCCCCGGTGGCCACCAGGGTGTAAGAGATGGTCACGTCGGCGCTCTGCGGGTCGGCCGGATCGGCCTCCACCCGGATCCGGTCCACCCGGATCCGGGGCTCCCAGCGCAGCAGCGCCTGGGCGACGCGCTCCTCGATCAGCCGGTGGGTGGCGGGGATGTTCGGTGCGAAGAGGAAGGTCCGCAGCCCGGCGCCGAAGGCAGGCTCCATGACCCGCTCCCCGGGATCGGTGCCGAGGACCAGCTGGATGCTCTCCCGGACGTTCTGCGCCCCGGTGGACCAGGCCATCCGTCCGTCGGGGCCCAGGCGGGGCGGGAACGAGAGGCCGCGGCCCAGCAGGGCACCCTCGTCGAGGAACTCGGACACGTCGCCGGCCATGGTTCAGCCCTCCTTCGGGACGGGGGCGCAGATCTTCAGCAGGGGCAACCAGAAGAAGACGATGTTGAGGATCGCGACGACGACCATGAGCAGCAGCAGCGCGCAGATGGAGATGATCGGCACCGAGAGCTGGCAGACCATCCCGAAGTCGATCGTCGGCGGGGTGCCGATCTTGCCCTCTCGCAGCGTGTCCTCGGTGACCCGGTGCATCTGCCGGCGCAGCTCCGCGGACAGCACGGTCGACACGTTGCGCGGGAACCGGCGCAGCCCGGCGGGACTGGGATCGGCCGGGAACACGATGCGCACGGGCCGGGCCGGGGCGTCCGGGTCGTGGAACGGCGCGAGGAGGAACGTGCGGGTGGGGCTGCTCAGCAGCTGGCGTTCCCGGGGCAGGCAGCGCGGACGTTCGTAGAGGAACCGGACGACGTAGACGCCTCCCGCGACCATCCCGTCGGCAGGGGGCGGTCCCGCCGCGGGGCCGTCGCCCGGGCGCGCCTCGAGCGCCTCCTGCACGCAGCGGAAGAACCTCGTGTGGGTCGGCGGTGTCCCCGGGCCGCCCGGATCCCCCAGTTGCACGCCGAGCACCTGCACCGCCGCACGCAACTGGTCCGCGGACAGCCCGGCCACGGGCGCCGACTCGGGCGAGCCCTCGGCGAACGCGGCGGACTCGTTGGCCAACGCGGTGGCCAGCGCGGCGCGCCAGGTGGTGGAGGCGAACGGCCGGTCGAGCTCGCGCAGCACCGCCGACCCCGCCTCCAGCGCCCCGTCCAGGTGCTCGTCCAGCCAGTGGGCGAGGTCGACCAGGGCGAAGAACGCCGACTCCCGCAGCAGCACCGGGTCGGCAGCGGGCGTCGAACCGCGGATGCCCTGCAGGCCGGTCACCACCGACTCGAGGACCTGCAGGCGGGGGTCGGCCAGGGCCGCCAGAGGGTCGTCCGAGCCCGCCGCGTGGTCCGGGGAGACGGTCGGCACCCCGGTGAACGTCTCCCGCGCGCCGACCGGCACCAGCCCCGCGTGCAGCCGGCGGGGCCGGTCGCGGTCGTGGACGGCGACCGGGAACAGCGGCAGCCGGGCCTCCCCGGTCAGGACGGCGGCGCGGTCGACCTGCCGCCACGCTCCGCCGTCGCCCGCGGGCACCCAGCCCGCCTCGACGAAGGTCGTCGGGTCGTCGGGGTCGACCGGCCGGGTGCCCACCGGGTGCAGCCGGCGGAGCAGGAAGGACACACTCTCGCCTAGGTCCGGGGACACCGCGTGGTCGGGGTGCCCGAACCGGCGGCACACCAGGGATGCGGCGACCAGGTAGAACCGCCCGTGGACGGGCTGGAAGATCCGGACCGGGGTCGACGGCGGCCGCTCGTGGGCGGTTCCCAGCCCCGCCCCGGGGTCACGCCACGTCTCCTGCCCGGCCACGAACCCGGCGAGCCCGGGGCCACCGGCGCCCACGGCGGCGGTGGCCTGCTCCATGAAGTCGTCCCCGGCGAACCGGAGGAGCGCCGGCCGGCCGAAGGCCGCCCCCGCCACCGGAACCGCGGCCCACAGCGGCTGCGGGGTCCGCCAGACCACCTCGTCACGGGTCATCGTCGCCTCACCAGATGTTCCCGGCGCCGGGCGTGTAACTGGAGCTGACGACCGCGTTCGTGATCACGGTGTCGGCCTTCACCACGCCGGAGAACTTCGACATGCCGGCATCCACCGTCACCGTGCCGGCGGTCAGCGTGACGGAACTGGCCTCCACCGTCACCGCTCCCGAGGACCGGAGCCGGATGCCGCCGGAGACCAGCTCGGCACGGTTGCCGCTGCCGTCCTCGACGACGATGGCGCCGGGCCCGTCCGCCAGGACGACGCGCTGACCGCCGGGAGTGGCCAGCACCAGCCGCTCGCGGCCGTCGTGGTCGTCGAGGGTGACCGTGATTCCGTTGCGCGAGCGGAGGACCTTGAGGTCGTTGGCGCCCGCGCCGTCCATCGACTGCGGTGGCGCGTCGACACCGTTCCACAGGGCGCCGACGACGTAGGGCCGGCGTGGATCACCGGCCTCGAAGACCACGAGGACCTCGTCGTCCACGTCCGGGACGAACCAGCTCCCCCGGCCCGCACCGGCCATCAACGTGGCCAGCCGGGCCCAGGCCTCATATCCCGCGGCGCCGGGATCAGGCGACCAGGGCAGTCGGATGCGCACCCGCCCCTGACCGTCGGGATCGACGACGTCGGTCACCAGCGCCGGGTGGGCGCCGGGGTAGCAGCCGGAGATGCCGGTCATCACGGCGTCACCGGGCACGACGGTGGTCACGACGTCCCCCGCAGACCCGGCCGCTCGATGCGGAAGGTGGTCCGGAAACCCGACGTCCCGTCGTAGAGGTGCCGCACCTCGGTGACGAAGTACCGCCCGGCGAAGGCCGGGGACACCCGGACGAGGTCGACGTGTCCTCCCACGGTGATCCGGGCGTCGCCCTCGGCGGTGCCCCGGCCGGTGACGAACCGGCGGGACACCTGCCGGAACCGCGCCTCGGCGACCGCACGGGCCTCGTCGGAGCTGAGCGGAACCAGGCCGACGACCCGGTCCGGCCGGCTGCCGAACGCGCCGGCGAGCGTGCTCGCACCGCCCCTGCCGCCATCCAGTTCGCCGGCGACCGCGTACTCGGCGGCCTCGTGCTCGAGCGCTTCCTTGGCCTCGACGTCCCAGCCGCACACGCCGATCCCGGTGCGCTGGTGGGCCAGGTCGGCGAGGACAGTGAGCTCGCGCAGGTCCGCCCCGTAGGTGAGCGGGACGGCGCCGGCGTCCCGCCGGGCCCGGGCCTGCACGTGCAGCGTCCCCGCGGTCAGCCACACCTCGGCGTCCACGGCGCGGGCCCGGGCCCGGACGAAGGACAGATCGCTCTCGTTGAGCTGGGCGAGCGCCCGGTAGCGGGTGGGGTCCACGTCGACCTCCGCCCGCAGGCCGTGATCCGCGGCGATCCGGCGGACCACGTCCTCGTCGGTGACGTCCTCGAACGTCCGGGTGCGCCGGGTCATCCGCAGGTCCTGCAGCCGGTCCTCGGCGAGGACGACCAGCTCGGGAACCCGCCGGTCGGGATAGTGCTCCTCGAGGCCGGTCACCGCGCCGGAGAAGACCTCACCGCGCCGGTCCCCGGCACCGATCGTGATGGCCACCGTGCGACCGAAGTCGAGCAGCCTGCGGTCGGAGAGCACGAACCCGAGCCCCTGGCCGGTCGCCCCCCAGTTCCCGAGCACCAGCTCGCAACGGCGCATCCCCTCGACCGAGTCGTCGACGGTGGCCGAGAGCACGGCGGCGGCGAGCGTGGGCTCCGGTGTCCCGTCGAGGGACACCGCCGGGGCCGCGGCGTACAGGGACGGCGTGGGTGTCGACATGTCAGTCGGCCCTCACCCTCGCCAGCCGATCCGCCCGGCGCCGGACGACGTCGTCGACGTCCAGCGCGGTGACACCGGGCGACGGCGCCGGCGGAGGCGCCGGCGGAGGCTCGGGGCGCGGCTCGACGACCACGTCCAGCTCGTTGATGACGACGGGCACCACTACCTCCTCGGGACGGTGGCGAACGCGGACGGAACCGACGCCCCGGCGTCGGCCGCCAGGTCGACGAGCGCGCCGGGAGGGAGGATCCGGGGGTTCTCGATACCGTTGGCGCGGGCCACGGCGGCCCAGCGCGACGGATCGCCGGTCCGCCCGAGCATCTGCTGCAGGCCCTGCCCCTCCACGGCGGGGACCCGCGGACGTGTGCCCGGCGGGGGCGGCCCGCTCCCCGCGGCGGCCTTGCGGATCTGGAACTGGATGTCCTGGCTGGCGATGGTGATCGAGACCCTCGCCCGCAGCGGCCGTCCCTCGGCGGAGAAGAACTCGAGGGACTCGTCCATGGACTGCATGACGCCCTCGAAGAGGAACGAGCCCCAGAGGAACCGCACCGCCGGAGGGGCGAGCCCCCCGTCCTGCTCGACCGGGACGACGAAGTGGTTGACCCGGCGAGTCAGCTCGCGGACGTCGGCGACGTCCGGGGTGACCGTCGCGTCGAACCACAGGTCGACGGCCAGCTTCGTGCTGCTCTTGCTCACGAACTGGATGGCCGAGCCGCCGGACTGGTCGGTGCCGGCCACGGTGTTGGCGTAGGTGACCTTCAGCGACTCGGGGTTGAACTGCACCTCGACGGTGGCCCGCGCGTCGGTGACCTGCGACGGGCGGTTGCCGTCACCGAGGCGGATCTGCTCCAGGCAGGCCCGGGTGACCGCCGGTGTGTCAGGCACCCGCCCCACCTCCCGGCGGCCGCTGCAGGGAGAGGGTCTCGTAGGCGACCTCGAGTTCCTCGATCGCCACCAGGCCGGTCTGCGCGTTCAGCGCCGGGGCCCGGAGCCGGGCCGGCAGGCACCCGGTCAGGACGAAGACGGCGACCGGCCCGGAGCGATCGGCGGCCAGCATCTCCACCTCGCACGTGGCCCGGAGGTGCCGCTGACCGTCCCGGGTCACCCGGTCCACCCAGTCCCAGAGGTCCAGATTGCTGCTCATCCCACGCTTGAGGGAGAGCGTCCCGTAGGACACCGGGCCCGACAGGTGGACCGGCTGGTTGTTGTTGCCGCCCTCGCGGATGGTCTTGACCTCGGCGGCCACCTCGAGCCCGGAGCACTCGGCGAACGCGGCGTCGCAGAGCGGGTCCCGGCCGCTGTCCCCGAGCAGGACGTTGACGCGGAAGTTGAACGCGGTGAACGGACCGGACACCTCACACCTCCGTCACGCTGAGCGCACCGGCCCCGGACTGGACGAGCCGGACCCGGAGGAACGCCAGCGGCTGCGCGGGGGCCACCCGGAGCTCGACGACGAACCGGCCCGCGGCGGCCCCCCCGGGATCGAGCACGTCGCCGGCCACGACCTGGAACGCCTCGCGGGGTGTCCCCCCGGCGAATGCGCCGCGCTGGTACAGGTCGGCCAGGAGGCGCTCGAAGCCCCGGACGACGAGGCTGTGCAGCCGGGGCCCGAACGGCTCGAACACGTAGCCGGTGCCGTGCCGCAGCGCCAGGCGCCGCAGCAGGACGAGCAGCCGGCGCACCCCGATCGGGGACAGGGCGTCGTCCTGGCTCAGCGTCCGGGCCGTCGGCGACAGGAACCCGGCGGGCCGGGAGGACAGGACGTTGACGCCGCCCCGCAGCAGCCCGGTCATCGTCGGCTCCGGCAGGGCGGGGGTGAGCGCCACCACGGACTCCAGGGGCCGGTGGCCCGGTGAGGCCCACGGCCCGCGCACGGCGGCGGTGTCCGCCAGGACGGCGCTCAGCGGCCCGTCCGGCGGCGTGGCGACCACGCCGGACCCGCCGCGCACCACGGTCCACGGGTGGTAGAGCGCCCCGTGGGACAACGCGTGCGCCTCCCCGGCGTCGAGCGGCCGCACCGTGCTCCCTGGGCCGGGGAGCAGCTCGGCCGCCTCGGACCGGGCCCCCGGGCCCGTGAGGGCGGACAGGTGTGCGGCCGCCGCGTCCTCGTGGTAGTGCTCGGGCAGCGACAGCACTGCCAACAGGTCACCGCGCGCCGCGGCCATCCGGAGCACGGCCCGGTGGACGGCGAGCAGGTCCGCGGAGACCTCGCCGGGAGCCGGGTCGATCACCTGGGCGTGCAGCGGCGGGGCGGGGACGACGACCGTGTTCGACCACGGACCGGGCCCGCGCCCGTCCGCGGGCAGCATGCGCAGCCGGTGGTAGGTGGCGTCGCGGTCGGGCACCGTCGTGAGGGCCTCCCCGCCGTTCGGCACGACGTCACGCCCCTCGACCACGGCGAACCCCGGGTCGGTGGAGTGTTCGAGCTCCGCCGCCGAGCCGGGCTCCGGGTCCCACCACAGCCGGCGGGGGGCACCGGGCCGGCGATCGGCCGCCGGTGCGTCCACGGGGACGTCCGCGAGGCGCAGCCAGGGAGCGGTCGGCGGCTCGTCGCACCCCTCGAAGTCCGCGGGCGGCAGGATGCCGTGCACCGTGTTCGACCAGGGGCCGAGGGTCCCGTCGGCCGCCGCCGCCCGCACCCGCAGCCACGTCCGCTGGGGGCACCCGGCGCCGGGCAGGCGCAGACCCACGGCACGGTCGGCGCCCGGGCCGCCGGGGATCCAGTCCGGCGGCGCGGCCGGCCCCAGCGGAGCGGGGCCGTCGAGCGCCGTGGTGGCGGCCCGCAGGTCGGGCCGCGGGGCGCACTCGACGACGTACCGGGCCGCCCCCTCGGGCGGGGCCCACCACAGGGTCGCCGCGCCCCCGTCGGCGACCGGGGGCCAGAGCAGGGGGGCCGAGAGCACCGCCGGCCGCGGTAGGGCGAGGCCGTGCCAGCGCGCGTGTCCGGCATCGGGAACGGCCAGAAGGGTGACCTCCTCCACCGGCAGCAGCGCATGCACGCCCAGCAGCCGGCCCGCCGGGTCGAGGAGGGACGTCTTGGCGAGAGCGCGGTCGAGCAGGGTCGCGGTCCCGGCGTCGGTCAGATCGGGGTCCAGGAACAGGTGCGCGCCGAACTCCGCCAGGCCGTCCCGCGCGAGCCGCGTACGGCTGCCGGTGTCGGCGAGCGATGGCCGCGCCGTGGACCACTGGGCCCGGTCGGCCACCGCGAGCGGCAGCCATGCGAGGTCCGGTCGGGGCTCGCGGTCGGCACCCTCCGGGCCCGCCAGCGGCAGCCGGGGGGACGCGACGTCGTCCCACAGGGCCTTCGGCTCGTGCGGTCGCCGCGCGCCGCCCGGGCCGACGGGCGCGAGCGCGCCGTAGAGGACCTCGTCGGTCGGCAGGGCGGCCCAGTACCGGGGGTGCCGCGGGTCCAGCCCCGCCCCGTCCAGCCGACCGTCCAGGCGCTCGCCCCGCCACACCGTCAGGGACAGCCGCAGCCGCTCCGCCACCGGCGCCGTCCCGGAGGGCCCCCGGGGCAGTTCCGCGCCGTCCGGGCCGCGGACCAGGCACGCCCGCGTCAGGCCCACCGAGTGCCCCGGCTCGTCCGGCAGCGTGCCGGACGACGGCACCGGGCCCGCCGCGACGGCGGCCAGCACGGCGCCGTCCCGCAGGTCCAGGCGGATCAGGTCACCGGCGGCGGGCGACGGACCGGGCGGAAGGCTCAGTACCGGTTCACCGGCCGGGCCCGGGCCGATCTCCGGCGGCGCGGGCAGCGGTGCCTCGCCGCCCGCGGTGACCCACGCCGCGCGCACCACCGCGGGGAGGGCCCGGGGATCCGGGACCGGTTCGAGGAGCCACAGCCGGTCCCAGCCCACCACCAGCGTCGCACGGTCCCGAACCAGCGTTGCCACCGTCGCCACAGCGAGCGCCCGGCCCCCGTCGACGGCCAGCCGGACGGTGTCACCCACGACCAGCGGGGCATCCGCGGCGAGTTCGAGCAGGCGCCGCTCGGGGTCGACCCCGAGGACCGCCGGCAGCCGCACCGTCTCCGCCACCGGTGCCACCGTGAGTCCATCGGCCCAGCTCCCGACGGCCCGGGCCCGCGTGGTTGCCAGCGTCCAGCGTCCCGTGAGCACGTCGATCCCGGCCAGGCCCGACAACGGGAACCGCGCCCGGTGGGCACGGGCCCGGTCGGCGACGCGCACCACCCAACAACGCCGCCCTCCGCCGCGGAAGAACTCCTCCACGGCCGGCCCCAGATGGGACGACCGCATCCGCGCGTCACCGACCTCGCGGGCCAGTTCCACGTCCGGACCGAAGACCTCCCGGAACCGCTGCACGTCCTCGACGACGACCGGGACGTCGAGCGGACCCGCCGCGGCGAAACCCACGAAGGCCGCGACGTCCATCCGGGGCAGGGTCTCGGGCAGCTGCGGCGGGTCGGTGGTGAAGCTGATCCCCGGCAGGCGCAGGGCGAGCGCCGACACCTCAGAACTCCATGGACATGCTCTCGCAGGCGAGCACCAGCTCCTCGACCGCGACGTCGGTCCCGGTGCCGGTGAGCGTCGGCCCGGTGTACTTCAGCGGCCGCGCGCCGACCAGCTTCCACAGCGAGGCCGTGGACTGCCGATCCTCGCTGAGCAGCTCGATGGTCACCGTCCGCGGCGCGTCGTAGCGCCCGTTGCGGACGGCGTCCAGCCACGTGTACAGGCCGTCGTCGCCCATGACGCCCCGCTTGAGGGTCACGTCGGGGACCTTGTAGGCGCCGCTGATCTTGTCCGGGGCGTTGTCCTTCTTGTTGCCGGCCCGGTACTCGCCGACGGTGAACTCCATGCCCAGGCCGGACACCTCCTGGAACCCGCCGGCCGGGGTGTCGGGTGCTGGTCCGCCGATGTCCACGAGGAAGTTGAACTGGCTGTACGGCTTGTCGCGGTAGACCATCGTCGGCTCCTCAGCCCCGGCTCTCGAGCGTCTTCTGACCGATCCGGAAGATCACGAACTCGGCCGGGCGCAGGGGGGCGACGCCGATCAGGCAGATCAGCCTGCCGTTGTCGAAGTCGTTCTGCGTCATCGTCGAGCGGTCACACCGAACGAAGTAGGCCTCCTCGGGGACGTCGCCCATGAGGTGGCCGGAGGTCCACTCGCTGAAGAGGAAGTCCTCCACCGTCCGTCGCACGTTGCCCCACAGGGCCCGGCCGTTGGGCTCGAACACCGCCCACTGGGTGCCCTTGTCGATCGATCGCTCCAGGAAGGCGAAGTACCGGCGCAGCGCGACGTACTTCCACTCCGGGTCCGACGTGGCGGTGCGGGCCCCCCAGATCCGCAGGCCGCGTCCCTCGAAGTAGCGCAGGCAGTTGACCCCCTCGGGGTTGAGGACGTCCTGCTGCGCCTTGTTCAGCAGCTGCTCGAAGGCCACGGCGAGGCGGACCACCTCGTTCGCCGGGGACTTGTGCACGCCCCGCTCCACGTCGTTGCGGGCGTAGACGCCGGCGACGAAGCCGGACGGGGGGACGTCGAGCTCCTGGTTGGTGACCGGGTCGAGGATCGTGATCCACGGGTAGTAGAACGCCGCCCGGGTGGAGTCGATCTTGCCTCGCCACTCGAGGACCTGGCTCACCAGCGCCCGGTCCGGGGAGTCGAGGACCGCGACGCGATAGCGCATCCGCTCGCAGTGGGTGATCAGTGCCTGCTGGACGCTCTCCGCGGTGGACCGCCAGGTGTCGCTGAACCCGTTCCGTGCTGCCCCCGGGGCGGCGACGATGGACACGTCCTCCAGGTCCTCCAGGGCGGCGATGCCGCTCTTCTCGTCGGCGTCCCCCTCGTAGGCCGACAGCTGCGGCCGGCACCCGTCGCTGCCGTCCTCCAGCAGGACCTGGACCTGGACCGGCCGGGGAGGCGCCGGGACGCTCGCCGAGGTAGGCGGCACGAGCCTCTCGCGCAGGTGCACGGCAGCCGTCGTGGCCAGGCTTTCCCGGTCCAGTTCCTCGCGCAACAGGCCCTCCAGCAGCGCGACGCCGTTGTCGAACGGGTTCGGGTCGAGGGTCAGCGGATCGGGCCCGATCACGATCGGCACGAACAGCTCGACCGACCGCCGCGTGGGCCGGGCAGCGAACTCCACCAGCACGGAGGAACGGCGGCTGCGCGGATCGGCCGCGAGGTCCTCCCAGGTGCGCGGGTCGGAGAACCGGCCCAGCGCCCCCACGGTCACCGTGACCGTCAGGACGTGGACCGCGCCGCCGGTCAGGCCAGAGACCACCGGCGCGGCTGCCGGGTCGTCGCCGGGCCGCCGCAGGCGGTGGGTGTCCAGCTGGCGGTCCAGGTCGAAGTGCTCCTCCACCCAGTACAGCTCCGGCTCGCCGTTCGCCGGGACGAACAGGACGGTGTCGAACACCGCCGCTCCCCGCAGGACCGTCTGTCCCGTGCCGGGGTCCTCGGCCAGGATGTTCTGTCCCGCGCGGACGCCCACGGTCACGGCGACGTTCCCGGCCGCGCCGGGGTGCCGGGCCCGGATCAGCAGCGGCACGTCCCCCCCGCTGACGGCGTCGCCGATGGACCGCCGGGCGTGCCCGGTCGAGCGGGCCTCCGGCGTGTAGGCCCGGGTCACATACAGCCGGGAGCCGCCGTTCTCGTAGAACCCCCGCACGGCGTGCGCGAGGTCATTGGGAGTGAGGCCCTCGTCCTCGAAGTGCAGCGGGTCGATGCCGCCGTAGATGCGCTCGAAGTCCAAGAAACTGGTCAGCAGTTCGGGCTCGCCCAAGGTGGGACCGAAGCGGGTGGGCCCCACGAAGGCGGCGGTGCTGGTGCTCACCCCCTCGATCGACTTCTGCCGGAAGCTCGTCTCCTCGACGTAGACGCCAGGCGCCAGGTACTCGGGCATGTCCTCAGGTCCCTCCACGGTTTCTCACGGCGCCGGTGTCCCGACGAGCAGGCGTGACCGGGGATCCCCGGCGGTGCGGAGGACCAGTTCGGCCCCGTAGCGCAGCGAGGCGTCCAGTGCGGCGGCCGGCGCTCCGTCCCGGACCTCCCAGATCCGCCCCGGCGGCTGGGCGAGGATCCCGGGCAGGAGGGGGGCGGGCGCCCCGGGCGGGCGGGTCAGCAGGTCCGGCTGGTGGTGCACGCGGACGCGCAGCGGCCACCGCCTCGCCGCCGGGGGATCCCCCCGCGTCCCGGCGGCAGGCACGGAACCGACGCCGTCGGGCGCACTGCCGAAGCGGGGGTACGGCACGGGCAGGAGCACCGCGCCGTCCTCGCCTGCCACGCCCACATGGCGACGTCGGGCAGGCGTGTCGGGATCGGTCACGACCTCCACCCGGGCGAACGCGGCCGGTGTCCCGTCGGCATGGTCGGCGAGCTGGGCGCGCACGGTCGCGAACGACCCGGGCAGCGCGCGCGTGGGCGCGCTGAACATGTAGATCGGGTGTTCCTCGGGAGGTAGGCTGCCGGCGCCCGGCAGGGCCAGGGTCACCAGCCCGACGGTGGGCACGGCGACGGTGAGGACGAGCGGGAGGAACCGGGCCCTGGTGTCGACGACCGCGACGTGGAACTCCCGTGCCGGGACCAGGCTCCCCAGCTCGTCCCCGGTGGTGAACTCCACCGGCCGCATCCCGTCGAGAGCCCGGAACGCGTAGGCACCCGACCGCGTCCGGAACGCGCGGCTCGTCCGGCCACCCCCCACCGGGGACGCGGTCACCAGCAGACCCTCGACCACCCGCGTGTCCGTCAGCAGGTCGTGGAAGGCCAGCCCCAGCAGGGTGGCGACCCCGACCGTCTCCAGCCCCTGGTCCTGCACCCGGGTCACCGCGGGAATCCGATCGGGACGTGGCGCTGGACGCGCTCCTGCACGCCCGGCTGGTCCTCCAGCAGGCGCCCGGACTCCACGCGGATGCCTCGGGCCTGGTACGGGACCGACAGCTGGTAGCTGTCGGGGCCGATCAGGTCCCACAACCGGAACAGGTCCTCGGAGTCCAGCGGCGCGACGCTGAGCTCGACGGTCTCCTCCGGCCAGAACACCGGGGAGGACTCGTCGTAGCGCCGGTTGAGCAGCCCGGCGGGCAGGACGGGGTGGTCCTCGACGACCCGCATCATCCAGCCGGTGAGGTACTGCTGGAGGGACGCGTGCGCGGCCCAGGCGGTCAGCAGGAAGTGCAGCTGGACGGGCATGTGCGGGAACTGCCGCCGACCGTCGGGCAACATCCGGCCCTCCGGCGCCCGCTCGGTCCCGTCGAGGTAGACGCGGTAGAGGAACAGCGAGACGCCGGCCCCCAGCCCCTTCGCGAACTGCGCCTTGGTGAACACCGAGAACTGCAGGGGCGGCTCGACCAGGTCCTCCGGGTAGTTGTCCCGCAGCAGCCCGACCACCGCCTCGCAGGTGGCCTCGATGGCGCGGTGGCTGGCCACGTCAGCCTCGGGTCCGGCCGGTCGATCGCACGGGCCCGACTGTCCGACGGCGGGGTCACCCGGCCGTCACCCCGCCGTTGCGTCCGCCGCGACGGGGTGGCGACAGGACGGCGAGGGCGCCCGGGCGCCTCCCGCTGCTCGCGCCGGCGACGGGAGATCCGGGTGCCTGCCGCGCAGCCCACGGGCCGGGGACCGGGAGGCGGACGCGTCATGCGGCTGCCCCGGCTCACGGAGGGCCCTGGGCCTCCCCCCGGTCAACGCGTTCCCGGCCGGTCCTCGCCCCGGGAACCGGCCGACGTCGGGCCGCTCGACACGTGGCGCAGGACCCCGTGTCATCGGGCCGGAGGAAGGGGCTCGGCACCGCCCGTCCTCCGACCGCGGACGCCCTCGGCGCCCCTGCACTCCCGTCACGCAGGAGCCACCGTCCCGTCGTGCGACCGGGAACGGGACGGTGACGGCCGGGTGTCGCGCGGCTGGCACGGTCGTGCCCGTGGCGTCGGGTCCCGATCGGACGGGGGTGTGCATCCTGCGGGTCTGGGTGCAGGACGGCGGCGTGGTCATCAGGATCCGGGCGCGCTACGACACCGAGGACCCGTCCACCGAACGGACGTGGGCGACGGGCGACATCGAGGACGCCCTGAGGCTGGTCCGCGACTTCCTGGCCGGCATGGCGACCGGGGTCGGCGGTGCCCGCGCGCCGACGCCACCGTGACGCGGCGGTGACGAAGGGCTCGTTAGCGTCTCGCGCGGCTGGAAGATGGCGGCCGTCACCCCCGGGGGTGGAGATGCTTCTCGGCCTGGTCAACTCGCTGGCGAACGCGCGCGACGGGCGCCGCGGTCCTCTCGTCCATCTGATCGCGAGGCCCTACGTCAGCCAGGGTCAGGGCACCTGGGAGATCGCGGACGGCGGCAAGCGCCTCGTCGCGTTCCTCGCCCTCCATCGCGGTCCGGTGGACCGCCGGTACGCGGCCGGCTGCCTGTGGCCGACCGTGGATGACGGGCGCGCTGCCGGCAACCTCAGGTCTGCCCTCTGGCGACTGAATGGTGCCGGGATCAGCCTTGTGCGGGCGGATGCCTCCTCCCTGCGCCTGCACGACGAGGTGTGCGTCGACGTCCACCTGCTCGGGGACTGGGCTGCCCGGGTGATCTCCGGTAGCAGCAGCCCGCAGGACCTGGCCGTCATGCCCTGGGACATCGACTCCTTCGACATGTTGCCGGGGTGGTACGACGACTGGGTTCTGCTGGAACGCGAGCGGCTACGCCAACGCGTGTTCCACGCCATGGAGCAGCTGAGCCGCGAGATGGTGCGGCAGGGACGATTCGCCGAGGCGGTGGAGGCGGCGCTGGTGACCGTGAGCGCCGAACCGTTGCGGGAGAGCGGCCAGCGGGTGCTCATCGAGGCCCATCTCGCCGAGGGCAACGTCAACGAGGCGCGAAACCGTCTCGCCGCCTATCGCACCGTGCTGAGGAGGGAACTCGGTATCGAGCCGTCGGCCTCGCTCGTGGCACTGCTGCGGATGTGCGGCGGGAGTGGCAGGCCCCTGCTCCCCCAGGGGCTCCATCACGCGGTGGGTGCCTGAGGAGACCGCGAGTCGACACGCGCTCGACGACGTCGGTCCGTCGCCGGGCGCTCGCGCTTGCCAGCCGTTCCGCAGCTCGACGGTCGTGCGGGTGCCCTCGACCGCGGGGTCCCGCGGAGCGTTGACCTCCCGTCCGCCGGGTCAGGCGGCGCCGTCCGTCGCCCGAGCCCTGAGCCGCCCCAGAGGCGGTGCCGCTCCTGCTGAGGCGGTCCCGATCGGCCCGGATCCGGCTCCGGACGACCGCTGCGGTCATCTGCCCGCCGAGGAAGCTCAGCAGGGCGAGGCGGACGTCGCGGCTTGACCTGTCCTTTCCCGTGCCGTCGCAACGCCACCCCTGGCGGTGATCGAGCACCGTGGCGTTCGGGTCGCCTGCTCCGTGCCGTCGAAGCGCCGCCAGCCGCCGTGGTGGGTGCCGGGATGCCGAGGGCCGTGACGTCCGCGGTGACCGCCGCAGGGCCTGTCGCCCGTGGCGGGCGTCGGGACTCAGGTGACGGAGCCGTGACAGCTCGGGGGAACGATGGCCGGGCACGCCCACCGGAGGGTCGGACATGGCCACTGAGACGTTCCCGCTGCTAACCAAGGCGTCCATCTCGCTGAGCCTGCAGGCCCACGAGCCACCCGGACTGCGGGCCCGGGTGGCCGCAGCCCGCGCCGCCGGGATCACGACCGCCGAACCGGAGGAGTCGCCGGAGAGCGTGACCGGCCCGCCGGCCGCCGCCATCGTCGAGACCGCGAACGCGTCCGAGGTCGCACAGGCAATGAGTGCCGACGCCGAGGTCGAGGAGTTGTCGGACAGCTTCCTGTCCGTGCGCGCCAACGTGGCCACGCTGGCCCGGCTGTCGCAGCGACCGGACGTCCAGCGCCTTCAGACCAAGAAGCTGGCCCAGGTGCACCTGGATGCGGCGCTGCCGGACATCGGCCTGGCAGCGCCGCAGCCGGGCCCGCGGCCCGTGGCCGAAGACGGGGCCGGCGTACTCGTAGGGATCATCGACTCCGGCTTCGACCTCTCGCACCCCATGTTCCGCGACGGCGCCGGTCGGCTCCGGGTCGAGGGACTGCTCGACCAGACGCAGGCGCGCCCGCGGGAGTTCACCACCGCCCAACTCGAGCAGGCGTGGGCCCAGGGCCGAGGGCCCGGCGCGGACGACGACGGCCACGGCACGCACGTCGCTGCCATCGCCGCAGGGTCCCGCTTCGGCGCCCTGGAGGGAGTCGCTCCGGGGGCGCGGCTGCTGCTGGTGAAGACCAACTTCCGGGACACCGACACCGCCGTGTCTTGGGTCTTCGTCAAGGCCAGGGGTCGGCCGTGCGTCGTCAACCTCAGCCTCGGCCACCACTTCGGCGCGCACGACGGCACCGACGCAGAAGAACGCCTGCACGCCCAACTGACCGGGCCCGGGAGGATCATCGTGGTGTCCGCCGGCAACGAGCGCGCCGACGACATCCACATCGGCGGCCGGTTCCACACCGGGCAGGTCGAGGAGGCCACCTTCGACCTGCAGCGCCAGCCCGACGGCACGGCCTTCGTGGTGCTCACCCTCTGGCATCCCGCGGTGGACCAGTTCGCCGTGTCCCTGGTCACGCCGAACGGTGACGTGCTCCCAGGGCCTCCGAACGGGCAAGCCCTCCGGCGGCGATCCGCCTCCGTCTCGATCGACCTGGCCCGACAGCCCTATGCGCCCGCCAACCTCATCCAGGACCAGATCGCCCTCGACGTCCCGGGGCAGGCCGGCAACGCCGAACTCCGCGGGTGGCGGCTGCGCGTGACCTGCCACGCCGCGACGATCGGCCGCCTGGACGGCTGGTTCCACAACAGCGGCTTCGCCACCTTCCGGGCGCACCGACTGGTCGAGAACGCCCGGACGGTCGGCCTCGCGGCCACGGGGGACGGTTGCGTGGCGGTCGCCAGTCACGCCACCCGGGGCGTCTGGCCCAGCGACTCGGGACCGATGGGAGACCCACGGCTGGTGACGGGCCGGTCCAGCCCCTTCAGCAGCATCGGCCCCACACGCGACGGGCGAGCCAAGCCCGACGTCTCCGCGCCGGGACAGATGATCACCGCGGCGCTGGCCCAGGGCAGCCGGAAGGCCGCCGATGACCGGGTGGCGGCCACGCCGAACCGGCTGCTCACGCTCGCCGGCACGAGCATGGCCGCGCCGATGGTCACCGGGGCCGTCGCCCTGCTCCTCCAGCAGAAGCCGGGCCGCACCCTCGCGGACGTGCACGACCTGCTCCGCCGCAGCGCCCGACGCGACCTGCACACAGGGGTGGGCCCGTGGGATCCCGTCTACGGCGTCGGCAAGTTGGACATCGCGGCGGCTCTTCGTGGCCCGTAACCTCGGGGGGCCAGCGGATTTCCGATCCGTCCGGCCGCAGTCAGGAGGTCCCGTGGTGACCATCAACGAGAGGGACTGGGTGTTCGGCGGTCCGGAGGCGGAGATCGACGCCCTCCTGGAGCCGCACGAGGGCCACACGGCCGACGAGGTCGCCCAGCGCCTGCGGGACGAGGGGGCATCCAGCGTGCAGGTTCTGTCGCCGGGGTTCGTCTCGACGCGGGCCACGCGCGGCGCCCTCGACGCCCTGAGACCGGTCGCCACGGTCAACCCGAAGTCCACCAAGCAGATGCATCGCGCTCGCTGAGGTCCTCAGACCGTCGACGAGGGCTGCCCGGCACCCGGCGACCGCCTCGCCGGCCGGGATGGGGAGCGACGCATCCACGCCGTTCACCGTCTCACCCAGGAACGCGAGCAGGGGCACGACGGGGAACCGGACGGGGAACGCCGCTCCGGGAACCAGGTGCGCTCGTCTCTGTGCTGCCTCGACCGGGACGACCGATCTGGGCGGTCCGGCGCCCGGGCGCGGAGGTCCCCAGGGGGTCCCGGGGTCTGTGCAAGCTGCCCCAGCAGCCCTCACTGCCTGCCCGACCGCCTGCGGTGATGGCGGCGCCACGGAAAGGACCTGCCATGCCGTCGATGTACTACGTCGCCTGGTGGAACCTGGAGAACCTGTTCGACGAGGAGGCCGCCCCGCTGACCGGCGCAGCGACAAGGTCCGCCGGGCCCTCGGCGAGGGCATCGTCGGCTGGACACCGCGGCTGCGGGACCGGAAGGTCGGCCAGCTCGCGTCAGTCATCGCCCAGATGAACACCGGTCGCGCGCCCGACCTGCTCGGCGTGTGCGAGGTGGAAGACCGCTTCGTTCTCGACCTGCTGGTCGCCGCCGTCGAACGGCTGCTGCCCGCTCGGAGCTACCGCGTGGTGCACGCCGACACCCGCGACGCCCGCGGCATCGACGTGGCCTTCCTCTACGACCCGCGGCTGTTCGCCGTGCCGGACGGCGAGACCTTCTTCCACGTCGTTATGCGGCGCACCGCCACCCGCGACATCCTGCAGGTCAATTTCCGCACCCGGGCCGGACGCACCTGGACGGTCTTCGCCACCACTGGCCCTCCCGCAGTGACGGCCAGTTCGAATCAGCCGGGTACCGCCACATCGCTGGAGAGACCCTCGCCTACTTCCACCAGCGCGCCCGCGAGGTCCACGGCGCTCAGACGCCGGTCCTGGTGATGGGCGACTTCAACGACGAGCCGTTCGACGCCTCGCTGGTCGTCCATGCCCTGAGCACTCGCCAACGCCAGAAGGTCATCACCGCCGACGTCCCCCGGCTGTGGAACCTCATGTGGTCCACCGCGGGCGAGCCGGACGGCACCTTCTACTTCGACAACCAACCGCACGTGCTCGACCAGTTCCTCACCAACGCGAACATGGCTGCCGGCAGCGCCCGCTTGCGGGTCGACGCCACCTCCGTCGAGGTGGTCCGGATGCCGGGCACCTTCGCCGCAGGACCGTACCGACGGCCCAAGCCGTTCGGCGGGATGGGCAAGGCGGTCGACGAGAACGGCTTCTCCGACCACTTCCCCATCGGGGTGAGCATCACCGACGCTGACTGACCCCCTCGCCTGCGTCCCCCTCGCACCGACCCGCCGGGGATGCCGGGGCGGTCGTACGGGAACCGATGCCCGAGGCCGTGTGACCAGGCAACTGGGCGGACCACGCGGGCAGGAGGATCGGTCGCTGCGCCGGCCCGGATCGCCACGGTCGTGCACGCCCGAGTCGGCGCCGACACCACGGGCGGTGCAGGGCTCGCTGCTGCGCTGGCTGTACATCGGCGTGGTTACACCACCGGTGTCCGTCCTTGCGCACGTCAGTGGACAAGTGACACCGGGAAGACGGCGCCGTGACGCTGGACGAGGAGGCTCTCCGGATAGGAACCGGGGGAAGGTGCCGCCTGATGGCCAGGATGAGCAAGCAGGATCTTCCAGTGCCGGGTACCGCCCCGGCGCGCCAGCGGACGCGCGAGTCGGACGGTGCTCCGGAAGCGGCTGACAGCACCACCTACCAGGACTACGACATCACGGTCTTCACCGGTGACGTGGATGGCGCCGGAACGGACGGGAACGTCTGGATCTGGATGGATGGGCTGTTGGGTGGCCGACTCGTGCGTTCCGGCTGGCAGGAGCTTGACAACGACGCACACGACGACTTCGAGCGCGGAGCCGCCGATCACTTCTCGCTGCGACTGCCGTCCCTCGGGACCATCGAAGCCGTCTACGTCTACTTCGAGCCGTCCGGCCTTCGCTCCGACTGGTACTTCGATCGGGTGATCATCAACGGCGCCCCGTACTTCTGGGACGACTGGGTGACCACGGCGGGTTACGTGCAGCCCGAACCGCTTGGCACCATCGTGCAGACCTGATCCGGAACGCGTGCGACCCTCGTCATGGGCGCGACCTCGACGTAGCGGCGACCCCCTCGCCAGCGGGCGCGGCTGCCAATCGGCCGGGTCCTGGGTGCTCGGCGTCCACAGACACGTGCTCGGCGAGCGCGCTGTGCCGGGCTGGGAACGGCCGGCTCGCCGGAGCAGTTGCCCGCATCACGCATCACGCATCAGTCGTCGCCCCCACCTGGCAGGAACGATCGAGATGCCGGATCCGCAGGAGGGCTACCGCGGAGGTCATGCGGTGGCTCCTGGCCTCTACCCGTCTGCGGGCAGAGGAAGCCGGAAGGGTCGCGATGCTCCTGGGTTCACCCGACGAGGCCCCGGTGCGACGCGCTCCGATTGGCGTACGGACCGTGACACGGAGCTGCACAAGCGGCAGTCCGGGTCCCCGATCCTCCCGTGGAGAGACGCACCGACAGGAGCACTTCACGGGCGCACCGGGATCGATCCGAGCTGGCTGCCCGGTCACCGGGCACGACAAGCTGTGTCTCGACAGCCTCGCGCGGCGGCGATGGGCCGTGCCGCTTCCCCTCACTCGCACCGTGGCGAGTACCTACCCCCTGCCTCTGCTCGCGCGCTCAGAGCCCCGGGCGGCCGCAGCGACGCATCGCCGCGACCCGGCGGCCGTCTGTCCCGGCATGTGGCCGCTCCTGACCGGGGAGGCCGCGGCCGGCTAGGTCGGTTCTCAGATCGGATCCGCCTCGATGGTCCACCGGTCGTCGGAGCCACTAGCACCCAGCCGCCACACCGGTGTCCTGGACACGGCGTCGCCACGTGCCCGTGGCGGGCTGCGGCACGGGGCGCAGCCCCGCCACCAGATGCGTCATCCTCTCGCTCGGGCGCACACCCAGCTCGTCGGCGAGAACGACCCGGAACTGTTCGTACGCCCGCAACGCCTCGGCGGCGTTCCCCTCCGCTAGGTGCACGCGGATGACCACACGATGAGCGCTCTCCCGCAACGGCTCGGCCCGTACGGCGGCGTAGGCCGCTTGGAGTGCATCGCCGTACCGCCCGGCCGCCGCCAACCGGGTGGCGACGTCCTCGAGCGCGTGCATGCGCAGCTGCCGCAGCCGCTCCCGCTCGAGAAGGACCCAGTCGTCGTACCAGCCCGGCAGCAGCTCGCCGCGCAGCCCGACCTCGGGGACGTCGACCTCGGCCAGGGGGCACGAGGGGTCGCGGACCCGCCGGGCCCAGTCCCCGAGCTCCTGCACGTCCACCCGAACGCCCTCGGCCAGCGACAGCACGCTGCCGGACGCATGCACCAGCCCGGGAGCCACCCGGTGCAGGCGCCACAGGGCCGAGCGGAGGCTGCCGTGCGCGTGTTCCTCCGGCACGTCGGGCCACAGCTGTCCGGCGATGGTGGCCCGCGGTGGTCGACCGGACAGGCAGACGTGGGCCACCAGGCGCTGGACGCCTCGCGGGAGGTCGCCGACCGGTTCCTGGTCGGCTCGCTCACCGAAGTGGACGGAAAATCCGTCGAGCAACGAGATCCGCGGGGTCAGGGCGACAGACACGGCGGGACCACCCCCTGGGGCACCTTCTGGCTGAGGGGCGACGAGGCGCAGGCCTCGGCTCGAAATGCTCGGAGCACTCCGTCTCCGTGTCAATCCGTTTCCGTTCCGTAACGGACGAAACGATCCAGCCAGTTACCGACCGCATCGACGACCTCACGCGGTGACGATGCGAGAGCGACGGTGCGATCCTCCTCCGACACGTCCAGCCCAACCGCGGTCACGCGCGCCCGGAACTGCTCTGTCCCGTCCTCGAGCCAGACCCGTACGAGGAGCGCCGCACTTCGGTCGTCGGTCACGGCCATCCTTCGCAGGGGTCGGTCGGGCAGCGGGGCTGCCCGGGTCGGACGGTCATCTCCCGCCGCCGATCGAGGATGTTCCTGCTGTTCCGTGACGATCCGTGAGTGCACTCCCCCGACCTGATGAAGTCAATGGCGCCTCCGAGTGAACGGCGGAGACGCTGTCCGGAGCGACAGAGGTGACCTCCGCAGGCCGCCCGGACGCTAGACCAAGGACGCAGGTGGGCGAGGGCACGGCGCCGCCGACCGCGGTGCCGGTGACGCGCTCGGCCCGCCACCGGGGCCCGGACCACCTCGTCGCGACGATGGCGTCGACCAGTGTGATCCGGCTCGCCACCGACCGTCCCCGGGATACTCCACGGCCCCGACCCACGCCCCGCCGCGGCAGCCGCCCGGGTGCACCGCGTCCGGCCGGTGGCGGTGACGACGGCCCACCGTCGCTCCGAGCGACCGGCCAGGCCGCCCGTGGCGACCGGGCTGAGCCGAGCTCCGGCGTCACATCCGTCCCACCAGGACTGCTGCAGCCAGGTCCACCTCCGCGGCCGCCGGGTCGGGAGCCGTCGACCGGCCGCAGCCGGGGACCTTCTCGGGATCCCGCGCCGGTGCTGGGATGACCCTCGTGCTTCCCCGGTCCGGCGCAGCCGGGCCCTGGGTCAGGAGGTCCGCCCGTGGACGATGTCGGTCGGAGACTCCGGCTGGCGGCGCACCGGCTCGATGAGCACGAGTCCCGGGACCACCTACCGGCGCTGGACGCCGCCATCTCCGTTCTCCGGGAGGCCCTGACGCTCCTCGGCGACGACGATCCGCAGCGGCCGGTCGTGCTGGCGAGCCTCGGCGCCGCCCTGTCCACGCGCGCCGGCCGTATCGGGCGGGAAGAGGACCTCGTCGAGAGTGTCGAGGTCGCGCGCGAGGCGGTGGCCCGGACCCCGCTCGGTCAGGAGGACCGCGGCCGCGTCCTCTCGAATCTCACCGATGCGCTGGTCACGCGCTACACCCTGGTCGGAGACACCAAGGACCTGGACGAAGCGATCACGGCGGGGCGCCGCGCCGTCCGCGAGACCCCCTCCGACCACGCGATGCTCGCCCGCCGGCTGACCAACCTCGCCGGCGCCCTGACCGCGAGGTTCGAGGCCACGGGCGATGAGGCGGATCTTGCCGCGGCCCTGGACGCGGCAAGATCCGCTACCACCGCCCAGCATGCCGGCGCGCGCGACCGGGGGATGGCCCGCTCCGCGCTCGGGGACGTGCTGCTGACGCGGTTCGACCGACTTGGTGACCCCGCCGACCTGACCGCGGCCGTGGCCGCCTTCCGGGACGCCGCCGCCCTCAGGCCCCCGAACCACCCCGACCGATTTGCGTTCCTGTGCAACCTCGGCGTCGCACAATGGCGCAGCTTCCAGACCACGGATCAGCCCCGGGTGCTCGACGACGCGATCGCCAGCCTGCGCCAGGCCCGAGCCGGGCTCGCGCCGGACCACCCGCACCACCTGAGCTGCGTCGAGAACCTCGGCAACGCGCTGCACAGCCGCTACGAACGTACCGGGCGGCCCGAGGACCTCGAAGAGGCGATAGCCGTCCTGGAAGGGGTGGTCCAGTCGACCGCGGCCGACCACCCTGACCGGCCCGCTCGCCTCTCCAACCTCGCCGTGGCTCACCAGAGCCGATACGAGCGCCTGGACGACCCTCGGGATGCGGACCGTGCGATCGCGGCGCTCGAGGCAGCGGTCGAACTGACCCCGCCGCTCCGCCCGCAGCGCGCGACGTACCTGGCGAACCTGGCGAATGCCCTGCGGGTCCGCTACCAGGCGTCGGGCAGCGACGACGACCTCGACCGGGCCGTGGACGCCCTCCGCCGGGCGATCGCGGCCACCCCGGCCGGCCATCCGGAACGCGCCACCTTCCTCGCCGGCCTGGGCGGCGTCCTCGCCGTGCGGTTTCGCAGACACGGCGCGCAGGGGGACATCGACGCGGCCGTCGACGCCGCACGCCAGGCGGTGGCCACCACCGGGCCGGCGCACCCCGACCTCGCCGGACATCAGGCCAACCTCAGCATCGCCCTGCGCGACCGCTTTCACCGCACGCACGATCGCCGGGACATCCAGGCCGCTGTCTCGGCGGCCCGGGTGGCCGTCGAGACCACACCCGGCGACCATCCGGACCGGGCGACGTACCTGACCAACCTGAGCAACGCGCTCCGGTCCCGGTTCGACAGCGGCGGCCGCCGCTCCGACCTCGACGCGGCCATCGACGCCGCGGAGTCGGCGCTGGCCGCCACTGCCGCGGACCACCCCTACCGGCCGGCACGCCTGTCCAACCTGGGGACGGCTCTGCGCGCGCGCCACGAGGACACGGACCGACGCGCCGATCTGGACGCCGCCGTGGCCAGACTGCGCGAGGCGGTGACGACCATCCCCACCGATCACCCCGACCGTGCCGGCATGTTGCACAACCTCGGCCGGGCACTGCGCACCCTGTTCGCCCTCACCGGCGACCACGCCCACGCCGACGAGGCCGTGACCTGCGAGCGGACGGCCAGCGTGCTCGTCACCGCCCCTCCGGAGGTGCGGCTGACGGCCGCCCGGGCATGGGGGAGGCTCGCCCGGGACACCGGGGACCTCCGTTCGGCCGCCGACGGCTACACGGCCGCCGTCACCCTCCTACCGCTCGCGGCGTGGCACGGCCTCGAGCGCCGGACACGCGAGGTGCACCTCGTCGACCACGCGGGACTCGCGACGGAAGCGGTGGGCGCCGTCCTGGAGGCCGGAGACCTGCCCGGTGCCGTCGAACTCCTCGAGCAGGCGCGGTCGGTGCTGTGGACGCAGGCACTGCACATGCGCAGCGACCTGACGCGCCTCGCCGAACGGGTTCCCGACCTGGCGGCCCGCCTCGACCGCATCCGGGAGGAGCTCGGTCAGCCGACCCCCGAGGCGGGGTGGACCGGGGAGGACGGCGGTCAGGACGCGCTGCCCGCGCGGCACGAGCAGATCCGGACGTTGGAACGGCGCCGGAGGCTGGCCATCGAGTGGGACGCGCTGGTCGAGCAGGCGCGCAACGTCGAGGGCTTCCGGCACTTCCTCGCGCCGGTCCCCTTCGCGGTCCTCCGCGAAGCCGCGGCACAGGGACCCGTCGTCGTCCTCGTCGCCGGCGAACGGCGCGGTCACGCCCTGGTCGTGACGGCGGCGGGCACCCCGGGCGTCGACGTCGTGGACCTGCCGCAGCTCACCCACGAGGCGGCCGTGGCCCAGGCGAACCTCCTCCTGTCCACGACCTCCGCCGACGCCGCCCGCACACCGCCCGGGCCGGGGGCGCCGCTGGGCGGCCGGATGAGCCGGCTGTGGGCGGCGGCCACCCGCCGGCGGGCCGCCAGTTCCCGGGATCTGGCCGCGACCACAACGACCACCGACCACGACCTCCCGCTGAGGGTCCTGGGGTGGCTCTGGGACACCGCCGGGCAACCCGTGCTCGATCACCTGGGCTACACGGGTGGTCGCGACGACGAGTCCCTCCCACGCCTGTGGTGGTCCCCGGTCGGTCCCCTGGCCGTCCTCCCCCTCCACGCCGCCGGACGGCACGCCGTGGTCTCCCCGGCCGACGGGCCGGTCGCCGAGAGTGTCCCGGCGCGGGTCGTCAGCTCCTACACGCCGACCCTCGCCGCGCTGCTCCGGGCCAGGAGCGGCCCCACCGGCGCCCCCCGGCAGCTCGCCGTGGGGATGTCCCGGACCCCCCGCATGGCGCCGTTGCCGGCGGTGCCCCGGGAACTCGCCGTCCTGTCCGCGCACTTCCCGCCTCCGGAGGACGGACGGCAGCTCCTGGACCGGAGAGCGACCCGCGGCGCCGTGCTCCGTGCCCTGAGCACCTATCCCTGGGTGCACTTCGCCTGTCACGGGCTGCAGGACGAGGCGGAGCCCTCCCGCAGCGCCTTCCTGCTCTGGGATGGACGGCTCACCGTCGACGAACTCATCGGCGTCCGCCTCGACAGCGCCGAGCTCGCGTTCCTGTCCGCCTGTCAGACCGCGACCGGCAGCCCCCTCCTGCTGGACGAGGCCATCCACCTGGCGGCGGCGATGCAACTGCTCGGGTACCGGCACGTCATCGGCACGCTCTGGACGGTCGTCGACGCCGCCGCGCCGGACGTCGCCGAGATCGTGTACGCGCGTCTCGACTCGGCCGGTCAGAACCTGACGCGCACCGCTGAGGCGTTGCACGCGGCCGTCGGCGATCTCCGGGCCAGGCACCCGGACCGGCCACTCCTGTGGGCGCCGTATGTCCACTTCGGCCCCTGACGGGCCGTTCACCCGTCAAGCCGCACCGGATCCGTGCTCAGTGGGCGGCCCTGGCGATGCCGGGGTGGACGGTGCGCAGGGTCATCCTCGCCGTCGTCCACTCCGCCGGCCTGGCGATGATGTCGGCTCCCCCGGCGTCCCGGGTCATGGTCCGGACAGCGAGGCGGTCGAGCACGGATCGGGGCGCTCCCCGGCGGACTGCGGCGCGGCTGATGACGCCGTCGAGATTCGGCAGCTCGTAGGCCTGCGCGGCGAACCGGTCCTCGGAGGCGAACACCTTGAGCCAGTCGTAGACGGTGTCGCCGCCGGCCTTCAAGCGCTCGTCGGGAACCGTGACGTCGATCGGTTTCCCGGTGAAGGCGGCCACCGTCTGCCCGGCCGGGACCAGGTCGACGGGGAAGAGGCGGCCGTGGCAGCGGAAGCGGTCGGTGAGGTCCAGCAGCGTGAGGTACAGGTTGCGGTCGCTGCCGTTGGTGATGTAGACGAAGACGTACGGCGGCTGCCAGCCACCCGAGGTGGCCCGGTACTCGAGTAGGAACTCGCCGTTGTCCGCCGGAAGCAACGGCACGCGGCTGCCGGGCGGCGGGGCCTGCGCCCCGGGCTCGGCGGCCACGAGGTCCATCGTGACGGTACCGGTGAGGGCCGACACCGGATTGTCGAGCCGCTTGATGTGGTGCCATCGCGCGAGGTGCTCGAGGCGGTCGACCACCCGCCGCGCTGCCGACCGGTCGGCTGGCACGCCGTCGGTGAGCGGGCTGCCGTCCGGGCGCGTGATGGTCAGGCCGCTGGAGCCGGCGACGACGCGGAAGCGGTCACCCTCGAGCCCGGGGTCGTCGGAGCCCTCGCGGACGTGCGGTGAGCTGCGCAGCAGGTCGCGCACGGCGTCCCAGGCGGGCGAGTCGCCGACGAGTTCGACGCGGGCGGGCGGCAGAGGCAGGTCGACGAGGACGACCGGGTACCGGGTCCCGGACGCCGGCGCCCAGCTGCCGGTCGGGACCACCCGGGAACGGCCCGGCTCGACCTCGGTGACCTGGACGTGCCCGAGAGGCCGGCCGTCACCGGGCGGGGTCGTTCCCTCGTCCTCGGTGTCCCCCACTGCCGGGCTAGGCGGCAGCACCGCGAACACCGACGACCTACCGTCCAGAGGCGGCTGCACACCGTGGACGCGCCCAGCGTCGACCCACCAGGCGCCGGTGACGTGCTCGAGGGTGACGCGGGAGCGGCGGAGCCGCACCGCGCCGCCGAACAAGGGCTGGTCGAGGCTCGCGGGATCCTCGGCGAAGCCGACCGGGTGTTGGTCGGCGACTCGGTCCCGGACGGCGGCCGAGGTGGCCCCGATCAGGTCGCGATAACTCGCGCCGGGCCCGAGGATGCCGAGCGCTCTCTGCAGCATGGCGGAGAAGACGCCACGGACCTCCTCGCCGATCGGCAGTTCCAGCGACAGCTCCTGCGACTCGCACGCCGCCAGGGCGACGTGCGGGGGCAGGTCGTGCCACCCCGTAGCGCTCGCGCTGGCATCCCGCGCCGCGCCGGCCAGTGCCTGCCGAACCTCGGGGAGGTACTCCTCATCGGGTCTCGGCTCCTGCAGGCGCGGCGCGAGGCGCGCCCGCACCCGCGGCGGAATCCCCGCGCGGTTGGCGCCTCCGGAGTGACAGCAGTCGAAACACAGGACGACGTGCGCGCCGTTCGCAGTGATGCCCCGGACGAGCTGGTTCAGCTCCTTGTCCGCGAGGTCGGGCACCCCCGGTGTCCGGCTGTCGAAGCACACGAGGGTCTGGTTCCACCCCGTCGGCTCCAGCGCCCAGTACCGCTGTGCCACCGGCTCCTCCGAGCCGTGCCCGGAGAAGTAGAACAGGGCGACGTCGCCGTCCCGGGCGCCGGACAGGTGCTTGGTGAAGCCCTCGATGACCGCCTGGCGCGTCGCCTCGCCGTCGAGCAGTCGGCGCACGTGCCGCCGGCCCTCCGGCACCTGGGCTGTGAGGAAGGCCTCGAACGCCAGCACGTCGTCATGGGTGCCCGCGAGGGGACTGACGCGGCCGCCGTAGTCGTTGATGCCGACCAGCAGGGCGAAAACGGAGCCTCGCATGAGTCCTCCCAGCCTGACGCTCCCGACCCGGTCAGACCGGCTCGTCGTCCGCCACCACCAGGAACAGCCCGTGCACCGGCTGGGCGGTGCGGGTGCTGCCGCCGGCCGGGGCCACCTCCAGTCGGTAGCAGCCGCCGGGTAGCGGCCCGAGCTCCCCGGAGTGGGTCATCTCGTCGTCGTGAGCGCGCAGCGGCAGGGGCCCGATCAACGGTCGTCCGGTCGCCACGTCCGTCACGGTCGCGACGAGTGTGTCCCGGCGCGTCGCGGACACGACGGTGACGGGGATCTCCTCGTCGACCGAGTACACGTCGTCGAGCTCCAGGCGCAGGCCCCCACGGGCGTCCCGGAACCTCTCCGGGCGGATCACCGGGGTGAGCAGGCCGAGCAACTGGGTGCGGATCGACAGTCCGTTCTGCAGTGCGGCGTGCCGGTCGGGGGCGTAGATGCCCCGGTCCGGTCTCAGCCCGTCGTACTCGATCGGGGTCGCCGACACGCGCGGCACCGTCCCGTCGCCGTCGAGATCCTCACCCTCGTAGGTCCTCAGCATCGTCAGCCGTCCGTCCCGCAGGTGTGCGGACTGCAGCGTCGGCTGGGAGAGCCCGACGATCGGATGGACGAGGTAGGGCTGCTCCTGTTCCCGCTGCGCGACCGCGGACTCGATGGCGCGGTGGAACATGTGCTCGGCCTGGTGCGCCCTCGCCACATCCACGCCGGACGGGAGCCGCTGCGTCTCGGCGACGCGGGTGAGGATCCCGGTGCCGGCATCGATGCACGGGTAGATGGGCAGCAGCTGGTACACGGAGGTGAAGGAGCGCATCAGCCGGGAGAGATCCGCCACGGTGAACGGCCCGGCCTTCTTGCGGAAACCGTTGGCGAGGAAGTCCAGGGCGTTCAACGACCCCCGGTACGGCGTGCCGAAGGTGATGAGGAGCCGGGTGTCCTTCCAGCCGTCCAGGCACTCCAGGAAGTAGCGGGCGACCAGTCCACCCATGGAATGGCCGATGAGCACGAGTTTGGCGTCCGGATTGCTCCTCCGCTGCTCGCGCAGGGCGGGGAGAGCGACGGCCGCCAGCTTCCGGGCGGACACCCGGTTGTCCCGGCGCCAGTCGTAGGGGAACTCCAGGAAGGTCCGGCCGGGTACGACGTCGAACGCACCGCGGATGGTGGCGGAGATCGCGGAGTAACCGTCGATGCCCCACAGCCCGGGAACGAGGTGCACGTCCGGCACCAGCCGCGTCGCCACGACGCCGTCGCCGAGGTCGTCGGCGTCGACGGGGTCGGCGTCGAGCTCCAGCTCCTTGAGGCTCCGGCCCAGCGACCACAGGCTCGCGAGGACGGCCCGCGGCGTCGGCGCCCACACGTCCCTGCCGTCCCGCTGCAGCACACTGCCGGTGATCCCCGGGAGGAGGACGATCACGTCGCCCAGCGCTTGACGTGCCACAGATGCCTCCTGGGGCGGTGACGGGAGCATCGGAGTGCACGGACTCGGCGAGGACCGCCGAACCGCAAGGTCCTCACCGTTCTCCGCCGACGTCACCGGTGCGTCACCGAGGACTCACGGCCACCGTCGGCCGGCGCGGCCCTCGCCCGCCACGGGATGGCACTACGATGCGCGGGCACCGCCTGGCCGGGTCCAGCCGCCGACCCGGGCGCCGCCGTCCGTCCCCCGCACGGGCACACTCCGGCGGTCTCCGTGCGGATGCGCCCGACAGCCCCGAGCGGCACCGGCAGACGACCGCCGTTCGACCGTCCCGAGCAACAGGTCGGCATCACGGGTGGCTTGGCCGTCCTGGGCTCCTGCGGCAGCCGCCGTCGCCAGGTCCCCGTTGGCCCAGTCGCACGGGCGTCGGCGTCAGCCCGGGGACGTACGGGTCCCGCTCCGGGCAGGAACGGACGCAGAGCACCGACCGCTCCGCGGAGCGGCTGATCGGCGTACGCGCGGCGAGCTCCCGACCTCGCGCGACCCCGCCCCGCATCGTCGGTCGAGGCCCCGACCGAGGCGTCCGCCCCTCCCACGGGGACGGGTCGCGCACCTCGGACGGCCTGACCGTTGCGCCCATCGAGAGCTGGACGAGACACAAGCAGGCAACGGCGAGACCATGCACTCACAACGGGACGTCGAGACCGTCCACGCCTCGCCCCTCGGCCCTCAGGCGCCCCTCGGCCTCCGCGAGGAGGTCCAGCGCCTCCCGTCGTGCGGCGGCGCTCAGCCCCGTGCGCAGCTCAGCCGCCTGCCGGAAGCGTGCTGCGGCCTGACCCCAGTGCCCTCGGCGGGCGTGGGCGTGCCCCAGCACCAGGCACGCGTCGGCCAGCCCGGCCGGCGCGTCGAGAGCCTCGAGCAGCCCGAGGGCCCGCTCCCCCGCCTCGACCGCCTCGACGTACCGGTCTCCCTGGGCGAGGGCCCGGCACCGGATCTGCAGACCCCACGCCTCTCCTGCCCCGTCGCCCATGTCACGAAAGTCGCCGATCGTCTCCTCGACGATCGGCAGACCTCGATCGAGGCCCCGCCCGGCTCCAGTCGCGGCGAGGGCAAGGGCGGTCCGTTCCACCGCCAGGGCCCACCGGTCGGCGGAGCGCCTGCGGAGCAGGTCGACCCCCTCCTCGCAGACGAGCACCGCCTCAGCCCAGCGCCCCTGCCGTCCGTACGCATAGGACAGGATGCGCAGCCCCTCGGCGAGCAGGGGCACGTCGTCCAGTTCCCTGGCCAGCTCGACGCCCCGGCTCGCCAGGCGCTGCGCCTCCTCGGCGCGACCAAGGGCCTGCGAGATGTTTGCCGACAGCAGATCGTCCTGGGCCGCGGCTCGCAGGTCACCCGCGCGCCGATGACGGTCTCGGGCTGCGTCCGCTGGGCCCATGGCCTCCTCCAGGCGGCCCGTACCTCTCAAGACGTTGCCCTGGGTCGCCAGCAGGTCGCCTTCAACGCGGACCGGGGAGCGCGGAAAGCCGGCGTCCGGCGCCGCAGCGGCGACGAGCGCCAGCCCCCGCGCACACGTCTCGAGCGCGAGATCGGGCTCGTCCTGGCTTGCCTGCAAGCTGGCCAGCAGGGCGCACACAGCAGCCTGACCCAGGGCGTCGTCCTGCTCCTGGAAGCGAGTCATCGCCCGCTGAAAGAGCGCACGCGCCTCGGCCTTGCGCCCGAAGCTGTAGCGCACGTGGGCGAGGCTGAGAGTCAACTCCGGGTCGTCGATCCCGGCAGCCTGGGCCACCGCCGCTGCCCGTTCCGCCACGGTCTGCCAGTCCAGCCAGTAGGAGCGGCGCGAGAGGAACGGGCTGATGGACACGGCCATCTGCACGGCGAGGTCCGACCACCCCCGCGCAGCGGCGATCTGCACCGCGGCCAGCAACGGCTCCCGTTCTGACTCGAACCAGTCCAGGGCAGCCGTCCGCCGCGCGAAGGCCCCGCGGCTCTCTCCCGGCTCCATGCCGCCGGGGAGGACGAGGTCGGCGGATGGCCGGGCCGCCGACGGCAGACCGTCCACGGCCAACATCCTGCGGGCAGACTCCGCGGCGAGGTGGACCACCGCCGCGCGCTGCCTGCGCGGCACCTCACCGGTCCTCGACACCTGCAAGGCGTGGGCTCGCAGCAGCTCCAGCTCCTGGAAGCGTCCGTCGCCGGTTCGCTGCACGAGGCGTCTGCCAACCAGCACGTGCAGGCTGCGCCGCGCCCTGCTGACGGACACGTGCAGCATCGTCGCCGTGGTCTCCGGCGAGGCGGAGCTCCCGGGGGCGGCGGCGAGGGCGCGATAGCACCTGCGCTCCGCCTCCTCGAGCCGCCCGTAGGCGACGGAGAACACCGCCTCGACCTGGGGCAGGAGGTCCAGCGGACGACTCCCGAGTTCCGCAGCGAGCTCTGCGAGGCTCACGGTCTGCTCGGCGATCTGCCGCCCCGCCACGACCAGCGCCAGAGGGAGACCGTCGCAGGCGGAGGTGACCTGGGCGACGAGCCCTGCGTCGGCGCCATCAACCGAATGCAGCTGGCCCGTGCGGCGGAACAGCTCCGTGGCTTCCGCAGGACCCAGCGGAGCCAGGGGCAGGACGCGCACGTCCCCGCGCCAGTCCAGCGACATCTGCGTCGTGACGATGACCGCGCACGCCGGCCCGAGGGCGGTGAGCAGGTACTCCACCGGTCGAGCCGCGGTCACGTTGTCGAGGACGAGGAGGACGGCCCGATCGCGCAGCGTCTCGGTCAGACGCCGGTGCTGCTCCCCGGCGTTCGACGGCGTCTCCGGCTGCCCAACCAACCGCAGCACCTCGACCAGCGGGCGGGACGGGTCGCTCGCGAGGAAGTCCCCGCCGAGATCGAGCTGCAGACGGGCGAAGCCGAAACGGTCGCCGAGACGATGTGCCGCGTGGGTGACCAGAGCGGTCTTCCCGGCACCCGGCGGCCCGGTGACGACGCACACCATGGGACCGGCAGCTCGGAGAGACCGCTCCCTACCCACGCACTCCATGACTCGGGTGACCTCGGCGTCGCGCCCGACGAGCGAGACATCCGGCTCGAGGTGCAGGAAGGTCGGTGCCGCCTCGCCACCGGGTGGGACGCCGTAGGTCCGGGCCAGGTACAGCGCCGGACAGGCAGCATGCACCCCACCGCCCATGCCGGCCCGGGCGTCGGCCACCGCGGCCTCCAGTCGATCACCCCCCGCCAGCCTGGCGTACAGCGTGTCCGCGAAGCGGACTGCGATGTCGTCCGGGATGGCCCACTGCATGGCGACAACGGCGGCCACCCCCTGTCCCACGAGCCCGTCCGCGAGACTGGCGAAGGCGCCCGTGGCGCCGACGGCGGCCCCGTGGCAGGCGTTCAGGACGACGAACCGCAGGTGGGATTCAGCGTCGGGGCCGGCTTGGGTCATCCCGTGCAGCAGGCCGCCGAGCTCGTCCGCACCGAACACCGGGGCGGGCCGGGCGTCCTCTGACTCCAGCAACAGGCCCTCAGGGGTTCCGTGACCGATGAAGTGAACGACATGGACCGGTGGGCCTTCCTTGAGCCGGCGACGCAGCGCCGAGGGGGTGGCGCCCCGCAGGATCTCCGCGGAGGAGAACGACCGGCGAATCGCTTCCAGTTCGCGCGCGGCGCTCACCTCCGGGAGGCCGACGACCTGCGCCACAACAGCCAGCACTGTCAGCTCTCGGGGCATCTGGACCTCCGAGACTCGGGTGGACCGGTAGATCTCCCGCACTACAGGAGTGGATCTGCGGCTGGCCATCGGTACACCTTGGACAGCGTCCAGCATCAGCTCCCATGGCAGAGCCATGAGTTCCGGCCGCTCGGGCGGCAAGCGGAGAACGATTCGTACGCCCGCCCGGGCCTGCGCACGGGCCCGCGCCTCGGCATCACCCAGCGCCTGCCGCAGACCTCCACTGAAGACCGCCTCGAACAACCGCACGCCCAACTCACGCACGTCGACGCGCCGATCCGTGGTCGGCGCCACAAGAGCCAGGTCCCGGGCTGCTGGAACGACCAAGTCGCCATGGGGAGTCCAGACGAAGACCTCCTCGGGGAGTTCGACCTTGCTGATCACGCGCCCCGACATCCCCGCGTCCAACTCCACGACATAGTGGCCGACCGGCAGGGAGGACTCCGCGGACAGGCGAAGCGGAAAGTCCAGGTAAGATGTCACGACAGCCCCCGGGGGAGACATCAGCTTTTGCCCCGCCGCCAATTCTCAGGCCACAGGCACTCATCCTCTTGCGGACCTGCCGTGCGCGCAAGTCGCTCCTGTATCTGTTGAGCACGTGCTGCATTACGCGCATCACGTCCACAGGAACCCTCCCAAGCGAGACGCCAAGCAGCCCTACGTGCACTGTCTCGCGAGGTCCGTCCATGCAGACCGATGGCCGTTCGAGGAATGCTGACCCTAAAGTTGAGCGACTCAGCCGCAGGGGACGAGTCGCTCAAAGACTTCCGTGCGAGGGATCCCAGCCCGACATGCTCCTCAAAGGCTCCGGAGGGCCCTATACGCACCACCTTGGCGCTGTCATCCAAGTAGGACGTATCCGCAGTGCGCTCGGAGCCCGCGGAGATGCGGCGAGATGTCGCGCCGACAACCGACCGCAGGAGAATCACCCACGATCGCCGTCGGACCCCCGTTTCCCCTGGGCGGAATCACCACCGCGAAGGAGCGACGAACCAGACCCTTGGGTTGCATCACCGCCGCCCAGGACCGACGAACTGGAGCCCTGGACGATCAAGCGCTCAGCGAAACCGGCGGCGAAGGCGGCCAGGAGGAGGTTGGGCACATCAAGACTGCCGATCTCATACACCGACGACACAGAGAAGAGCCAGACAGTAAGGCCTGCGACGGCACCGATCGGGATCCGCGAGACAGATGCGAAATAGGAGCCGAACCTTTCGATGATCGCATGAGGCGGAGTCGTCGTCGCCCTCTGTGCGGCACTGACCGTTGCACCCAGAACTCCCAGCAGCATCGCCAAGAGGCACGGAATGGGTCCGCCCTTCCATACCGCATCCTGGCCCGGAGCAGACAGATCAGGGGCATACAGCGCCAAGATGATCGACGTCACGATCAGGACAGGGATACCTATCGCAGCCAAGAGGACTTGGTGGTGCCGCAGGATGTCGAGACGCCAGTAGCGATCCATCACTGCTCGATTCCGCAGGCGAAGCGCCTCGTAGTAGGCCTCACGCTGCTGCTTTGTAAGTCTCGGCGTAGATCCTCCCTGCTGTGCCGACTCCGGGAGAACCGTCTTCAGGAGGCCTTCAATGGTCAGCGACGTCGAGTGCGCGACCCCTCCCTTGTTGCTCAACTCGGCGTGCAACGAGTGGGACCATTGGACCAGTCGGTGATCGGGGACATGCTTCGCCATCTCCTCTAGGGCATAGTATGCATGCTGCCAGGCCGAGAAGATGTCTCGTCGCCAATTCTTTTGAATGAAGTCGAGATAAGGATCGACACTCTTTAACCCGGGAGGATCGTCACACTCTTCTGCGATTGCCTGATACATCGCTTCGAGATGCTTGAGTTCGGCGCGAAGTTGCTCCTTCTCCGGATTCCTCCAACGCATGCCCATCACCTCAGAATGCAGGCAACAACACTCTGGCCACCGCTCCTCCTCTCATCCTCGTGTGGTGCGGCAGCACGGTGGCTCGGCTTCGGGGCCCCGTTCAGTTCCGCGTCCCGCGAAGGCAGGGCTGGGCTGGGCGACCCGGACCGACCGGCGCACAGGAGACGAATCCTGAGCGACGACCGTCACGACACCGTCACGGAGGCTTCCGGCAATCAGACGTCGGGCTCAGGTCCTCGCCGGACGGCCCAGGGGGTGTGTCGCGGGAACCCGGTTGCTGCCCGAGTCGGGATGGCGGCCGGCGCTTGGCCGAGGAGACGCTCGGACGAGTCAGGGGACTCCGTAGCTCGGATGCTCCTGCCCGCCGAGTACCGCTGGAGCGAGTGAGCAGATGGGACGGCCGGAGCGAGCATCGGCCAGTCCGACCGACAGCTCGGTGGCACGGCCGACGACCAGCCGCAGTCGGTCGAGGTCGGCACCACGAGCCCGCACCAAGCGTCCGGCGATCACCGCCGTCACCCGGTCCCCGGGCATCCCGGGCCAGCAGCACACGACCGAAGCTGATACCTCCCGCCCAGACTGCGTACCAGAGGAGATTACGGAGTCCTCGTACCAGAAGAGATTACCGAGACCTGGCGCGATCGGGTGTCCCACAGGTCGCCTGATTCAAGACCCCTGCTGAACAGGGTCAAGCGCCCGACTCGAGGGTGACGGTGTAGCCGAGTGCCTGAAGCTCGAGACGCGGTGACGTGCCCGTGACGAGATGGTGACGGGGCATGGCCACAATCGTTGCGGGAGCCATGCGAGAAGGAGTGCCGTACGGCACGCTGAGCCTCCCTTCTGGGCTGCGCCCCTTTCGATCACACTTCCCCGCGGGATGGTCGACATGTCAGGTTCGAGATATCGCGTTGCGATCAACGGCTTCTGGTGCCACAACGAAACGTGGGATGATGTCTTCAACTGGGACGGCAAGCACGACGAGGTGTTCCTGTCGGTCAACACCAAGGTTGTAGACGACAAGGGGACGGTGCTCGACAACTTAAACAGCGAGAGCGAGTTGATGGGCGACACCTGGCAATTGCCCGGGCGAGTTCAGGCCGGCTCCGCATCCGATCGCGGCGGCATTGTCAGCGGTGACAAGTTCCCCTGGGACCGGCCGATGATTCGCCAAGACAGCCTTAACACGACGCTGCGCGTTCCGCCGTACGTGATTTGGGAGGGGGAGTTGCCCTCGAACCGCCTGGTGTTCCTCACGCCAACGATCTGGGAGTGGGATCCGGGTGCTGGCGCCTGGGACGGCTGGCTCGACTGGCAGAAGCAGACTGACGAGAAGTACGGCGACCGCGCAGAGGAGATCTTCGGCAAGATCTGGCCGATCTCGAAGCCGGTGTTCGACGCCGTTTCGCTCGGCATCCAGACTTTCGCCACTTTGGCGGGCCTCTGGTCACCACTGGGACAATCCATGCGGCGACCGATCGGGCTGCAGCGCGACCCGGCGAACCCTAACGGCTCACTGTTCAATCCGGTGACGATCGCACTGAACACCGAGACCGCGGACTACCTCGCCACGAGCAATCCACAAGGACACGGCAACGGGATCCGCGAGCTGGTCTATGCAGACGACCCGTATCTCCGCGGCGTCTACTCGATCTACTTGCAGGTCGAGATGACCGATGGTGGCACCCCGGTGGTCTATATGCAGTCCGACTGGCGCTGGTGCGACAGGTGCCAAGGGTTGTTCTTCGGGGTGGGCTTGGCCACCTCACGCTGTCCGGCCGGGGGCACGCACGCCGACCCGGCGCAGAGCCGAAGCGGCAACTACAGCTTGCCGCACAATGCGCCACCAAGTCCCAGCCGGCAGCCCGAGTGGCGCTGGTGCGACAAGTGCCAAGGCTTGTTCTACGGCCCCGCCGTCGCAGGTTCGGTGTGCCCGACTGGTGGCACGCACTCACTTCCCACGCAGAGCGGGAGCGGAAACTACAGCCTTCCCCACAATGTCGCACCGAGTCCGGAAACACAGTCCGACTGGCGCTGGTGCAACAAGTGTCAGGGATTGTTCTTCGGGGGTGGTTTGGCCACCTCGCGCTGTCCGGCCGGGGGCTCGCACGCCGACCCGGCGCAGAGCGGCAGCGGCAACTACAGCCTGCCGCATAAAGCGGCGTGAACCGACACTCCCCGATGGGCGGACGGCCCCGACGTTCCCATGCCCGAGATCCCCGACTAACTGCCGCAGGGCGGCGTCCGACCGCGCCATGCTGGCGCTACAGCGGCGTATCCGGCACATCGACTCGCTGTTCCGCGACTGGACAGGTCATCGCGGCGACGCCTACCGCCTGCGTGCGTTGCTCGAGGCGCTCGGTCCCAGGTTCAGCGGTGTACGCGACAATCGTCTGCGCCGACTCAACCGGCGGCCCCATCACCTGGAAAACGAGTCCGGGTCGCCAGCATCGTCACGCTCGCCGCCTCGCTGTTCAGGCCCGCGGTGCGGGACACGAAATGTCCGCCCGCACCGACGATCTCATGCGGATCGGCACATCGCTGGCACTCGACCAGTCGACCTCCGCGCCGCGACGAGCGTTTGAAGACCGTGGGGTGCGGGCTCGCAACTCCCGGCGCTTCACGCGCCAGAGCCCGTCACGTTGAACCATCGACCGGCCGGACCGACGCCAGGAGGTCAACGACATGGGCGACGGCCGCCCGTCCAGCGGCGGCGACGGAGACCTGGGCAATCTTCGACGGCGCATGCGGGCGCATCAAGTTGATGCAGTCAGCGGAGCCTTTATCGCTCGTAACGAACACGTCGAAGTCGCAGAGGTACGTGGCGATCTGGTTGTCGACCGGAGTGCCGCTGGTGACCTTGCGCAGCGCCTGCAGCTCGGGCACGGCCCACCGGATCCACTCGCGCGGTAGAGCCTCGGGTGCGACCTGTCTCGTCCAGAACTCGACCCAGCCCTGGCGGTCACGACGCAAGACCTCGAGGTCGATCCACGGCCCGAGCCAGTCGAGCATCGTCGGAACCCACGGATGAAGAGGGTGCGCCACCACGTACCTTCGCCATGGGCGCGCTACGCCTCGAACTCTTGCCCATCCCAACCCGGCACCGCTTCGGCATGGTGGGCGGTCGCCGTGGCGAGCCGCAGTGTCGACGGAGTGTGGCCGAGGGTCTGCGCCTCGCTGCGCCGAGTAAGCGACTCATCACGCGCCTGGTCGAGAGTCCCGCTGTCGAGACGGCCGATTAGACGCGACAGCCAACCCCTGCGCCCGCATCACCCGACCGAAGATCCAGCACGAGATTCAGCGCCGAGAAGTCCTCACCGTCCTCGAGTACGCCGCCTTCCTCACCACTGCCCGCGCACTTGGTCCGACTCACCACGCCATCGCCGTACTCGGCGGCATGATGGGGTTGCGGGCGACCGAGATGGCCACTCTGACGGTCGAGTCCTTCGGCACCGTCCGCGGCTACGCCACCCTCATCGTCGTCGGCAAAGGCGACAAGCCCGCCCGCGTCCCCATCCCCATCTCCGCGCTCGGCGCCGTCCAGGCCGCCATCGACGGCCGCAGCGCCCGCTCCTGCGCACCCTCACCGGAGCTGGGAGGGACCGGCGGTCGGTGCACCGCTACGTCGCCACAACCACCCGGGCGGCCGGCATCTCCCGTCCCATCGGCCCGCACGCGCTGCGCCGCACCGTGGGCACCGTCGGACTCAGCCAAGGCATTCCACTGCGTGACGTGCAACGGCTACTCCGCCACGCTCGACCCGAGACCACCCTGGGCAGCTACGACATCACCGGCGAAGCCCTCGAACGCCACGCCTCCCACCAAGTCGCCGGCTTCCTCGCTGGCTGGGCCGGCTGACCACCGTCCTCGAGCGGCCCACTCAGGGACATCTCGATCAGTCGGTGCGGGTGATGCACCAGGCCCGGTCGAAGCGTCGCGCGGCCAGGTCGCTGTCCCGCATCCATAGCTCTAACGACGCGGCGTCTCCGAACCAGCCGCTCAGGTGGGTCCACGACTCGATGTCCAGCACGAGCCGATAGCCGTCGCCGTCCTGGACGGGCAATACCTCGCGCAGGATCCGCAGCGCCGGCGCGGTCGAGTTCTGGCTGTACCCATAGACATGGGTCACCGTCGTGGGCGGTGCCTCACGTGACTGAGTTCGCTGGTACGCCCAGGCGCGCTGGAACTCCTCGGCGACGTGCGCCGCGGCCTGGTTCTGCCCGCGATCGGTGAGGAAGTCCCCTGACGGTCGACTGCTCCAGCCGGGAAGCAGCATCCCCGCCTGGCACGCGTCCGTCGGTGTGTCGAGATCGGCGGGCGGCTCGGCGAAGCCCGGCCTCTGCGGCTCGGGCACCCAGCGCACCAGCCAGCCACTCGCGTCCCGGTCCGCTAGCTCCCAGCCGTAGGTGTCGACCAGGTCGTGGAACACCTCCAGGTAGCCCTCGGTCGGTAACCCTTCGCGATGCTCCGGCCAGGCCGCCTTGCCCTCCTCCTCGGCAGCAGCCCAGACGTCGTACAACGACAGGGAGAGCACATGTGCTAACGGCCTGCCGTCCGATCGGCGCGGCCACTCGGCCAGCGGCAGCAGCGCCGGCTCTCCCAGCCACGAGGCCCACCCGCCCCACCGCCACTCCCGATCCAACCCGGCCCGGCCCGGACGGAAGCCCTGTTCGGTGAAGACCGGGGACCAGGCGATGTCCCGGGCCAGGGCCGTCATGTCGAAGGGCAGGCCCGCAAGCCATTCGCCGACCGCCAGCCATGACATGTTGATCGGGGCGCAGTCGTCGTCGGGAGGATGCCACCTGCGAGCCACGCCGCTCATCATCGCGACGTCTTCCCGCCGGTGTCCCATAGGCCGCCTTCAGGGACGCCAACGCTCGCGGGGCTCAGGTTGTTCAGTCCTCGACCGCGTCCTGCGGTACTCGCAGCACCCGACGTGACGAGGTCCCGGGTCCCATGAGGCACGACGACGTGGGCTGCCCGCGGCCATGCCGACGCAGGGAACGCTGCCCGGTGGTTTGTTGGTCGTCGGCCGGGGCGCGGGTCGCCTACCAGGCCGCTGACCTGCGGTATTGCTCCCCCGATTGGACTCGAACCAATAACCCTGCGATTAACAGTCGCATGCTCTGCCAATTGAGCTACGGGGGATGGGCGGGTGCGACCCGCGCACCTCACGAATGTACCTCACGCCCTCCGGCGCCCTGCGCAGGCCCTCCGGATCGCGGACGTCCGCGTCCCGCCGTAGCGTGATCACGAAGCCAGTCCGCCCCTGAGACCCGGAGGTCCCCGTGGCCAAGTTCTCCTTCCTCCTCGGCTTCGGCGCCGGATACGTGCTCGGCACCCGGGCCGGCCGCGAGCGCTACGAGCAGATCCGCGGACTGTGGTCCGACGCCAAGGACAACCCGCAACTGCAGGGTCTGGCCGGGATGGCGCAGGCCCGCGCCGACGACGTCGTCAGCTCGGTGAAGGCCAAGATGGGCCGCGACACCGGCTCCAACGGCGCGGCCCCGCGCAGCACCGGCACCACGACGACGCCGCCGTCGACGGCCACCGAGTCGCCCGACCTCACCGCGCTGCCGGTCGACCCGCCGTCGATGGCCTGAGCGGGCCGCGCCGACCGCACTCAGCCCGGCCGCTCCGCGGCCAGCGCCTCCTCGAGCTTGCGGCGGGCCACCTCGCGCGCCTCCGGGTCGCTGCGGTCGGCGTCGTCGTCGAACACGACGGTCCACTCCCGCGCCGCCTGGCCGGGCACCCGGCGCGCCACGAGCACCACGCCGCCGCCGTTCGGCAGCGGCGAACGGTGGCTGGCGACCACCGTCTGGTCCACCCGGCGGCGCACCACCGCGGGCAGGTCGCCGGCGTCGCTCAGCGCGTGCCGCTGCGCGGGCTCGCGCGCCTGCACGCCGGGCTCCACCTCGGCCAGCGCGCTGACGGTGAAGCTGCCGCCGCCGTCGTTGGTGGCCGCCCAGCGGGCCGAGCCGACCTCGTGCCAGCGCAGCACGCCGACGTCGCCGGCGGCGTCCAGCGGCAGGTCCGCGGGGACGACGCGCAGCCCACGGCTGGTGGCCACCAGCCAGCCCTGTCCGCGGACCAGCGTGCCCCAGGCCAGCACCCGCTCGTCGGCGTCGGGCGAGGCCTGCACGACGGCGCGCACCGGCTCCGGGGGGCGGGTGAGCCGGCGGCGCAGGGCGGAGGCGAGGCTCACGTGAGTCCGCCGATCGCCCGCTGCCGCAGCGAGATGGCCTCCTGCTCCAGCGCCATGAGCTTGGAGAAGGCGCGCATGTACGCGTCGCCCTCCTCGACCGGGTTCATCCGCTGCAGCCTGGCCTTGAGCGCGGTGACCTGCCGGACGATGGCCATCTCCTGCAGCCGGGCCAGCACCGCCGAGACGTAGCCGGCGTCGCCCTCCCCCACCGACCGCAGCGGCTCCACCGCCAGCGCGGTGAGCTGGGCGCGGGCGGTCTCGCGCTCGCAGTGCGCGGCCACCAGGTCCAGCCACTCCGGCCCGGTGACCTGCGCGGCCGCCGCTCCCCCGGCCTGGATCACGGCCGCGGCGACGGCGGCGTAGTCCGGGTCGGTGTAGGCCTCGGGCGGGACGGCGTCGAAGGAGGGCCCGGCGATCTCGGGCACCTGCAGCGCGGCCTTGACCGCCTCCCGCTCGACCGCCAGCGCGGCGTCGTCGGGGGTGCGCTTGGGCACCCGTGGGCGCGACCGCGAGGACGCCACCTCCCCGCCGGTGATCCGGCGCACCCGCTCGAGCACCTCGCCCTCGTCGGTGTCGCCGATCAGCCCGGCCAGCCGGCGGGCGTAGGCGGGGCGCAGCGCGTGGTCCTTGACCTGGGCGATCAGCGGCGCGGTCCGGTCCAGCGCGGCGACCCGCCCCTCGACGGTGTCCAGGTCGTACTCGGCGAGCGTGGTGCGCAGGACGAACTCGATCAGCGGCGTCCGCCGGGCCACGAGGTCCCGGACGGCGGCGTCGCCGTGCGCCTGGCGCAGCTCGCAGGGGTCGCGCCCGTCGGGCTCCACGGCCACGAAGGTCTGCGCGACGAAGCGCTGGTCCTCCTTGAACGTCTTGAGCGCGGCGGCCTGGCCCGCGGCGTCGCCGTCGAAGGTGTAGACGACCTCCCCGCGGAACTCGTCCTGGTCCATGAGCAGCCGGCGCAGCACGCCGATGTGCTCGGCGCCGAAGGCGGTGCCGCAGGACGCGACCGCCGTCGTCACCCCGGCCAGGTGGCAGGCCATGACGTCGGTGTAGCCCTCGACGACGACGGCCTGGTGCTTCCTGGCGATGTCCCGCTTGGCCCGCTCGATGCCGTAGAGGACGCTGCTCTTCTTGTACAGCGGCGTCTCGGGGGTGTTGAGGTACTTCGGGCCGGGGTCGTCGTCCATGAGCTTGCGGGCGCCGAACCCGATGACGTCGCCGGTGATGTCGCGGATCGGCCAGACCAGCCGGCGGTGGAACCGGTCGATGAGCGTGCCGCGCGAGGACTCCTTGGCCAGCCCCGCGGTCACCAGCTCCTGCTGGCTGTAGCCCCTCGCGCGCAGGTGCCGGGTGAGCGCGTCCCACCCGCCGGGCGCGTACCCGCAGCCGAAGTCGACGGCGACCTGCCGGTCGAAGGCGCGGTCGGCGAGGAACTGCCGGGCGGGCGCGGCCTCGGGGGTGCGCAGCTGCTCGGCGTAGAAGGCCGCCGCCTCGGTGTTCGCGGCGACCAGCCGCGCGCGCTGCCCGGCCTGCGCCCGGTCCGGCGCGCCGGTGGGCCGGCCGCCGTCGTCCTCGTACTTCAGGTCGATGTTGGCGCGGGCGGCCAGCCGCTCGACCGCCTCGGTGAAGCTCAGGTGGTCGATCTGCTGGACGAAGCTGATGACGTCACCGCCGGCCCCGCAGCCGAAGCAGTTCCCCGTGAGGATGTTGTCCTCGAGCGTGAAGGCGTGGGTGCCGGGCACCTCGGCGCAGTAGACCTCCTCGACCCGGTCGCTCCACTCCACCGACCGGACCACCCAGCGCTTGCGCTCGTACTTCTTTCGGTTGGCGAGGATGCGCTCGCGGTGGTGCTGCAGCAGGAAGAAGGAGTCGGGCAGCCCCTTGGTCATGAAGCGGACGTTGTAGACGTCGCTCATGACGCCGTCGATTCCGAGGCGGGTCTGCTTGGCGACGCCGTAGGTCCCGATGCCCAGCCGGGTGCACAGGCTCCGCACGTACTCCAGGTCGTCGACGCGGGCCGAGTTCAGGACGGCGTCCCCGTCGTCGGCCACGCACCCGTCGGCGGCGAAGTACCCGGCGAGCCAGCCGAGCAGGTACGACGCGTCCTCGTCGAGCGCCGGGCGCTCGTCCTTGAAGTAGGCCGGCAGGCCGTAGTACCTGGTGACCCCCTCGCCCTCCCAACTCCGGCAGCCGTCGAAGTACCGGGAGAGCTGCGCGTCCTTCTCGCCGAAGAGGTTGGCGATCGAGCCGGAGCCCGCCCGCGTCCCGTCGCCGTAGACCAGTCCGCGGGCGATGCCGAACGGGGACGGTCGCGTGGCCGGGTGCATCACCCGGCTCATCGGGAACGACGGGGAGAGCTGGTCGCCCGGCCGCAGGTCCCTGGTCAGCTTCTCCCGGCGGTCCTGCCGGAGCTTCCCCGCCGGGACGAACCAGCGGTGCTCGTCGGTGGCGTGGAGCTCCTTCTCCCGGCCGTTGCGGGACACGACGACGCGCATGAGGCGCTGCACGCCGTACGAGCGGAACGGCGCCTCGACCCAGCCGCCGTCCCCGTTCAGCACCCGGACCGTCCGTCCGGCGAGCTCCGCGATCGGCACGACGCCGTCCTCGGTGAGGACGCCGGTCTCACCAGCCAGGCAGTGGTAGAGGTTCCTCGAGGGTGTGACGTGGAACGACGGCGACTTCTCGTCGTGGAACGGGCACAGGCCCTTGAGGCTGCCGCCCCCGGCGCGCTTGAGCTGCAGGTGCTCGCCGACCACTTCGTCGATCCGGCTGCGCTCGCGCACCAGCGCGATGTCCGCCGCTCGGATGCGTCCCCGGCCGGCCATGGGCCTCCTCCGTCGTGCTGCTGCCGGGACGCCCGTGCGCGTCCCGCACCGATCATCCCCCGTCGCGACGACGGCGAGTGGCGGCCCTCGTCCGCTGTGGGCTCAGCTGCTGCCCGCGGCCGCGGCGCCACCGGCGGCCACGGCGACCGCTGCGCCGTAGGTGCGCCGCTGCAGCACCAGGACCAGCCACAGCAGGAGGACCTGGACGTCCAGCGGCAGGTCGTCGTCCGCGGTCAGCGTGGGTCGGGGTGACCAGCCGCCGGTGGAACCGCTCTCGGCCACGGCCCGCTCCCCCACCGTGAACCGGTAGGTGCCCTTCCACCAGGACGCCGGGACGACGTCGACCGCGGTGCCGTCGACCTCGACCCGCCAGGTGCCCCGCCACGCCGACACCTGGCGCGCGGTGAACCGGGCGGCGTCCGCGGGCTCGGTCGCCCACCGGCCGGCCAGCACGCCGCCCCGCCGCCGTTCGAGCACCCACTCGCGGTCCCCGACGACGGCGACCGACGCCTCCCGCCAGGAGTCGGTGGAGCGCAGCCGGCCGACGACCTCGCCGTCCCGCAGGATCGGCACCTCGCGCCTCGCCGTCCCGTGCTCCCCGGCCCTCCCCAGCTCCAGCACGCGCCCTCCTCAGCCGATGCCCGGCGCGCCCGCGACGCTCTCCCCGGTCACGCGGTAGAGCAGGTAGGCGGCGGTCTCCCGGAGGATGTACCGGAACTGGGTGTTGCGGGTCTGCACGGCGGGGCCCTGCCGGGTCGGCGAGCTCTCGGCGCTGATGCCGGCGTCCTCGGCCATCCGCTCGGCGCGCATGGCGTGCCAGGGGTCGGTGACCACGACGGCGCTGGTCCACCCGCGCTCGGCGAACGCGGCGCCGACCGCACGCATGCTCTCCAGCGTGTCCACGCCCTCGGGCACCGCGAGCAGCGACTCCTCGGGGATGCCCTGGCCCATCAGGTAGTCGCGCCCGGCCTCGGCCTCGGTGAACTGGTCGCCGGCCGCCTTGCCGCCGACGGTGACGACCACCGGGGCGACGCCGTCCTCCCACAGCGACAGCGCGTGCTCGAGCCGGGCCGCGAAGATCGACGACGGGACGCCGTTGTACTGCGCCGAGCCGAGTACGACGATCGCGTCCGAGGCCGGCCGGGCGTCCTGGCGCGCGGTCCACCAGATGGCGGCGGCGGTCGAGGCGACCAGCAGCACGGCGGCGAGCACGACGGCGCCGAACACCCGCGTCACCAGTGCCCCGACCCGCGTCACCGCTCATGGATAACACGGGTCGTGCGCCGGGTGGGGGTGGTGCGACGGGCGTGCCGCGCGGCCGTCAGGACCCGGCGCGCTCCCCGCCGAGCGCCGCCCGGCCGGCCTCCAGCCGGGCCACCGGGACCCGGAACGGCGAGCAGGACACGTAGTCCAGGCCCACCTCGTGGAAGAAGTGCACCGAGTCGGGGTCGCCGCCGTGCTCGCCGCACACGCCGAGCTTGAGGTCCGGCCGCGCGGCCCGGCCGCCCTGCACGCCGACCTCCACCAGCCGGCCCACGCCCGGGCGGTCCAGCGACTCGAACGGGGAGACGCCGAAGATGCCCTTGTCCAGGTAGGCGTGGAAGAACGCCGCCTCGACGTCGTCGCGGGAGAAGCCCCAGGTCATCTGGGTGAGGTCGTTGGTGCCGAAGGAGAAGAACTCCGCCGACCGGGCGATCTCCTCCGCGGTCAGCGCCGCCCGGGGCACCTCGATCATCGTCCCGATGAGGACGTCGAGCTCGACGCCGCACTCCTCGAACACCGCCGCGAGCACCTGCTCGGACTCCTCGCGGATCGCCTCGAGCTCCTGCACCGCGCCGACCAGCGGGATCATGACCTCCGGCCGCGGGTCGCCGCCGGCTCTCTTGCGCTCGCACGCGGCCTCGGCGATCGCCCGCACCTGCATGGCGAACAGCCCGGGCACGACCAGGCCCAGCCGGACGCCGCGCAGCCCGAGCATGGGGTTCTGCTCGTGCAGCCGGCGGACGGCGGCCAGCAGCCGCAGGTTGGCCTCGTCGGGGTGGCCCTGCGCCTCGGCGACGGCCACCCGCACCGACAGGTCGGTGAGGTCGGGCAGGAACTCGTGCAGCGGCGGGTCGAGCAGCCGCACGGTGACCGGCAGCCCGTCCATCGCCTCGAAGATCTCGACGAAGTCCTGCTTCTGCAGGGGGGCCAGCGCGTCGAGGGCCGCCTGCTTGTCCTCGTCGGTCTCGGCGAGGATCAGCTTCTCCACCAGCTGCCGGCGGTCGCCGAGGAACATGTGCTCGGTCCGGCACAGGCCGATGCCGCGGGCGCCGAAGCGGCGGGCGCGGGCGGAGTCCTCGGGGGTGTCGGCGTTGGTGCGCACGTCCAGCCGCCGCACCTCGTCGGCGTGGGTGAGGATCCGGTGCACGCTGCGCACGAGGTCGTCGGCCTCGGGCGAGTCCGCGCCGATCTCGCCCTCGAAGTACCGGACGACGGCGGAGTCCTCCACCGGCACCTCCCCCAGCCACACCCGGCCGGTGGAGCCGTCGATGGAGACGACGTCGCCCTCCTCGACGGTGACGCCGCCGGGCGCGGTGAACCGCCGGTTCTTCGTGTCGACCTGCAGCTCCTCGGCGCCGCACACGCACGTCTTGCCCATCCCGCGGGCGACGACGGCGGCGTGCGAGGTCTTGCCGCCGCGGCTGGTGAGCACGCCCTCGGCGGCGATCATCCCGGCGAGGTCGTCGGGGTTGGTCTCCCGCCGGACCAGGACCACCTTCTCGCCCCGGTCGGCCCACTGGACGGCGGTCTCGGAGGAGAACACCGCCTTCCCGACGGCGGCGCCGGGCGAGGCGTTCATGCCCTGGGTGAGCTGCCGGGCGTCCCCGCCGGAGACGAACCGCGGGAACATCAGCTGGGCGAGCTGGTCGCCGGTGACCCGCCGGACCGCCTCGTCCATGTCGATGAGGCCCTCGTCGACCAGCTGGGTGGCGATGCGGAAGGCCGCGGCCGCCGTCCGCTTCCCCACCCGGGTCTGCAGCATCCACAGCTTGCCGCGCTCGACGGTGAACTCGATGTCGCACAGGTCGCGGTAGTGCGACTCGAGGGTGCTCATGATCCGCAGCAGCTCGTCGTAGGCGCCGCGGTCGATGCGCTCGAGCTCGGTCAGCGGCACGGTGTTGCGGATGCCGGCGACGACGTCCTCGCCCTGCGCGTTCTGCAGGTAGTCGCCGTACACGCCCTGCTCGCCGCTGCCCGGGTCGCGGGTGAACGCGACGCCGGTGCCGGAGTCGGCGCCGAGGTTGCCGAACACCATCGAGCAGACGTTGACCGCCGTCCCCGCGTCGCCGGGGATGCGCTCGCGGCGGCGGTAGAGGACCGCGCGCGGGCTGTTCCACGAGTCGAAGACGGCGTTGATCGCCAGGTCCATCTGCTCGCGCGGGTCCTGCGGGAAGTCCCGGCCGGTGTGCTCGCGGACGATGGCCTTGAACCGGCCGACGACGTCGCGCAGGTGCTCGGCGTCGAGGTCCAGGTCCAGGTCGGTGCCCTGCTCGCGCTTGGCCTCGTCGAGGGCGTGCTCGAACGCCTCGCCGTCGATGTCGAGCACCGTCTTGCCGAACATCTGGATCAGCCGGCGGTAGGAGTCCCAGGCGAAGCGCTCGCTGCCGGACTGCGCGGCCAGCCCCTGCACCGACTCGTCGTTGAGGCCGACGTTGAGGACGGTCTCCATCATCCCGGGCATCGAGGCCGCCGCCCCGGACCGGACCGAGACCAGCAGCGGGTCCGCGGGGTCGCCGAGGGTCTTGCCCATCGCCTTCTCCAGCGCCGTCAGGTGCTCGGTCACCTGGTCGGCGAGGTCGGGCGGGGTGCTGCCGTGCTCGAGGTAGCGGCGGCAGGCGTCGGTGGTGATGGTGAACCCGGGCGGCACGGGCAGCCCGAGGTTGGTCATCTCGGCGAGGTTCGCGCCCTTGCCGCCGAGCAGGTCCTTCTGGTCCTTGTTGCCCTCGCTGAAGTCGTAGACCCAGGTGGTCGTGCTCGTGACGCTGCCCACCGTGCACCTCCGCGCTCGTCCCGCCGGCCGCCCGTCCACCGCCGGTGCGGCGTCGTGGGGTCCCCGTCGGCCGCTCCGGCGAACGCGGCCCCGGGTCCCCGGTCGGGGGTAGACGTCTCATACGTCCACCCGGAGCCAGGCAGCGATCGTGACCCACGGGACGGGGACACGCCAGCCCGTGTCTCGTCCCGGTACACGGAGGTGAGCGGCCTCACGCAGCGGACGGCCGGCCCGGCTCGGGGAGCGAGCGGGGCCGGCCGGAGGGGTCAGGCGACGAGGACGAAGCCGAGGACGGCGAACAGCACCGTCAGCACGACGACGAGGATGCCGACGTACAGGCCGGTGCGGTTGACCGGCGACGGCGGGGGCGGGACGTAGCGCGGGAAGCCGCTGGCCAGCGCGCCGCGCTGCACCTGCGCGGCCTGCTGCGGGGTGGGCGCGAACTGCGGCTGCGGCGGCAGCTGGACCTGCCCGGGGAAGGCCACCTGCGTGGGCGCGGCCGGCGCCGGGGTCGAGGCGGGGGCGACACCGGCGGGCGCGACACCGGCGGGCGCGAAGGGCGCAGCGGGCGCGTAGGACCCGGCGGGGGCCCCGGGCGGGGCGTACGGCGCGGCGGGGGCGACGGGCGGGTGGGACGGCTGCGTCAACGCGGTTCCTCTCGGGCTGGCCCGGTGGACCTCCAGCCGGGCGGCGCACATGGTGACAGCCCGGTGGCGCTCCGAGAAGGGATCCGCTCGCGGCGCCCGCGCGCTCAGCCGGAGGCGCCGCAGACGCGCGGGCCGTCCTCGAGCACCACGGCGAGCGTGGCCTCCGCGCCGTCGTCCCAGCGGACCCGGACCTCCTGGCTGTCCTGGTCCCCGAGCCGGCCCTCCGCGACGCCGACCACCCGGGCGTCGCCGGGGTGCTCGTACCCGGCGAGGACGTCGCCGACGTCGCCGCGGTCGCGCTCGGCCTCGCACAGCAGGTCCCCGGCGGTCTCGGTGTCGCCGGCCTGCAGCGCGGCCAGGAAGACGCCGACCGCCTCGCGGGCCTGCTCCTCCCCCGAGCCCTTCACCAGCGGCAGGACCACGACCATGGCGACGGCGAGCGCCACCGTGCCGCCGAAGATCCCCAGCAGCAGCCCGTTGCGGCGCCGCGGGGTGCCGGTGTGCAGCGCCTCGGGACCCTCGTCGTACAGGTACGGGCCGCTCATCCGCCGCTCGTCTCCAGCTCCGCGCCGGCCGGCGGGCGCGGGTCGTCGCGGTCGTCGAGCCAGCCCTCGGGCAGCGCCACCGGCCGGGGGCTGCTCGTGCGGCCCCGCGGGCCGCCCAGGACGGCCGTCGGGTAGGGCTGGTCGGGGATGCGGTCGAGCAGGCCGGCCAGCTCGTCCAGCGAGCTGACCATCGCGAGGGCGCGGCGGACGTCGGAGCCCACCGAGAAGCCCTTGAGGTACCAGGCCACGTGCTTGCGGAAGTCGGTGCAGCCGTGCAGCTCACCCTGCCCCTCCGACAGCAGCTGCGCGTGCCGGACCATGACCGCGGCCACCTCGCGCAGCGTCGGCAGCGCCCGCCGGGACTCCCCGGCGAAGGCGGCGGCGAGGTCCCCGAACAGCCAGGGCCGGCCCAGGCAGCCGCGGCCGATGACGACGCCGGCGCACCCGGTCCCGGCGACCAGGCGCAGCGCGTCGTCGGCCTCCCAGACGTCGCCGTTGCCGAGCACCGGGATGTCGACGGTCTCCACCAGCCGGGCGATCGGCCCCCAGTCGGCGGTGCCGCTGTAGAGCTGGTCGGCGGTGCGCCCGTGCAGGGTGATCGCGGCGGCGCCCTCGTCCTGCGCGATCCGGCCGGCGTCGAGGTAGGTGACGTGGTCGGCGTCGATGCCGATGCGGGTCTTGACCGTCACCGGCACGTCGCGGGCGGCGCGGACGGCGGCCCGCACGATGTCGCGGAACAGCACCCGCCGCCACGGCAGCGCCGACCCGCCGCCCTTGCGGGTCACCTTGGGCACCGGGCAGCCGAAGTTCAGGTCGACGTGCGCCGGGCGGGTGCCGGCGACCTCCTCGTCGACGAGCATCTCCACCGCCCGCCCGACGGTGGCCGGGTCCACGCCGTACAGCTGCACGGAGAACCCGGCGGCGGCCTCCTCGGGCGTGGCCCGGATCATCCGCAGCGTCTTCTCGTTGCGCTCCACCAGCGCCCGCGTGGTGATCATCTCGCAGACGTAGAGACCGGCCCCGAACTCGCGGCACAGCGTGCGGAACGCGGGGTTGGTGATGCCGGCCATCGGCGCGAGCACCACGGCGGGGTCCACGGTGAGCGGCCCCAGCCGCAGCGGGGCGACCGCCGGCGCCAGGGTGCTCGTCACGTCGTCCAGGGTAGGTGGCCGCGCCCGGTGGCCGGGGTCACCCGCGGGGAGGCGTCCCCGCACGAACCGGCGCCGCAGGCCCGTGTGCACTTCCGCGGATCTGCCCGGAGCAGATCCGCGGAAGCGCACACGCCGTCAGCAGACGGGGAGCTTGGCCTTGAGGTAGTCCTCGACCCGGTCCAGGCCGATGCGCTCCTGGCTCATCGAGTCGCGCTCCCGCACGGTCACCGCGTCGTCGGTGAGGGTGTCGAAGTCGACGGTGAGGCAGAACGGCGTCCCGACCTCGTCCTGCCGGCGGTAGCGGCGGCCGATGGCGCCGGCGTCGTCGAAGTCGACGTTCCAGTTCCGGCGCAGCGCGGCCGCGAGGTCACGCGCCTTGGGCGAGAGGTCGGCGTTGCGCGACAGCGGCAGGACGGCGGCCTTGACCGGCGCCAGCCGCGGGTCCAGCCGCAGCACCGTGCGGGTGTCGACGCCGCCCTTGGCGTTGGGCGCCTCGTCCTCGGTGTAGGCCTCGACGAGGAAGGCCATCAGCGAGCGGGTCAGGCCCGCCGCCGGCTCGATGACGTACGGCGTCCACCGGGTGTTGGTCGCCTGGTCGAAGTAGGACAGGTCCACGCCCGAGTGCTCGGTGTGGGTGGACAGGTCGAAGTCGGTGCGGTTGGCGATCCCCTCGAGCTCGCCCCACTCCGAGCCCTGGAAGCCGAAGCGGTACTCGATGTCGACGGTGCGCTTCGAGTAGTGGGAGAGCTTCTCCTCCGGGTGCTCGAAGTGCCGCAGGTTGTCCGGGGAGATGCCCAGGTCGGTGTACCAGCGGGTGCGCTCGTCGATCCAGTACTGGTGCCACTCCTCGTCGCTGCCCGGCTCGACGAAGAACTCCATCTCCATCTGCTCGAACTCGCGGGTCCGGAAGATGAAGTTGCCCGGGGTGATCTCGTTGCGGAAGGACTTGCCGATCTGGCCGATGCCGAACGGCGGCTTCTTCCGCGCCGCGCCCATGACGTTGGCGAAGTTGACGAAGATGCCCTGTGCGGTCTCCGGGCGCAGGTAGTGCAGCCCCGACTCGTCCTCGACCGGGCCGAGGAAGGTCTTGAGCATCATGTTGAAGTCGCGCGGCTCGGTCCACTGGCCGGTCACGCCGCAGTTGGGGCAGGTGATCTCGGACAGGCCGTTCTCCGGGAGCCGGCCCTTCTTGGCCTCGAAGGCCTCCTCGAGGTGGTCAGCCCGGAAGCGCTTGTGGCAGTTCTGGCACTCGGTCAGCGGGTCGGTGAAGACGCCGACGTGGCCGGAGGCGACCCAGGTCTGCCGCGGCAGGATCACCGAGGAGTCCAGGCCGACGATGTCGTCGCGGCTCTGGACGACGGTGCGCCACCACTGCCGCTTGATGTTCTCCTTGAGCTCGACGCCCAGCGGCCCGTAGTCCCAGGCGGAGCGGGTGCCGCCGTAGATCTCACCCGACGGGAAGACGAACCCCCGGCGCTTGCAGAGGTTGACCACCTTGTCGAGGCGGGCGGGGTCGTGCGTGGTGTTGCTGGCGGTCACGAGCTCGGTGCTCCATCCGGCTGGCGGTCGGCGGTTGACCTGCCCACGGTAGACGCCCCGCCTGCGCGTCCCCCCGCCGCCGCGGCCGGCCCCTACGACGGGGTGTAGCCGCAGACGGCCGGGCCGCCCTCGTCCACCACGGTGACGACGAACGTGGCCGGCTGCCCGCTGTCCAGCGTCACCTCGAAGGTGACCTCGTCGACGTCGCCGGCCGCGGCCGCGTCGGTGGCCGAGCCCTCGGTGATCTGCCCGCCGAGGAAGGTGTCGAAGTCGGCGAGCACCGCCTGCCCGTCGGGGAACTGGCCCTGCCCGTCGGCGCACAGGCCGTCGTAGGCCGCGGCCGCGTCGCGCTCGACCACCGACTGCACCCACGAGATGGCGAACTCCGGGCTACCGGGGACGTTGAGGTCCCCGCCCGCTCCCCCGCCGCCGCCCCCGGTCGGCGTGCCGGCGCCGCCACCGAAGCCGCCCTCCCCGGACGACGACCCGGGCGAGGAGGACGAGGGCGAGGGCGACGACGACGAGGTGGACGCCGACGTGCTCGCCGACGTCGCCGTCGCGGCCGGGCCGCCGCCGTCGTCGTCCCGGGAGAGCAGCACCGCGGCGAGCACGCCGCCGCCGACCAGGAGGACGGCGAGCGTGGCGAGCAGGGCGAGCAGCGGGCCGCGGTTCCTGCGCGGCGGCTGCGGCGGGGCGCCGTACCCGGGTGGCCCGTAGCCCGGCGGCCCGTACCCGGGCGGGCCGTACCCCGGCGCACCGGCGGGCGGCGGCCCGTACGGGGGCTGCCGGCCGTGGCCGGGCTGGGGCGGCGGGCCGTAGCCCCGCTGCTCCTGCCCGTAGGAGGGCTGCCCGTACCCGGGCGGGCCGTACGGGGGCTGTCGAGGTCCGGGCTGCTGCGGTCCGGGTGGGGGTCCCGGCTGCTGCCCGGGGGCGCCCATCCGCAGGGTGGGGTCGCGCGGCACGGGGCCGCCGGGCAGCCGGTCGGTGGGCTCGTCCGGCCGCACATGCGGGGGCGGCGGCGGGAGGCGCACCTCGCGGGTCCGGTCGGGAGGCGGCGTCCCGTCGTCCTGCGGCGGCTGGCTCATCGCGCCCCTCCCGGGCCGGTGCGGACTGTCCCGGGCAGGCTACGCACCCGGGGCCCGTGCGGCGGAGCGCTCGCCGGGCTCGTCGACGGACAGGTAGGCGCCGGGCTCGTCGAGGGCGTGCACCCACACCGGCGCGCCGGCGACCTTGACCTCCGCGGCCGACAGCGCGCGGCGGTAGGCCCCCACGCCGTCCCAGCGGGTGACCAGCGCCCACAGCGTCGGGTCGTCGGCGCAGCGGCCGGCCTCCCCGCCGCGGCAGCCGGGCCGGGCGGTCAGCACCGCGAGCAGCCCGTCGACGGCGGCGGCGAGGGAGGCCGCCTCGGTCTCGGGCACGCGCAGCCGGGTCACCGCGAACACCGGCCCATCGTGCCGCACGGCCGGCGGCGGAGACGCCGACGGCCGACCCCCGCGCGCTGCGGGGACCGGCCGTCGGAGGGGTGCGTCAGCCGAAGTTGCAGACCGTGAGGTCCTGGCCGACCCAGACCTGGACGCTCTGGGTGGTGCCGTCGTCGAGGGTCAGCTCGAAGGTCGCGACGTCGACGGCGTTGGCCGGGTCGTACTCGATGCTGACCAGGCCGCCGTCGGCGATCGTCTGGCCGCCCAGGACCTGGCTGTAGAAGTACAGCGTCAGGTACTCCTCGGGGCTGTACTCGGTGCCGGCCGAGCCCTGCTGGGCCGCGGCCTGCAGCTCGGCGCAGGACAGGCCGTAGGCGGTCGCGAAGTCGAAGTCGTAGACCGCCTGCACCCACGCGAGCGCGAGGTCGGAGGAGCCGGGGATCTGGCCGGCGTCGGCGCCGCCGGTGTCGTTCCCCATGGGGGTGCCGGTGCCGCCGCCCCCGCCGTTGCCCGGGGTGCCGGCGCCCGGCGGCACGCCGACCGGGCCGCCCATGTCCATGCCCATCCCCGAGCCGGTGCCGGACCCGGTGTCGGTGCCGGTGTCCGACCCCTCGTCGCCGCCGTCCTCGCCGCCGTCGTCGCCGGCGTCGTCGGAGGCGTCGGCCGACGTCGAGGACTCCTGGGCCGCCGGGGCCGGGGTGTCGTCGCCGCGGAGGAGGAAGAACAGGAGCACGCCGACGCCGGCCAGCACCACGACCAGCCCGGTGATCACCCAGGGCAGGACGCTCTTCTTCTGCGGCGGCCGGCCGTAGCCGCCCGGACCGAAGCCGGGGCCGCCGCCCGGGCCGAAGCCGGGCGCGCCGTAGCCGCCGGGGGCGCCGTACTGACCGGGCGCGCCGTACTGACCGGGCTGCGCGTACTGACTCGGCGCGCCGTACTGGCCGGGGGGCTGACTCATCTGCTTCTTCCGTTCGTGGGGACGGGCGCTGGGGGCCCGAGAGCGAGAGGAAGATAGGGAGACCCCGCCGTCCCGACCACAGGTTCGCGCGCGGCAGTTCTCCGGCGGGGTCACGGGTCGGTCACGGCCCGCCGCCCGTGTCCACCCCGTCCCGCCGCCCGACGAGCCGCGGCCGAGACGCTGGTCGGGCCGGGGACCCGTCCCTAGACTCCGCCGTCGACCCGCAGCCGGCGCCGGCTCCGACGAGCGCCCGGAGCTGCGGCACACGGAGGATCACCGGTGGAGTTGCAACAGTTCGGCCCCTACCGCATCGAGGCGCTGCTCGGCCGCGGCGGGATGGGAGAGGTGTACCGCGCGTTCGACACCGAGCACGACCGGACGGTCGCGCTCAAGGTGCTCTCCGAGCACCTGGCCGCGGACCGGGGCTACCGCGAGCGCTTCCGCCGCGAGGCGCACCTGGCCGCGCGGCTCAACGAGCCGCACATCGTCCCGATCCACCGCTACGGCGAGATCGAGGGCCGGCTGTTCCTCGACATGCGCCTGGTGCCCGGCCGCGACGTCGCCGCGGTGCTGGCCGAGGAGGGGCCGATGAGCCCCGAGCGGGCGGTCGACGTCGTCAGCCAGACCGCCCGGGCCCTCGACGCCGCGCACGCCGACGGCCTGGTGCACCGCGACGTCAAGCCCTCCAACGTGCTGCTGACCGGCAGCGGCGACGACGAGTTCGTCTACCTCGTCGACTTCGGCATCGCCCGGTCGACGTCGGACGCGCAGGGCCCGGCGCTGACCCAGACCGGCGCCGCGCTCGGCTCCTTCGACTACATGGCGCCCGAGCGGTTCCTCGAGAAGCCGATCGACAAGCGGGTGGACGTCTACGCGCTGGCGTGCGTGCTCTTCGAGTGCCTCACCGGCCGGCGGCCGTTCACCGGCGACGGCCTGGCCACGCTCATGTACGCGCACCTCAACACGACCCCGCAGCCGCCGTCCGCGCTGCGGCCGGGCCTGCCCCGCGGGCTGGACGACGTCGTCCTCAAGGGCCTGGCCAAGGAGCCCGACGAGCGCTACGCGAGCTGCGGCGAGTTCGCCGCGGCCGCGCGGGCGGCGCTGAGCTCGGCCGGCGTGACGGTGCGGCCCGAGGCCGCGCCGCCGACGTCGGTCGCCCCGCTGGTCGCCCACCCGCCGACCGTGGGCTTCTCGAACCCCGGCCCGGCCGGCACCTACGGGGCGCCGTCGCACCCGGGCGCGCCGGCGGCGCTGTACGGCCCGCCGTCCGACCCGGGCCCGCCCACCGGCTACGGCCCGCCGTCGAACCCCGGCCCGCCCACCGGCTACGGCCCGCCGTCGAACCCCGGCCCGCCCACCGGCTTCCCGCCGCCGGCCGGGCCCGGGTTCCCCCCGCCGGCCGGCTCGTCGGCCTCGGGCGGCGGGAAGGGCTCGAGCAAGCTGCCGCTGCTCATCGTGGGGGCCGCGGTGGCACTGATCGCGGTCGTGGTCGGGGTCATCGCGCTGGCCGGCGGCTTCAGCGGCGGCGACGACGTCCGGGCCGACGACACCGACACCTCGACGCAGAACACCTCCGACGCGAACACGTCGACGGGGAACTCGTCCGACGGGAACACCTCCGGCGGCAGCACCGGCGGCGGGACCGCGACCGACGCCCAGGACCAGCTGCTGGCGATCATCCCCGGCGACTTCGACCCGGCGGCCTGCGAGACCGCGGACCCGGCCGGCGACGGCGACGTCGCCGCGGTGAACTGCGGCGCCGCCGCGACCCAGCCCGGCCCCGAGGTGTCGTCGTTCTACCTGTACGAGGACGCGGCGACCGTCGACGCCGTGTTCCTCGCGGACATGACCCGCGAGGGCGTCAGCCCCTTCACCGGCCAGCCGGACTGCGCCACCGGGCAGGGCTACGACGAGTACACGATCGGCGGGGTGGACGCCGGCCGCCTCGGCTGCTTCGTCGACGGCGACAACAACGCGATCCTGTACTGGACGCAGGACGACCTCGCCGCCGAGGGCATCGTGGGCATCCAGAACGGCGGCCAGGCCGGGCTGGGGACCCTGTACGCCTGGTGGGCCGACAGCGCGCACAGCGACTTCACGCAGCGCTGACCGGCCCCGGTCCCCCACACGACGAGGGCCCCGTCCCCCCCGGCCGGTGGGGACGGGGCCCTCGTCGTGTGTCGGTCGCCGCTCAGGCCCGGGCGGCGCCCAGCGCCTCGGCGGCCATCCGGTCCAGCCGCTCGGCCACCTGCAGCGCGGTCACCGGGCGCTGCCCCACCGGGGCGAGGCACTCGGAGACCAGCGCGGCCTCCTCGTCGGTCAGGCCGGGGGCGATCGCCGGCTCGGCGCTCATCACCCGGCGGATGGCCAGCAGCGGCTCGCCGTCGGGCAGCTCGCCGTACAGGCCGGTGCCGGTGAGGGCCCGGTTGAGGGTGGCGCCCAGGGCGAACACCTCGGTGGCCCGCGAGGGCCGGTCGCCGCGCAGCAGCGCCGGGTCCAGGAACTCCACCGAGGCGGCGCTGGCCATGCCGGTCAGCGTGACGCCCGGCGCGAGGTAGCGGGCCAGGCCGAGGTCGGAGAGCTTGCCGCCGTCCTCGGTGAGCAGGACGTTGGCCGGCTTGATGTCGCCGTGGGTCAGGCCCGCCTCGTGCAGCGCGTGCGCGGCGTGCGCGGCGTGCGCCACCGCCCGCAGCACCTCGCCGCGGCTGAGCGGCCGCGCCGGGGCGGCCAGCGAGCCGAGGGGGCAGTACTCCATCGCGTACAGGAAGCTGTCCTGCAGCACGGCGTCGTAGACCTTGACCAGGTACGGCGAGGCCACCTGGGCGAAGGCCCGCAGCTCCCGCACGCCCCGCTCGTAGGCCTGCTCGCTGTGGCTGCCGGTGAAGACCTTCACCGCGACGTACTCGTCGGGCAGGCCGAGCCGCGCCGGCGGGCGGGCGAGGTAGAAGCGGCCGTTGTTGCCCTCACCGAGCACGCGGACCACCTGGTAGTCCGCGATGTTGGCAGGCGCCGCGCCCACCAGGCCGACGGCATCCATGCATGTCCTCCTGAAACGCTGTCTCCCCGGCCGCGCCGGGACGCCGCGGTGCGCGGCAGCGGCACAGTGTGCCGGGGGACCCGCCGTCCGGGAACCGGTTCGCGCCCGCCGAGATGCCGCGCGCGCGGGCCCCCTACGACCGGACCGCCGCGGCTAGCATCCGCGCCCGGCGTGGCCCCGGGTGCCCGGTCCCCGCCATCCCACCCGATCCCCGCGCGGTCCCACGTGGCGCGGACAGCTACGCCCGGAGACCCAGTGGAACAGCACTCCGTCGCGGAGATCACGGCCTTCGTGTTCCTCGACCTCGCCGTGATCATGGTGGTCGCCCGCCTGATGGGACGGCTCGCCGTGAAGGTCGGCCAGCCCGCCGTGATGGGCGAGATCGTCGCGGGCATCCTCCTGGGCCCGACGCTGCTCGGCGCGCTGCCCGGGGACCTGGACGCCGCACTGTTCCCGGACCACGTCCGGCCCTACCTCGAGGTGCTCGCCCAGCTCGGGCTGGTGCTGTTCATGTTCCTCGTCGGCCTCGAGGTGGATCTGTCGTTCATCCGCGGCCGGGAGAAGATCGCCGTCTCGGTGTCGGTGTCCTCGATCGTGCTGCCCTTCGCCCTCGGGGTGCTCCTCGCGACCTACCTGCACTCCGCGCACGACGTCTTCACCCACGACGACGGGACGACGCAGACCATCTCGTTCATCGGGTTCGCCCTGTTCATGGGCGTGGCCATGTCGATCACCGCGTTCCCCGTGCTCGCGCGGATCCTCGCCGAGCGGCAGATGCACCGCGTCCCCACCGGCGTGCTCGCGCTGGCCTGCGCCGCCGTGGACGACGTCCTCGCCTGGGCCCTGCTGGCCGTCGTGGTGGCCGTCGTCGCCGCCGGCTCGTTCTCCGGCGTGCTGCTGATCCTGCTCTGGTCGGTCGTCTTCGCCCTGGTGATGTTCCTGGTGGTCCGGCCGCTGCTCAAGCACCTGGTGACGCGCTACGAGCGCCTGGGCCGGCTGACGCCGGAGATGCTCGCGCTGGTGCTCATCGGCATCCTCGGCAGCGCCTGGGTGACCGAGGAGATCGGCATCCACTTCATCTTCGGCGCCTTCGTGTTCGGCGTCGTCATGCCCCGGCAGGGTGCCGGGGCGCTCAACCACGAGATCATCGACCGGCTCGAGCAGGTCAGCGTCCTCCTGCTGCTGCCGGTCTTCTTCGTGGTCACCGGCCTCAAGGTCGACGTCGGCGCCATCGACGTGACCGGCCTGGGCGAGCTCGGCCTCATCCTGCTGGTCGCCATCTCCGGCAAGTTCGTCGGCGCGTTCGCCGCGGCCCGCGCGCAGAAGGTCCCCCGCCGGCAGGCCACTGCCCTCGGCGCGTTGATGAACACCCGCGGGCTGACCGAGCTGGTGATCCTCAACCTCGGGCGCGAGAACGGCGTGCTCGACGACACGATGTTCACGCTCATGGTGCTCATGGCCGTCATCACGACGGTGATGACCTCGCCGCTGCTCAACGTCATCTACCCGAAGCGGGTCCTCGAGCGGGACATCGCCGCCGCCGAACGGGCGGCCATGGGGCTCACCGAGGCCTACACGGTGCTGGTCGTGGTCGACGACCCGGCACGCGACGCCGGACTGGTCGACCTGGCCTGCGACCTGGTCGGCCGCGAGTCGCCGGCGCAGGTCCTGGTCACCCGGGTGGTCCGCCGGTCGCGACCCAAGCCCGAGGTGGCCAGCGGCCTGGGCGCCGACCTCGAGCTCATGGCCACCGTCGCCGGCGAGCTGCGGACCCTGGCCCAGCGGGTGGAGGAGCGGGGCCTGAAGGCCTCGGTGGCGTCCCGCTTCAGCGAGGACCCGTGGGCGGAGGTCGCCGACCTGGCCAGCAACAGCGACGCCGACGTCGTCCTGGTGCGCAGTGGCTGGGGCATCGCCGAGGGCGCGCTGACGGCGGACGGCGCCGGCACCCCGTGGCCCCCGTCGCTGCAGGGCTCGGTGGTGACCGTCTCCGGCGAGCTGGGCGAGGCCGGGCTGCAGCCGGGTGGCCCGGTGGCCGTGGTCCAGGACGGCGACGCCGACGGCCGCGCCGCTCTCCGGCTGGCCGCGCACGCCGCCCTGGGCCGGCAGGTCCCCCTCCAGCTGCGGGCCGGGGAGGGCCGGCGCTCCGGGCGGCGCCTGGGCGCGGTGGCCGGTTCGCTGCGCAAGGCGGGCGTGCGGGTCAGCGAGGACACCGAGACGCTGCCGGCCCTGCTGCTGGCCCCGGCCGGTGCCGGCCCCGTGCCCGCCACCGACGACCTGACGCCGATCCTGCTGGTGCACGCCGGCACGGCCGACAGCGACCGGGACATGGACGAGACCCTGGCCGGCATCGCCGCCCGCCCCGGGGCGCTCTGAGTCCCGCTCCCCGCAGGCCCGGAGCCCGCGTCCCGTTCGAGGGGACGCGGGCTCCGTCGTTCCCGGGGACCGTCGGCGCCGTTCCCATGCGGGCGCCCTCCTCCCACGGGCGCGGGGGGGGGGGGGGCCCCGGGGGGGGGGGGGCCCCCCCCTCCCGTGCGTCCGGGCGAGCCGCCGCGCCCGGCGCCCGTGAGCGGTCCGCCGTTC
>NZ_JBJGZF010000010.1:0-186066 GCF_054050375.1 Geodermatophilus sp. SYSU D00879
GTGGGTCTTGTAGACCGCTTCCCCCAAGTCGGAAACGTGCGGGTTCGCCGGCCCCGACCCCCCCCCCCCGCCGCCCCCCCCCCCCCCCCCCCGCTGCTCGACGGCTTGCATGCGGTCCTCCAGCGAGCGCATCGCGCCGCGCGGCACGTGGCCGATGGCGTCGTAGCGCTCCTGGATCCGGCGCAGTGCGGCCTGGGCGCCGCGCAGGTCGGTCGACGGGTCGAGCTTCTCGGCCTCGGCCAACAGCTCCTCCTTCGCCTGCTGGTTGGCCAGCTGCTCGGAGTTGCGCGCCTTGTCCGACTCGGCCCGGGCGGTGAAGAAGACGTCCTGCGCGGCCCGGAACTGCTTCCACAGGTCGTCGTCGCCGTCGCGGCCGGTGCGCGGCACCGCCTTCCAGCGGTCCATGAGCGAGCGCATCGCGGCGCTGGTCGGGCCCCAGTCGGTCGACGTCGACAGCCGCTGCGCCTCGGCGATGAGCTCCTGCTTGGCCGCGCGGGCCTCGCCGCGCTGGGCGTCGAGCGCCGCGAAGTGCGCGCCGCGGCGGCGGCCGAAGGCGTCCCGGGCGGCGGCGAAGCGCGACCACAGCGCCTCGTCGGTCTTCCGGTCGATCCCGCGGATCGTCTTCCACTCCTCGACGATCGCCTTGAGCCGGTCGCCGGCGGCCTTCCACGACGTCGACTCCGCGGCGATCTGCTCCGCCTCGGCGGCCAGCGCCTCCTTGCGGGCTACCTGCGCGGCGCGGGCCGCGGCCTTCTCGGCGCGCGACTCGGCGGCGGCGGAGTCGGCGGTGCCGACCATCGCGCGGGCGCGGGCGGCCAGCCCGTCGAGGTCGCCGACCGCGGTGGCGGTGGGGATGGTGTCGGCCAGCGCCTGCGCCTTGGCCTTGATCTCGTTCGGGTTGCCGGTGTGCGCCTTCAGCCGCGCCTCGAGCAGCCCGACCTCGGTGGCCAGGTCGTCGTAGCGGCGGGCGAAGTGCGCCAGGCCCGCGGCCGGGTCGCCGGCCTGCCAGGAGCCGACCGCGCGCTCGCCGTCGGCGGTGCGCACGTAGACGGTGCCGTCCTCGTCGACCCGGCCCCACTGCGCGGGGTCCGACGCCGCCTCGGCGGCCGGCGCGGTCACCACCCCGGCGGGCGGCGCGGCCTCGGGGGTCACCGCCTGGGGGATCACGGCCTCGTCGGTGGCGGTCTCCGGGGCGGCGGTCTCCGGGGCGGCGGTCTCCGGGGTGGCGGTCTCCGCGGCGGGGGTCTCGGGAGCGGCCTCCGCCGTCGGGTCGGCCAGCGCCGCCTCGTCGGGGGTGGGCGCGGCGGGGGTCCCGGCCTCCGGGGTGACCGCGTCGGGACCCGCCGTCTCGGGCGTGGGGACCTGCTGCGACCCGTCTCCGGGGTTCGTCGTGCTCGACACGCACCGCAGTGTCCCACGCCGCATCGGCGAGACTGCTCCGGTGAGCAGCAGTCCCGCCGCAGCCGTCCCGGTCGCCTTCTGCCCGTGCCCCCCGCTGCTGCTCCCCGAGGTCGCCGGACGGGCCGCCGCGGACACCGCCGCGCTGCGCGCCGCGTGCACCGACGCCGTCGCCGCGCTGGTGGCGGCCGCGCCGGGACCGGTGGTCGTCGTCGGCCCCGACGCGGAGGGCCGGCACGGCCCGGGCGACGCCGGGGACCTGCGCGGGTTCGGCGTGGACGTCGAGGTGCCGCTGGACGGGCAGGCGCGGCCGGGGGGCCGCCGGCTGCCGCTGTCGCTGACCGTCGGCGCGTGGCTGCTGCGCGGTGCGGGGCACACCGGCCCGCGGGTCGGCGTCGGCCCCGGCGACCTCGCCGCCGTCGTCGCGGAGCTGCCCGGTGCCGGCCTGCTGGTCATGGGCGACGGCTCGGCGCGCCGCAGCGAGAAGGCGCCCGGCCACCTCGACCCGGCCGCCGCGCCCTTCGACGCCGCCGTCGCCGCGGCCCTGGCCGCCGGGGACGCCGCCGCGCTCGCCGCGCTGGACCCGGCCGAGGGGCAGCGCCTGCTGGCGGCCGGCGTGCCGGCCTGGCGGGCGGCCGGTGCGCTGCTGGCCGGCCGGGACGTCACCGCCGAGCTGCGGTTCGACGACGCCCCCTTCGGCGTCGGCTACCTCGTGGCGTCCTGGACGGCCGCCGGGACCGTCCCGTGACGCCGCCCGTCGTCGCCGTCGTGGGGCCGACGGCGACCGGCAAGACCGCGCTGGCGGTGACCCTCGCCCAGCGGCTCGGCGGGGAGGTGGTCAACGCCGACTCCATGCAGCTCTACCGCGGCATGGACATCGGCACCGCCAAGCCGGACCCCGCCGAGCGGCAGGGCGTGCCGCACCACCTGCTCGACGTCTGGTCCGTGCGGCAGGCGGCGTCGGTGGCCGAGTACGCGCGGCTGGCGCGCGCCGAGGTGGACCGGCTGCGGGCGCGCGGGGTGCTGCCGCTGCTGGTCGGCGGGTCGGGGCTGTACGTGCGGGCCGTCCTCGACGACCTGGACATCCCCGGCACCGACCCCGCGGTGCGGGCCCGGCTGCAGGCCGAGCTGGAGGAGTCCGGCCCGGCCGCGCTGCACGCCCGGCTGGCCGCGGTCGACCCCGCCGCGGCGGCCGCGGTCCTGCCGTCGAACGGACGGCGGATCGTGCGCGCGCTGGAGGTCGTGGAGATCACCGGCCGGCCGTTCCGCGCGACGCTGCCCGAGCCGCGGCCGCACTACCCGGCGGTGGTCGTCGGCCTGGACCGCGAGCCCGCCGAGCTCGACGAGCGGGTCGCCGCCCGGGTGGATCGGATGTGGGCCGCCGGGTTCGTCGCCGAGGTCGAGGCGCTGGTGGCCGAGGGCCTGCGCGAGGGGCCCACCGCCTCCCGGGCGCTCGGCTACGCGCAGGTGCTCGCCCAGCTCGACGGCGAGCTCACGCCCGCCGAGGCGCGCGAGCGGACGGTCGGCACCACCCGCCGCTTCGTCCGCCGGCAGCGCTCCTGGTTCCGCCGGGACACGACGACGACGTGGTTCGACGCCGCCCGCCCCGACCTCGCCGACGCCGTCGGGGCGCTGCTGGCCGGCCGTACGATCGGGCGGTGAGCGACCGGTTCCTCCTCGGGCACGGCACCGAGAACGACTTCGTCGTCCTGCCCGACCCCGACGGGGACCGCTGGCCCGAGGACCGCCTCGACGCCGCCCTCGTGCAGCGGCTCTGCGAGCGCCGCGCGGGCCTCGGCGGCGACGGTGTGCTGCGGGTGGTGCGCAGCCGGCACGTGCCCGACGCGCCCGCCGTCCTCGGCGACGCGCTCGAGGCCTGCGAGTGGTTCATGGACCACCGCAACGCCGACGGCTCGCACGCGGAGATGTGCGGCAACGGCATCCGCCTGTTCCTGCACGCGCTGGTCACCGAGGGCCTGCTCGACCGCGCCGCCTGCGCCGACGGCGTGCTGGTCGGCACCCGGGGCGGCCCGCGGCGGGTCGGGGCCGGCGCCGACGGCGGCTACTGGGTCGACATGGGCCCGGCCCGGCCGTTCGGCCGCGGCGAGGCCACCGTCGGCGGGCAGGCGTTCCCCGGGCAGGCGGTGTCGATGGGCAACCCGCACCTGGTGTGCCTGACCGACGCCGACCTCGACGCCCTGGACCTCACCGCCCAGCCCGGCTTCAACCCGGGCCTGTTCCCCGAGGGCGTCAACGTCGAGTTCGTGCGGGTGCTCGCCGGCCCGGCCGAGGGCGCCGACGCGCACGTGCGGCTGCGGGTGCACGAGCGCGGCGTGGGGGAGACCCGCTCCTGCGGCACCGGCGCCTGCGCCACGGCGTACGCGGCGCTGGCGGCCGGCGCGGACGGGCCCGCGGTGCGCGGCACCGTCGTGGTCGACGTCCCCGGCGGCCGGCTCACGGTGGACGTCTCCCCGGAGACGACGGTGCTGCGCGGTCCCGCCGTCGTCGTCGCCGCCGGGGAGCTGACCCGGGAGTGGCTCGCCGGCTAGGGGTTGTCCGGGGTGTCCGCGCGGGTCTCGGGCTCGTCGGTGGGCGCCTCGGGCTTGTCGGCCGGGCCGGTGTTGCCGGTGCCGCGCGGCTCGCCGCGGCCGGTGTCCTGGTCGGCGCCCCCGAACGGGTTGCGCGGCGGGGTCAGGCCGGCCGGGTCGCGGCCGGGGTCGTCGGTGCCGGCGTCGCTGCTGGTGCTCACGGGGGTCCCTCCTCGACTGTGGTGTCCGTCCCGCCCTACCCGCCTCCCGGCGGGATGCACCTGACCCGTTCCGGTGTTGTAGGGGGCGTATGACGACTGCAGAGACGACAACCCAGGTGACCGGCGTGGCCTCGCGTGTCACGCTGGACGTGATGACGACCGCCCCCGAGAGCACCCCGCTCGACGACGACACGCTCGTCGAGACCCGTCCCGCGCCGGCCGGCCAGTGGGACGAGGACGACGACACGACCGGCTCCTACACGCTCGAGGCCCGTGGCGCACTGCGCCGCGTCGCCGGGCTGTCCACCGAGCTCGCCGACGTCACCGAGGTCGAGTACCGGCAGCTGCGCCTCGAGCGCGTCGTGCTCGTCGGTGTGTGGACCGAGGGCACCCAGGCCGACGCCGACCGCTCGCTGGCCGAGCTGGCCGCGCTCGCCGAGACCGCGGGCTCCCAGGTCCTCGAGGCCGTGAGCCAGCGGCGGGACAAGCCCGACGCCGGCACCTACGTGGGCTCGGGCAAGGCCAACGAGATCCGCGACATCGTGGCCGCGACCGGCGCGGACACCGTGATCTGCGACGGCGAGCTGACCCCCGGCCAGCTCAACGCGCTGGAGAAGATCCTCAAGGTCAAGGTGGTCGACCGGACCGCGCTGATCCTCGACATCTTCGCCCAGCACGCCACCAGCCGGGAGGGCAAGGCCCAGGTCGAGCTCGCCCAGATGCAGTACATGCTGCCGCGGCTGCGCGGCTGGGGTGAGTCGCTGTCCCGGCAGGCCGGTGGCCGCGTCGCCGGCGGTGGCGGCATCGGTACCCGCGGTCCCGGTGAGACGAAGATCGAGACCGACCGGCGGCGGATCCGGTCGCGGGTGAGCAAGCTGCGCCGCGAGATCGCCGGCATGGCGACCGCCCGGGCCACCCAGCGCTCGGGCCGCGACCGCAACGCCGTCCCCGGCGTGGCGATCGCCGGCTACACCAACGCCGGCAAGTCCAGCCTGCTCAACCGGCTGACCGGCGCGGGCGTGCTGGTGGAGAACGCGCTGTTCGCCACCCTCGACCCGACGGTGCGCCGGGCCCAGTCGCCCGACGGCCGCGAGTACACGCTCACCGACACCGTCGGCTTCGTGCGGCACCTGCCGCACCAGCTCGTCGACGCGTTCCGCTCCACGCTGGAGGAGGTGGCCGGCGCAGACCTGCTGCTGCACGTCGTCGACGGCTCCGACCCCGACCCGCTCGGCCAGATCGACGCGGTGCACGTGGTGCTGCGGGAGATCGACGCGGCGGCGGTGCCCGAGCTGATCGTCGTCAACAAGGTCGACGCCATGACCGAGGACGACGTGCTGACCCTGCGCCGGGCGCTGCCCGGTGCGGTGTGGGTCTCCGCGCGCACCGGCGAGGGCATCGAGCAGCTGCGCGAGGTCGTGGCCGCCCGGCTGCCGCACCCGGACGTCGAGGTCGAGGTGCTCGTGCCCTACGACCGCGGCGACCTGGTCGCGCGCGTGCACCGCGACGGCGAGGTGCTCAGCGAGGAGCACGAGGCCGCCGGCACCCGGCTGACCGCCCGCGTCGACGGCGGCCTGGCCGCCGCGCTCGAGCGGTTCGCCGTCCCGGTCGGCTGACCGCCCCCTCCACCCCGGACCGCCCGGGTGCCCGGCTCCGCGCCGGGTGCCCGGGCGGCTCGCCGTTCCGGCCCGTGAGGTCACGGGCGGGTCACGGCCCGGTACCGTGACCCGGTGACCAGCGGCGTGGTGCGGCGCACCTCCGGCGCGCCGGCCGGGCGCCCGGAGCGGGCCGCCCGGCCGCCCGCCGTGGTCGGTGCCGGCCGCCCGCCGTGGTGGCTGCTGGTCCTCGCGTTCGCGGTCACCGTCGGGGTCACCGTCGACCTGCTCAGCCGCGGGGTGCTCGAGCGGCTGGACCTCGAGGTCTCCGAGGTGGTCAGCGCCTGGGACCTGCGCGACTCCCCGGCGTACTGGCCGGTGTGGGCGGTCACCCAGATCGGCGGCCGCGGCACCATCCTCATCGTGCTGGCCGCCCTGGTCGGCTGGCTGTGCCTGCGGGAACGGACGCTGCTGCCCCTGCTGCGGGTGGTCACCGCGCTGGCCCTGCTCACCGTCGTCGTCTACGCGTTCAAATTCGGTACCGGCCGCACCGCGCCCGCCTATCCCGGCTCGTTCTTCCACCGCGACGGCGCCAGCTACCCCTCCGGGCACGTGGCCAACGCCGTGCTCATGTGGGGCGTGGCGCGCTGGCAGGCGGTCGAGTACGGGCTCGGTCCCCGGGTGCAGCGCACGCTGTGGTGGCTGGCCGTCGTCGGGCCGGTGGCCACGGGGATCGCGATGGTCTCGCTGGACTTCCACTGGGTCACCGACGCGGTGGTGGGCGCGGCCGTCGGCCTCCTGCTGCTGGGCGTGGTTCACGCACTCGACGCGCTGGTGCTGTCACGCTGGGCGAGTGCCCGAGCCGGCCGCCCGTCCGCGTAGCGCCGCCCGGCGGGTCCCGGCCGTCCTGCTGACGACGGTCCTGCTCGGCCTCCCGGTGGCCCCGGCCGCCGCCGAGGAGCCGGCCGCCCCCTCGGTCCGCTGCCAGGTGACCGATCCCCGGCTGGCCGAGCTCTCCGGCCTCGTCGACGTCGGCGACCGCGTGCTCGCCATGGTCGACGGCGGCGACCAGGTCGCCGTGTACGTGCTCGACGGCGCCTGCCAGGTGGTCGACGTGACCACCGCGCCGGTGGACCCCTACGACCCCGAGGACCTCGGCGTCGGCCCGGACGGCACGGTGTGGCTGGCCGACACCGGCGACAACACCACGGTCCGGACGACGGTCGCGCTCGTCGCGCTGCGGCCCGACGGCGGGACGGCGCTGTACCGGCTGACCTATCCCGACGGCCCGCGCGACGCCGAGGCGCTGCTGCTCGCCCCCGACGGCACGCCGTACGTGGTGACCAAGGAGGTGCTCGGGGCCAGCCACGTCTACCGGCCGGCCGCGCCGCTGGTCGACGGCGGCACGGTCGCGCTGGCCGACGTCGGCACGGTGGCGTTCACGCTCACCGGCACGCCCGGCGGTCCCGTGGGCCGGGCGGGGCAGCTGATGGTCACCGGCGGGGCGGTGGCCCGCGACGGCAGCCGGATCGCGCTGCGCACCTACACCGACGCCTACGTCTGGCCGCTGACCGGCGCCGACGTCCCGGGAGCGCTGGCCGGGGAGCCGGTGCGGATCGCGCTGCCCGAGGCGCCTCAGGGGGAGGCGGTGTCGTTCACCGCGGACGGGAGCGCGCTGCTGGTGGCCGGCGAGGGCGTGCCCGGGGACGTCACCACGGTGCCGGTCCCGGTGGGGTCCGCGCCGCCCGCGCCGGCGGGGTCCGACCCGGTCGACCCGTCACCGTCGGCGCTGCTCGGCGGGGACTCCGCGGGCCTGTCGCCGGTGACCGCGGGGGTGGCCGCGGCCGTCGTCGCGACCGCGCTGGTGTGGCTCGGCGGACGGCTGCGCCGCCGCCGGTCCGGCGGTCCGCCCGCCGGCGCCTGAGCTCCGGCGCCGGCGGGGGACCTGCGGCTCAGACCCGCCGCAGGACCGTGACGACGCGGCCAAGGATGGTGGCCTCGTCGCCGGGGATCGGCTCGTAGGCCGGGTTGTGCGGCAGCAGCCAGACGTGCCCGTCCCGGCGCTTGTAGGTCTTGACCGTGGCCTCGCCGTCGAGCATCGCGGCGACGATCTCGCCGTTCTCGGCGGTGGGCTGCTGGCGGACGACGACCCAGTCGCCGTCGCAGATCGCCGCGTCGACCATCGAGTCACCGGCGACGCGCAGCATGAACAGCGTGCCCTCGCCGACGAGCTCGCGGGGGAGCGGGAAGACGTCCTCGACGGCCTGTTCGGCGAGCACCGGGCCACCGGCCGCGATCCGCCCGACCAGCGGCACGTAGGTGGGCGCGGTCGAGCCGTCGGCGGCCGCGGCGGGCGCGGCCGGGGCGGCGTCGCCCGCGGTCTCACCGGGCAGCCGCACGTCGAGCGCGCGGGGCCGGTTGGGGTCGCGCCGCAGCCAGCCCTTCTTCTGCAGCACCGACAGCTGGTGGGCGACCGACGACGCCGACGACAGGCCGACCGCCTCGCCGATCTCGCGCACCGAGGGCGGGTAGCCGCGCCGCTCGATCGAGTCGCGGATGACCTCGAGGACCCGGCGCTGCCGCTGGGTCAGGCCGTCGCCGGCCTCGCCGCGGTCGGGGAAGGTGCGCACGGCGCCCGCGCCCTCCGCGCCGGCGCCGCGCTCCGCGGCCGGACGGCGGGTCGTCGTGCCGCCGCCCCGGGTGCCCTGGCCGGTCCCGCTCGTGCCCGCCACGTCTCCTCCTCGCCGGCCGCGTCCCGCGGCCCGTCCGTCGCCCTCCCGGCCCCAGGCCGGTCGGCGGGCGGTGCGCCCGCACGGACCGTAGCGCGCCGGCGCCGCAGGTTCAAACGTGTGTTCGAAGGACACGCCGCGCCGCTCTCGCACTCGTCGGACCCGTGCGGTAGACATCCGATCAGACGTTCGATCGAACACGCGTTCGATGCGGTCGACCCGATCAGGAGGAGCGGTCATGGGCAGCGTGCGGCAGGCAGTGCTCGAGTTCGACGCGGCGGTCCGGGTCCCGTGGCGGCCGCCGCTCCGCGGGGAGGGCGCGACGGCGGCCGCCGGTGCGGCCCGCTCCGCGTCACCGGCTCGCACCGACCGGCCGGCGCCGCGCGCCGCCCTGCCGGGCTCGGGTCCCCGGGTCACGGGGCACCTGCGGCCGGTGCCCGACCTCCCCGCCGCGGCGCCCACGCGCGCCGCCGGGCCCGCCGCCGAGGGGCCGCGCACCCGCCGCGACCCGGCCCGCCCGAGCGGTCGGCCGGTGCGCTCGGAGCCCGCCCGGGCCGCCGTCCGCGCGCGGTGCGCGCCGGCCCCGGCGCCGGTGCGGCTGACCCGCCGTGGGCGCCGCCTGGTCGCCGTGCTGGTCCTCGCCACCGGCGTCGGCGGCGCCGCCCTCGGCCGGGAGTTCCTCGCCCCCCAGGACGGCCTGCGCCTGGCCGGCGAGAGCAGCGTCGTGGTCGAGAGCGGGGACACGGTGTGGTCGATCGCCGCGGAGGTGGCCGGCGCCGACCAGGACGTGCGCGCGGTGGTCGACGCGATCGAGGCGCTCAACGACCTGGAGGGGGCGGTCGTCGTCCCCGGCCAGGTGCTCCGCGTGCCCTAGGCGTCCCGCCCGGCGTCGTCACCGCGGAGATGTGACGAGACCGCGCCGGTGAGTTCGTCAACCATGCAGGCGCCGTCGTTTACGGTCCGGAGTCGTCAGAACACTTACGGTCAGGAGCGTGTCAGCAGCCGTGAACAGCACCGCAGCGGTGACCTTCCGGTCCCCGCAGGACGTCGAGGTCCTCGTGGACGGCGCCTGGATGCCGGGCGCCATGCTCGGCTGGCGCCACGACGCGACCGGCGGCTGTGAGGCCCGCGTCCGGCTGCGCGACGCCGCGGGAGCGGACAGCTGGGTGGACCTCACCCTCGTGCGGCTGCCCGAGCGGCACCTGACGCTGGCCTCCGGCCCCGGGAACGGGGTCGCCGACCCGGCGGGGACCGTCGGGTTGCCGGCAGTGGACCGGCACGCGGGCGTCCCGGGTGCCCACGCCGCCTGGCGGGGCACCCGCCGGCACGGCGGGGACGTCACCGCCGAGCAGCCCGCCGTCCGCCCCGCCGCGGCCGGGCGGCACCGCGCGCCCGCCGGCTCCGGCCGGCACCGGGCGGCGACCGCCGAGATGCCGGTCGTCAGCTGCCCGGCTCCGGCCGGCGGTGCGGTCGCGGAGGAGTCGGACATGCTGACCCGCCCCATCCGCCTCGGCGACCTGGTGCCGCACCCCCGCGGTGGCCGCCCCGCCGTCCGCCCCACCGCCTGACCCCACCGCCTGACCCCATCGCCGGGGCGGGTCCCCGGCGGTCCTCCGTCACCTCCGCCGGCGTGCCGCCGGGTGTCCCGGAGAGGCGCCTGCGCGCCGTCCGGGCGTCCGTGCGTGCCCCGGCTCGCGGTGGCCGGTTACACCCGGACGTCCCTCCCCGCGCGCCGACACGCGCGGGGCCCGGCGTGTCGTGTGACGGGAGGGAGTCCTGCTCGCGCCTGGTCACCACGGGGTCACGACCGGGTCTCGGCGGAAGAGACACGCGGGCTCTCGTCTTGCAGATGTAGTGGAGCGCGGCCTACTGTCCCCCTACATCTAGTAGTTGCACCGATGGAAGTCCTCCACAGGCCGTCCTCAGGACCTCCACGGGGTGTCCACCGGATGTCCCCAGAGGGGTCCACAGACAACGCAGACGGGCGGGTCCGCCAGGACCGGACGAGCCCGCCGGCACCAGCCGCCCGAGCCGGGTCCCCGGTCCGCGCGGGTCATCCGCGGAGGGAGGTGAACCGCAGTGCGCTGCCCGTTCTGCCACAACCCCGACAGCCGGGTGATCGACTCGCGCGAGGCCGACGAGGGTGCCACCACCCGTCGCCGCCGCTCGTGCCCGGCCTGTGGTCGCCGGTTCACCACCGTCGAGGAGGCGGTGCTCGCCGTCATCAAGCGCAGCGGGGTGAGCGAGCCGTTCAACCGGACCAAGGTCGTCGCCGGCGTGCGGCGCGCCTGCCAGGGCCGGCCGGTCGACGAGGACCAGCTCCAGCAGCTGGCCCAGCAGGTCGAGGACGCCATCCGCGCCAGCGGGGTGGCCGAGGTCCCCAGCCACGAGGTGGGGCTGGCCATCCTGCAGCCGCTGCGCGAGCTCGACGAGGTCGCCTACCTGCGCTTCGCCAGCGTCTACCGCGCCTTCACCTCGGTCGAGGACTTCGAGAAGGAGATCACCGAGCTGCGGGCCCGGCACCACCGCGGCGGCACCCCGCCGCTGCCCGGGCTGCAGATCGAGCCGCCGGCGCCGCGCCGCCGGGGCTCCGCCCGCAGCCCCTCCACCACCCGCGACGGCTGACCGCCGCCCGCGCGACCAGACGTGCGCCGGCAGCGTCGCCGGCCCTCTCAGCACCACCGGAACCGTCAGCAGGACCAGATAGGAACAGGGTGGCTCTCTTCCCCAGCCGCCCGCACCACTCACCGAGGGAGAGCTCGTGACCGAGATCGAGGACCGCCCGGCAAGCCGTACGCGCCGGGCCGCCAAGGCGCCGACCAGGGGGAAGGGCCTGAAGGTCAAGCGGGTCTACACGACCGCCGGCGTCCACCCGTACGACGAGGTGACGTGGGAGCGTCGCGACGTCGTCATGACCAACTGGCGTGACGGCTCGATCAACTTCGAGCAGCGCGGCGTCGAGTTCCCCTCCGAGTGGAGCATCAACGCCACCAACATCGTCACCACGAAGTACTTCCGCGGCGCCGTCGGCACCCCGCAGCGGGAGAGCAGCCTGCGTCAGCTCATCGACCGGGTGGTGCTCACCTACGGCGCGGCCGGCCGCGAGCACGGCTACTTCGCCACCGAGGGCGACGCCGAGGTCTTCGAGCACGAGCTGACCTGGATGCTGCTGCACCAGGTATTCAGCTTCAACAGCCCGGTCTGGTTCAACGTCGGCACGAGCGCGCCGCAGCAGGTCAGCGCCTGCTTCATCCTCGCCGTCGACGACACGATGGACTCGATCCTCAACTGGTACCGGGAGGAGGGGCTGATCTTCAAGGGCGGCTCCGGCGCCGGCCTGAACCTCTCCCGCATCCGCTCGTCCAAGGAGCTGCTGTCCTCCGGGGGCACCGCCTCCGGCCCGGTCAGCTTCATGCGCGGCGCCGACGCCTCCGCCGGGACCATCAAGTCCGGTGGCGCCACCCGCCGCGCGGCCAAGATGGTCGTCCTCGACATCGACCACCCCGACATCGAGGAGTTCATCGAGACCAAGGCGCGCGAGGAGGACAAGATCCGCGCGCTGCGGGACGCCGGGTACGACATGGACCTCGGCGGCAAGGACATCACCAGCGTCCAGTACCAGAACGCCAACAACTCGGTCCGCGTCTCCGACGAGTTCATGCGCGCGGTGGAGGACGGCACCGAGTTCGGCCTGCGCGCCCGCCTCGACGGGTCGGTCATCGAGCACGTCGACGCCCGGGACCTGTTCCGCAAGGTCACCCAGGCCGCGTGGGAGTGCGCCGACCCCGGCATCCAGTACGACGACACGATCAACGACTGGCACACCAACCCCGAGACGGGCCGGATCAACGCGTCCAACCCCTGCTCGGAGTACATGAGCCTGGACAACAGCTCGTGCAACCTGGCGTCGCTCAACCTCATGAAGTTCCTGAAGGACGACGGCACCTTCGACGCCAGGACCTTCGTCAAGGCCGTCGAGCTGATCATCACGGCGATGGACATCTCGATCTGCTTCGCCGACTTCCCGACCGAGCCGATCGGTGAGACCACCCGCGCCTACCGGCAGCTGGGCATCGGCTACGCCAACCTCGGCGCGCTGCTGATGGCCACCGGCCACGCGTACGACTCGCGGGGCGGCCAGACCCTGGCCGCGGCCATCACCTCGCTGATGACCGGCACCGCCTACCGCCGCTCGGCCGAGCTCGCCGGCATCGTCGGCGCGTACGACGGCTTCGCCCGCAACGCCGACGCGCACGCCCGCGTCATGCGCAAGCACGCCGCGGCCAACGACGCCATCCGCCCGGTCGGCGCCGACGACGCCGACGTGCTGCGGGCCGCCACCGCCCAGTGGCAGGAGTGCCTGGAGATCGGCGCGGAGAACGGCTGGCGCAACGCGCAGGCCTCGGTCCTCGCCCCCACCGGGACCATCGGCTTCATGATGGACTGCGACACGACCGGCATCGAGCCGGACTTCTCGCTGGTCAAGTACAAGAAGCTGGTCGGCGGCGGGTCCATGCAGATCGTCAACCAGACGGTCCCGCGGGCGCTGAAGAGCCTCGGCTACCAGGACGAGCAGGTCGAGGCGATCGTCGAGTTCATCGCCGAGCACGGCCACGTCGTCGACGCCCCGAGCCTGCGCCCGGAGCACTACGAGGTGTTCGACTGCGCCATGGGCGAGCGGGCCATCTCCCCGATGGGCCACGTCCGCATGATGGCCGCGGTGCAGCCGTTCATCTCCGGCGCGATCAGCAAGACGGTCAACATGCCGGAGACGGCGACCGTCGAGGACGTCGAGAACATCTACTTCCAGGGCTGGAAGCTCGGCCTCAAGGCGCTGGCGATCTACCGCGACAACTGCAAGGTCGGCCAGCCGCTGTCCGACGCCAAGGCCAAGAAGACCGAGGCCAAGGTCGAGGTCGAGGTCGCTCCGGTCGCCGCGACGTCGCACCCGGTCCGCCGCCGGCTGCCGAAGAAGCGGCAGAGCATGACGACGTCGTTCAGCGTCGCCGGCGCCGAGGGCTACATGACCGCCGGGATGTACGAGGACGGCAGCCTCGGCGAGGTGTTCCTCAAGCTCGGCAAGCAGGGCTCGACCCTGGCCGGTGTCATGGACGCCTTCTCGATCGGCATCTCGATCGCGCTGCAGCACGGTGTGCCGCTGGAGACCTACATCCAGAAGTTCACCAACATGCGCTTCGAGCCGGCCGGCATGACCGACGACCCGGACATCCGGATCGCCCAGTCGGTGATGGACTACATCTTCCGTCGCCTGGCGCTGGACCACCTGCCGGTCGAGACCCGCGCGACCCTCGGCATCTTCACCGCCGAGGAGCGGGCGGCGCAGGTGTCGGGCACGTACGGCGGCTCGGCCTCGACGGCGGAGGTCGTCGAGGAGGAGGAGGTCGACGTCGAGGCGCTGCGCGGCTCGGTGCCGACCGAGGCGCCCACCAAGCCGGAGCCGGCCGCCGACAAGCCGGTCAAGGAGGCCCACTCCTCGGCCGAGCTGCTCGAGCTGGTCACGGGCAACGTCACCGACGCGCCGCTGTGCATGACCTGCGGCACGAAGATGCGCCCCGCCGGCAGCTGCTACGTCTGCGAGGGCTGCGGCTCCACCAGCGGCTGCAGCTGACCTGACCGGTCAGGGACGTCCCTGACCACCGAGGTCGCCACCGGCCCGGTCCCCTCGCGGGGCCGGGCCGGTGGCGTTCCGCGGGGCAGAGGACCGGTGGCGGCGAGGTGCCCCGGGTGCTCCGGCCCGCTCGGCTGACAGGGCGAGCGGGCCGGGGGACCCCGCACGGACGCCACCCACCGCACGGCAGGTACCCGGCACGACCCGGCGGCGCGCTGGGTCAGCCCCGGGTCACCACACGCCGGGACCCGCCGGTCGACCGGGGATCCGGGCAACGGGCACGGGTGTCCGGCCACGGATGAGGTGCGATGGTGCCGCATCGCTTCCCAGCGGTCACGGACCGCCGGAGGCGAGCTCGAGTCCGCAGGGAGTCGTCATGCCGCTCGATCGCGCTGTCCTCACCCGTCTCGCCCGGTCCGTCGCCGGTCAGGTGCTGCAACCGGCCGACCCGGGGTTCGCCGCGGCACGGGCCGGGGCCGTCTGGAACGGCGCCATCACGCGCCGGCCGGCGCTGATCGTGCGGCCCGGGTCGGCGGAGGAGGTGGCACGGACCCTCGCCGTCGTGCGCGAGGAGGGGGCGGACCTGACCGTGCGCGGGGGCGGTCACAGCGGAGCCGGGAACGCCGTGGCAGAGGACGCCGTCATGATCGACCTGTCCCGGATCGCCGGCGTCCGGGTGGACCCGGCGGCCCGCCGGGTCCACGTGGGAGGCGGCGCGACGCTGGCCGCCGTCGACGCCGCGACCGCGCCGCTCGGACTGGCCGTGGCCGGCGGCACGGTCAGCCACACGGGCGTCTCGGGCCTCACGCTCAGCGGCGGCCTGGGCTGGCTGACGTCCCGGCAGGGGCTGGCGTGCGACAACCTGGTGGCCGCCACCCTGGTCACCGCCGACGGGCGCACCGTGACCGCCTCCGAGGACACCGAACCCGAGCTCTTCTGGGCGCTGCGCGGCGCCGGCACCAACTTCGGGATCGTGACCGAACTCGTGTTCGCCCCGCACGAGCTCGACCCGCTGGCGAACGTGGGCATGTTCTTCTGGCGACCTGACGACGCCCTCGAGCCGCTCCGCTTCGTCCGTGAGTACCTGTTCGACCTCCCGGCCGGGGTCACCGGGGCCGTGGTCGGGATGTCCGCGCCGCCGGAGCCGTTCGTGCCCGAGGAGCACCGCGGAGCGCGGGGCGTCGCGGTCATGGTCGCCGGCTGGGGCAGCGCCGAGGAGCACGCCGCCGCGATCCGGCCGCTGCGCGAGCGCCACCCGCTGTTCGAGATGGTCACCCCGATCCCGCACGTGGCGCTGCAGCAGATGCTCGACGACGCCAACCCGTGGGGCATCCGCGCCTACGACAAGGGGCTGAACCTCGACCACCTGGGCGACGAGGCACTCGCGGTCGTCCTCGAGCGGCTCCCCCTCATGCGCTCGCCGCTCTCCTACGTGCCCATGTTCCCGCTCACCGGCAGGTACAGCGAGATCTCCGACGACGCGACGGCGTGGGGCAGTCCCCGGCGTCCGCACTGGGCGCTGGCCCTCCTCGCCCTCGCTGCCGACGACCAGACCTACGAGGCCGACCGCGGGTGGGTCCGTGACCTGTGGAACGCCTTGCGCCCCTACGCCCCCGACGACGGGACGTACCTGAACTTCGAGGCCGACACCGACGAGCGGCGGGTGCGCGCCTCCTACGGCGAGAGCAAGTACCGCCGCCTCGCCGAACTCAAGAGCGCGTGGGACCCGGAGAACGTCTTCCGGCACAACCCCAACATCCCGCCCGCCCCGGCCGGCGTCCCCGCGCCCCGTGAGCCCGTGCCGGCCCCGGCAGACGAGGTCGTCCGCTGACCCCGCGCACCTCCCCGCCGCGACCGTGGACCCGCGATGCGGCCACCGGGTCGCCGCCCGCCCGGAGCAGGCGGGCGGCGCGGAGGTCAGACGGCGGCCGGCTGGCCCGCGACGATCACGGAGTGCTCACTGACCTCGAACACGTCGTTGATCGCGTTGTCACCGACGAGCTGGTCGAGGACGCCCTCGAGTACCTCGCGGCTCGGCACACGCCACAGGCACAGGGCCCGGGCGTCGTCCGTCGAGGTGCAGGTCGACATGAGGTCGACGCCCTCGGGCAGGGTGCCGAGGTCGGCGGTCTCGATCATGTGCTCCCACCGGCCAGCGTCCCGGATGGTGTGGATGACTCCGAAGTACACGGCTGCCTCCCTGGTGCCGGATGGCTGTGGAACGCAGCACAGGGTGCGCGTGGAACCGGTCCGCGGACAGGGCCGTGGGGCTCTGCTGCGGGCCCCCCACCCGGGGGATCGGTCCGGGCGACGACCTGGGCCGCGGGTCAGGGCAGCCGCGCGAGCAGCGCCCGGGCGAGCGCCGCGGCCGCCGGGTCGGGCGGCCGGGACGTCGCCGCGGCGCGCAGCCAGCCCGCCAGCGGCGCGGCCAGCGCGGGGGAGAGGGCCGCGATCCACGCACCGGTGCCGGCCCGCGCCTCGGCCACGTGCTCGGTGCTCCCGTCGGGGAGGTGCGCGACCACCTCGGGGCGGGTCGCCAGCAGCCCTCCGGTCCGCCAGTCGCCGGGAGTCGTCCGGGCGGCGAGCGCCTCGAGTCGGTCGGCCGCCGTCCGCAGCAGCTGCTCGGGGTCCACGGCCGGATGGTGCCCGACGGGCCGCACCGTCGCGGAGCGTCTGGACAGCCCGCACCCGGCGGCGGTGGACTACCAGTCCGCACAGGAGGCGCCATGACCGCGGAGCACGTCGTCGAGCCTGCCCGCGCCGGTGCGCGCGGCGCCGCGGACTCCCTCGGATCCCCTCACGTCGCCGGCGGCACCCGGAGCTGAGACTCCACGCTCACCGACAGGAGGACGTCCCGTGGACACCTTCCTCTCCACCGACCTCACCGGCCTGCCCGAGGCCGTCGCGCCCGAGGTGATCGAGCTGCGCAACGGCGAGGAGCTGCGGTTGCGCCCAGCTCCGGTCGCCAAGCGGATCGGGGACAGCACGGTGCGGATGCTGGCCTACAACGGGTCGATCCCCGGCCCCACGCTGCGGGTCCAGCAGGGGTCGGAGGTCGTCGTGCACGTCACCAACGGCACCGACCTCGACACCACCGTGCACTGGCACGGGCTGCGTCTGGAGAACCGCTACGACGGCGTGCCGCACGAGACGCAGGCACCGATCCCGCCGGGCGGGGAGTTCACCTACCGCATCCAGTTCCCCGACCCGGGCGTGTACTGGTACCACCCGCACGTCCGTGAGGACGTCACCCAGGAGCTGGGCCTCTACGGCAGCATCCTGGTCACCCCGGACGAGCCGGACTACTGGCCGCCGGCGCACCGCGACGTGGTGCTGACCCTCGACGACCTGCTGCTCGAGGACGGCGCCATCGCCCCGTTCAGCCGCACCGAGACCAACTACGCGGCGATGGGCCGCTACGGCAACGTGATGCTCACCGGCGGGGAGACCGCCCCCGCGTTCACCGCGCGGACCGGCGAGGTCGCCCGGCTGTGGCTGACGAACACCGCCAACAGCCGCGTCTTCCGGGTGGCCGTGCCCGGTGTCCGGATGAAGCTCGTCGGCGGCGACAGCGGCCGGGTGGAGCACGAGGAGTTCGTCCCGGACGTGGTGCTGGCCCCGTCGGAGCGGGCGGTCGTGGACGTGCTGTTCGACCGGGCGGGCGAGTTCGCGCTGGAGCACCGCACCCCCCACCGGACCTACCGGCTGGCGGCGTTCACCGTCACCGGTGAGGTCGCCGAGCCGCCGCTGGCCGACCGGTTCGAGTCGCTGCGCACCGCTCCGGAGCTGGAGGCCGAGCGGGAGCGGCTGGGCGCGTGGCTGGCCGCGGAACCCGACGAGGTCCTCGGGATCGTCGCCGAGATGGACGACCCGGCCGCGCCCGCGGCGGCGGGACCGGCGACCTACGCCTGCCCGATGCACCCGGAGGTGGTCAGCGACGAGCCGGGGCGCTGCCCGAAGTGCGGCATGAAGCTCATGGCGACCACACCTCCCGTGACGTACGCGTGCCCGATGCACCCCGAGGTGGTGAGCGACGAGCCGGGGCGCTGCCCGAAGTGCGGCATGAAGCTGATGGCGACCGCCCCGGCCGGGGCGGCCGCCGCCGGTCACGACCCGGGCCACGGTCACGACCCGGGCCACGGTCACGACCCGGGCCACGGCACGGACGCCCCGGAGGCGTCAGCGACCGGTCACGACGCCGCGCACGCGCACGCCCACCACCACGGTCCCGCCACCGCCGACGGGATCGAGTGGGAGGACGAGATGGTCGAGACGAACCGGGCCACCACCACGGAGACGATGCGCTGGAAGCTGCTGGACCGCAGCGCCGGCCGCGACGGGCTCCCCGTCCACTGGCACTTCACCGCCGGTCAGCGGGTCAAGATCCGGCTGGTCAACGAGATGGACTCCGACCACCCGATGCACCACCCGTTCCACGTCCACGGTGCCGGCCGCTTCCTCGTCCTCGCCCGGGACGGGACCGTCGAGCCGAACCTGGTGTGGAAGGACACCGTGCTCATCCCGACCGGGCAGATCGTCGACATCCTGCTCGACGTCACCAACCCCGGCCTGTGGATGGCGCACTGTCACATCGCCGAGCACATGCACGCCGGGATGATGTTCAGCTTCACCGTGGACCGGGGAGCGACGCCGTGACCGCCCCGGCCGAGCCGTTCGACGTCGTCGTCGTGGGCGGCGGGCAGGCCGGCCTGGCCGCCGCCTGGCACCTGCGCGAGCGGGGGCTGCGCTTCCTGGTCCTGGAGGCCGCGGCGGAGCTCGGGCACACCTGGCGCACGCGCTGGGAGTCGCTGCGGCTGTTCACCCCGGCCGAGCACGACGCGCTGCCCGGCCTGCCGTTCCCGGCGCCGGCCGGCACCTACCCGGGCAAGGAGGCGGTCGCCGACTACCTGCGCGACTACGCCGCCGCCTTCGACCTGCCGGTGCAGCTAGAGGCGCGGGTCACCCGGCTCGAACGCACCGACGCCGGTTTCCGGATCGGCACCGCCGACCGGACGTACCCCGCCCGGCAGGTGATCGTGGCCACAGGGCCGTTCCAGACCCCGTTCGTCCCGCCGCTCGCCGCCGGGCTGGACGCCTCGGTGACCCAGGTGCACAGCTCCGGGTACCGCAGCCCCGACGCCCTGCCCCAGGGGCCGACGCTGGTCGTCGGCGGCGGGAACTCCGGCTTCCAGATCGCCGAGGAGCTCGCCGCCACCCGGCCGGTGGAGCTGTCGGTCGGCTCGACCTACGCCGCGCTGCCGCAGCGGCTGCTCGGCCGCGACCTGTTCTGGTGGTTGACCCGACTGCGGCTGATGCGGGTGCCCGCCGGCTCCCGGCTCGGCCGCCGGATGCAGTCCCGCGGCGAGTTCCTCATCGGCAGCAGCCGGCGCGCCCTGCAACGGGCCGGCGTGAGATTCCGACCCCGGCTGGTCGACGCCGCCGGCCGCAGGGTCCGGTTCGCCGACGGCAGCAGCCGCGAGGTCGCCGCCGTCGTCTGGGCCACCGGCTACCGGCCCGACCACTCGTGGATCGCCATCCCGGGCGTGATCCGCGACGGCCGGATCGTCCACACCCGTGGCGTCACCGAGATCCCCGGCCTGTACTTCCTCGGCCTGTCCTGGCAGCACACCCGCGGCTCGGCGCTGCTGGGCTTCGTCACCGACGACGCCGCCCACGTCGTCGACGCCGCCGCGAGGAGCAGCGGCCGCGTACCCGGACCGCGCGGCGCACCCGATGCACTGGCGGCCCCGCACCGGGTCCGGCACTGATCGCCGAGCACCGGAAGGAGACCACCATGCCCAGCACCGAGAAGGTCCTCGCGTTCCCGATCTACCCCGGCGTGACGCCGCTGGACCTGATCGGCCCGCTCACCGTGCTGATGGGCCCCGGCATCGGCGGCATGCGGTACCGCACCGTCGTGGTCGGCGAGCGGGCCGATCAGCTGGCCACCGACACGCCGCTGCAGCTCGTGCCGGCTGCCACCTTCGCCGACGTCCCCGACCCCTGGGCCGTCATCGTGCCCGGCGGCGGCGCGAGCACCCTTACCGCGATGGAGGACGAGCCGCTGCTGTCCTACGTCCGCTCGGCCGCCAACGGGGCGGAGGTGGTGGGCTCCACCGGCAACGGGGCTCTCGTGCTGGCCGCGGCCGACCTGCTGCACGGCCGGCGGGCGGCCGTCCACTGGGCCTTCCGCGAGCCGCTGGAGAAGCTGGGCGCGATCCCCGCCGCCGAGCGGTGGCGGGCCGACGGCCGGTTGCACACCGCCGCCGGCGGCACGGCCGGCATCGACCTGGCGCTGACCCTGCTGGCCCGGATGCGCGGCACGACCATCGCCCGGCTGACCCAGCTGTCCGCGGAGTACGACCCGCAACCGCCGTTCGGCCGGGTGGGGCCGGACCCCGCCGACGACGAGCTCGCCGGGACGCTGCGCGATCCCGACAGAGCGCCGATCGCCGGTCGTGGGGCAGGCGACGAGCGGCTCATCGCCTTCGTGCTCTACCCGGGGCTGACCGTGCTCGACCTCGTCGGCCCGCTGCAGGTACTGACGGCGATGCAGCGGTTCGCGCCGGGCTACCGCACGGTGACCGTGTGGGCCCGCCGCGAGCCCGTACCCACCGACGTGGGCGTGCCGATGGTCCCCGACCGGACGTTCGACGAGGTCCCGCACCCGGCGATCGTGCTCGTGCCCGGCGGGGCGATCCCCACCATCCGCGCGATGACGGACCCGCTGGTCCGCGACTACGTGCGGTCCGCCGCCGCCACGGCCGAGCTGACCACCTCGGTGTGCACCGGCTCCCTCATCCTCGGCGCGGTCGGGCTGCTGGAGGGACGTGACGCCACGACCAACTGGTTCTACTCGGGGATCCTCGAGAACCTGGGCGCCACCTACCACCAGCGCCGATGGGTCGAGGACGGCGACCTGGTCACGTCCGCGGGCGTCTCCGCCGGCATCGACATGGCGCTGCACCTCGCCGCCCGGCTGACCGACGAGGCCACCGCCCGCCGGGTGCAACGGGCCCTCGACTACGACCCGCAGCCGCCCTGGGGCGGCATCGACTACGACCGGATCCCGCCGCTGCCGCGGGCCCTGCGCGGCGCGATCGGGCTGACCGCGCCGGTGGTCGCCGGGCGCGCCAGGCGGCTCACCCGGGCCGGACGCTGACCCGCGGCCGGACCGGCGGCGCACCGGGGAGGGGAGGAGGACGTGACCGCCTCCGAGAGCGCGCAGCGCCGCGACGCGACGGCCGCCGGGGTGCGCGGCCTGCGCACCCCGATCGCCTGGGGCGTGGTCTGGGGCGTCCTGCAGGCCGCGTCGCCGCTGGCCTTCCCCTGGCTCGACGACGCCACCGTCTACGCGCTGGGGATCGTCCTGATCGCCGCGGTCTACATCGGGTTCGGCGTGGCGGACGGACGCGGCAGGGTCGTCGCCGTCGAGACCGTCGTCGCCGCCGTCTTCGTCGTCGTCGCCGCGGCGGGGGTGACCGGTTCGGCCTGGCTGCTCGTGGCCGGCCTGGCCGGCCACGCCCTGAAGGACCTCTGGCAGCACCGCACCGGGTTCGTGGCGAACACCCGCTGGTGGCCGCCGTTCTGCGCCGCCGTCGACGTCGTCGCCGCCGCGCTGATCGCCGTCCTGATCGTGGCCGACGTCCACCTCGGGCGGTGAGCGGCGGGCGGCGGTCGTCCGATCGGGACGATGCCCCGGAGCGCGCCGCGGGCGGAGCCTTCGGCGGTGGTCGTCGCGCCCGAACCGGAGGTCAGGACCGCGCCCCGGCGGGCCGGGCTGGTCCTCACGGCACTGGTCCTCGTCGCTGCCGTGGCCAACCTGAACCTGTCGGTGGCGAACGTGGCGCTGCCGCAGATCGGGCGGAGCTTCGACTCCGGCCAGACGGCGCTGGACCTGGTCGCGGTCGGCTACTCCCTGGGCCTGGCCTGCTCGGTGCTGTGGCTGGGCGCCCTGGGCGACCGGTACGGGCGCAAGCTCATGCTGCTCGGCGGCACCGTCCTCGCCGTCCCGATGTCCCTGCTGGCCGCCTACGCGCCGAGCGACACCGTGCTCTTCCTCGCCCGGGTGGGCGGCGGCCTCGCCGCCGGCATGGCCTACCCGACGACGCTGGCGCTGATCACCGCGCTGTGGGCCGGCCCCGGCCGGACGAGGGCGATCGCCCTGTGGTCCGGCCTCGGTGGCGCCATCGCCGCGCTCGGCCCGGTCCTCTCCGGGCTGGTGCTGCGCCAGTTCTGGTGGGGGTCGGTGTTCCTGCTGACCCTGCCGCTGGCCGTGCTGGCGCTGGTCCTGGCCTGGGTGTTCGTCCCCGCCCACGTCAACGAGTCGACCGGCGGGATCGACAACTGGGGCGGGCTGCTCTCCCTGGTGCTCGTCGGCTCGCTCATCCTGTCGATCAACTTCGCGCCGGTGCCGGGCCGGACGGCGCTGACCCTGGTCCTCGCCGCCGTCGCGGTGCTCGCCCTCGCCGCCTTCGCCCTCCGGCAGCGCCGCGCCCGCGACCCGCTCTACGACCTGGAGGTGGCCGCGCGGCCGACGTTCTGGGTCGCCGCGTGCGCGGGTGTGATCGTGTTCGGTTCCCTGATGGGCGCGATGTTCGTCGGCCAGCAGTACCTGCAGAACGTGCTCGGCTACTCGACCCTCGAGGCCGGCCTGGCGATCCTGCCCGCCGCGGCGCTCATGGTGCTGGTCGCACCGCGCTCCGCGGCGATCGTCGAGGCCCGCGGCGCGCGGGTCACGCTGCTGTACGGCTACGCGTTCGTGCTGCTCGGTTTCCTGACGATGCTGCTGCTGTGGACCGAGGGCGCCGGGTACTGGCGGGTCGGCCTCGGTTACGCCCTCGTCGGCATCGGCGTGGGCCTGGCCGGGACACCGGCGTCGCACTCGCTGACCGGGTCGGTGCCGGTGCGCCGGGTGGGCATGGCGTCGGGCACCGCGGACCTGCAGCGCGACCTCGGCGGCGCGGTCATGCAGTCGGTGTTCGGGGCGCTGCTCACCGCCGGCTACGCGTCCGCGGCCGGCGCGGCGATCAGCGCCTCGGGCAGCGACGTCACCAGCAGCGTGCAGAGCGAGCTGACCAAGTCGTTCTCCAGCGCCGTGGACACCGCGCAGCGCTACCCCGAGCAGGCCGACCAGATCGTGGCCGCGGCCCGGACCGCGTTCCTGCAGGGCGACCAGTGGGCCTACCTGGCCGGCATCGTCGCCGTGCTGCTCGGGGCGGTGCTGGTCTTCGCCCGGTTCCCCCGACGGGACGAGGAGCGGTCGCTGCTCGCCCGGTACCGCACCGATGACAGCGCACCGCCCGACGGTCCGCCCTCCGGCGTCCCGACCTCCGCAGCGGCTCCGGAGGAGTCCCCGGCCGCGGGCCCGGACGTCCCCGCGCCCCGCCCGTCCGCCGAACCCCGGACCGGTGAGCACGGTGCGGACGAGCGTCTCCCGGACGGTGCTCCGGCCGAGTCGCGCCGGCGCCGGGACCGGGACCGGTAGCGGGTCTCCCCGGGGGTGGCGGCGGCGGCTCTCCGAGCAGGTGGTCGCGGCGCGCGGGGACCGGTGGCCAGGTCAGGACCGGGGTGCGGGTGGTGGCCGGTGCGGTGCGACCGCCGGGGCGGACCGGCCGTCGTCCTGCTCCGCCGCCCGCCGGCCCGGGCCGCGCTGGGTGGGGATGTGCACCCCGGGGCCGGCGGTGGCCGCCGGCCCCAGCCGCTGCCGGAAGACGTGGTAGGTCCACCACTGGTAGCCCAGCACCACGGGCAGCAGGATCGCCGCCACCCACGTCATGACGGTCAGCGAGTAGGACGCCGCGGCCGTGTTCTCGATGGTCAGGTCGTTCGCCTCCCCCAGGGAGGACACCATCACCCGGGGGTACAGGGTGACGAACACCGTCGCCACGGTGGCGGCCGGCGCACGCGGCGGCGACCCCCGCCGCGGCGACCGCGACGGCGGCGACCACCCACGCGGCGACCCCCGGTCGGCCGTTACCTGCGTCCACACGGCGAACCCGGCGACGACGGCCGCCGTCGCCGGGCCCAGGACGCGCGCGGTGCGGGCCGCGCGGCCGCGCACCTCCCCGCGGGTCCGGAGGGTGGCGAACACGGCGCCGTGCAGCAGGCACAGCAGCACGAGGGGGAGGCCGGGACGGGTCACCCTGGGCGGGAGGGACGTCCGGGAGTACCGGTCCGACGACGTCCGCCACCGCGTCGGTGACTGTCCCGCCGACCCGCACGTCTTCGCCGGGACGCTCCTGGACAACCTGCGGCTGGCCCGCCCCGGCGCCGGCCTCGCGGAGGTCGAGGCGGCAGCCGGGGCGGTCGGGCTGCTCGACTGGGTCCGGTCCCTCCCCGAGGGCTGGGCGACCCGCGTCGGCCAGCGCGGGGCACGGATCTCCGGTGGGGAGCGGCAGCGGCTGGCGCTGGCGCGGACGGTGCTCGCCGATCCGGAGGTGGTCGTCCTCGACGAGCCGACAGCCCACCTCGACCCCGACGCGCGGGCGGCGGTCACCTCGGCCGTCCTCCGGGTGACGCGCGGGCGGACCACCGTCCTGGTGACCCACGACCTGGCCGCCCTCCCGGAGATGGACGAGGTCGTGGTCCTCGACGCCGGTCGCGTGGTGCAGCGCGGCACCCACGCCGACCTGCTCGACCGGCCCGGCGTCTACCGGCAGATGTGGGACGTCGACCCGCCCGCCGGCGGGCTCGGTCACCGGCGGAGCGAGCTCGCCCCGACCCCCCTGCCGGCGGCGCGTGGGGGAGGGGAGTGACGGGGCGCGGGTCCCGTCAGGGGTGCGGACCGCGTCTCTCCCACGGGGACGGCCCCGGAGCGACCGTCCTCAGGCCGCGGTCGGCGCCACCCGGGCCAGTGCGGTGGTGAGGGTCAGCCGGAGGTCGAGCAGGTCGTCGAGCGCCTGCTGGGCCGCCTGGCACAGGGTGAAGCCCTCGCCGCTCGGTGCGGTGCGGAACCCGTCGCGGGCGGTGCCGAGCTCCTGGTAGGCGACCGCGATGCGGCGGTCGACGTCGGGGACCTGGGGACGAGGGAGCGACACGTCGCCTCCTCCTGCGGATCGGTGATGCCGGGAGGGGGTTCCCGGTCGTCCGTGCGGCGCTCTACCCACCCGGGGCCGTGCGCACGCACGTTCCGCCGCGCGGGCACGGGCACCCGGACGGGGGAACGCCGCCGGGGAGTGTCGGTGCCGTCCCTACGGTGAGGACCGTGACCCGTCGCACCGCCCCGTCCTGCCCCGCCTGCGCCGGGGCCCCGCGCGCGGTCCCGCTCGTGTTCGGGCTGCCCTCCGCGGAGGCGTTCGACGCGCGCGACCGCGGTGAGGTCGTGCTGGGCGGGTGCCTGCTGACGGAGGGCGAGCCGCTGCCCGACCGGGCCTGCCCGGAGTGCCGGCAGCCGCTGCGCTGATCCCGCGCGGGGGTCAGCCGATCCCGCACTCGTCGCGCAGGTAGGCCTCGACGTTCTCGCTCGCCGTGTCCAGCCCGCTCCCGGCCTCCTCGAGCGCGGCGACCGAGTCCCCGTCGGTGAGGTCGAGGTCGGCCACCGCGTCCGCCATCCGGTCCAGGCCGGCCGTCATGGTCTCCCAGTCGGCGGCGACCTCCTCCGGTGGGTCGACGTCCCGCATCTCATCCCCGAGCTGACGGAAGACCTCGGGGAGCGAGGCGTCGCCCTCGACCTCCGCGAGGGCGTCCTCCACCCGCTGGTCGAGGTCGGCGGCCCGGGCGCAGAAGTCCTCCCCGGCCGCCGTGTCCTCCGCGGGGGAGCTGGTCGCCGGGGTGTCGGCCGCCGAGCCGCCGTCGCCCGAGCCGCCGTCGTCACCGGAGCACGAGGCGAGCAGGACGACGCCGAGGACCGCGGCCACCCCGGCCCGGACGGGACGCAGCTGCTGGCGCATGGACCGACCGTCCCGCGACCGGCGACCCGGGGGCAGGGTCGAAGGGCCGCCCCGGGGCGAGCGAGGTCACAGGAGGATCACGGTCGATCGGGTTCCGTTGCCGACGGTGAGCGCCGATGACACCTGCGGTCACCCGGGGATCCGCTCAGTGACGAGGGACCCGAGCCGGTGGAGCGCCGTCTCCCGGCCGGTGGCCGCGCCCCTCGCTCACCCTCCCGAACGGATCCCCGCACCACCATGCCCGCCGTCCTCGGCATCGTCGCGTCCACCCTCAGCATCGCCGTCGTCTGGCCCCAGGTCTGGCTCTCCTGCCGGCACGGCCGCACCCGGGGGCTGTCGCCCACGGGCAGCTGGCTGGCCGTCGCGCTGAACCTGGCCTGGCTGACCTTCGGCCTGCTGGAGCACGACCCGGCCCAGGTGGTCACCAACGCCGTCGTCGGCGCGGGCAACGCCGCGGTGCTCGCCGCCCTGCTGCTCACCCAGCCGGCGCTGCGCACCCGGCGGGTCCTGGCCCGCACCGCCTCCGGCGCCGCCGCGCTGGCCGCCCTGGCCGGGAGCTGCCTGATCGCGGTGGACCTCGGCGCCGCGCCGGCCGCGGCCGCCGCCGTCCTCGCCGCCGTGGCCGCGGTCGTCGGCGCCGCCGCCGCGGTGCCGCAGCCGCTGGGCCTGCTGCGCGACCGCACGCAGGACGTCTCCGGGCTCTCGCCGGTGCGGTGGTGGCTCGGCGCCGGGTCCTGCGCCGCCTGGACCGGGTACGGCCTGGCGGTGGGGCAGCAGGCGATGGCGCTGTCGGCCGCGGTGGGGCTCGCGTGCGCGCTCGCCACCTGCGCGGTGCTCGCCGCCCGCCGGACGCCGGCGCCGGTCGTCCCGCTGCCGGTCCGCCGCCCGGTCCGCCCCGCCGAGCCGCGCCCGGTGCTGGCCGCCGCGGCCTGAGGACGCCGCCCGGGCGAGGATCGGGCGTCGTCCGCACCCACGCCGAGGAGTCGCGTTGAGCCCGAGCCCCGTCGCCGTCACCGGCTCCACCGGACAGGTCGGGGGCCGGGTCGCCCGCCGGCTGTCCGCCGCCGGCGTCCCGCAGCGCCTGCTGGTCCGTGACCCGTCCCGCGCGCCCCGGCTGCCGGGCGCGACCGCCGTCGTCGCGCCGTACGCCGACGGCGACGCCGTCCGCCGGGCCCTGGAGGGCGTGGGGACGGTGTTCATGGTGTCGGCGTCCGAGTCCGCCGACCGGGTCGACCAGCACCGCGCCTTCGTCGACGCCGCCGCGGCCGCCGGCGTGCGGCACCTGGTCTACCTGTCGTTCCAGGGCGCCGCCCCGGACGCGACCTTCACCCTCGCCCGCGACCACTGGGCCACCGAGGAGCACGTCCGCGCCCGCGGGCTGCGGTCCACGTTCCTGCGCGACGCGCTCTACGCCGACTTCCTGCCCCGGCTGGTGGGGGAGGACGGCGTGATCCGCGGCCCGGCCGGCGACGGGCGGGTCGCCGCGGTCGCCCAGGACGACGTCGCCGACGCCGCGGTCGCCGTCCTCCGCGACCCCGCCGCGCACGCCGGGCGCACGTACGACCTCACCGGGCCGGAGGCGCTGACGCTGACCGAGGTCGCGGAGACGATCACCGCCGTCACCGGCCGCCCGGTCCGCTACCACGCGGAGACCGTCGAGGAGGCCTTCGCCTCGCGCGCCTCCTACGGCGCCCCCGGCTGGCAGGTCGAGGCCTGGGTGTCGACGTACACCGCGATCGCGGCTGGTGAGATGGCCGCCGTGAGCAGCGCCGTCCCCGACCTGACCGGCTCCCCGGCCACCGCCTTCGAGCAGCTGCTGCGGGCCACCGCGTGAGCCTGGCGATGCGCGCGGTGGCCGGTTACCTGCGGCTGACCGCCAAGCCGCGGATGGCGACCGCCGAGCGCGCCCGGCAGCGGATGGCCGACCCCGGCGCGCCCGCCCCGCTGCCCGACGCGCTGCGCCGCCGGCACGAGGTGGCCACCCGGCTCGTCGAGGACCGCGAGGTGCACACGGTGGCCCCGCGCGGCGGCGGGTCCGGTCGGGTCGCCCTCTACCTGCACGGCGGCGCCTACGTCGCCGGGATGGCGCCGCAGCACTGGGCGCTGGTCGGGCGGCTGGCCGACGCCGGCGTCCGGGTGGTGGTGCCCGACTACGGCCTCGCGCCGCGGTGCACGTACCGCGACGCGTACCGCCTGCTCGACGCCGTGTACCGCGACCTGGGCGACGACGTCGTCCTCGCCGGTGACTCCGCGGGCGGCGGGCTGGCCCTCGGCTTCGCCCAGACGCTGCTCGGCAGCGGCCTGCCGCAGCCGCGGCGGCTGGCGCTGATCGCGCCGTGGCTGGACCTCGCGCTCACCGGCCAAGGCGTGGCCGCGGCCGAGGCCCGGGACCCCTGGCTGTCCAGCGCCGGTCTGGCCGAGGCCGGCCGCGCGTGGGCCGGCGGCGACGACCCGGCCGACCCGCGGCTCAGCCCGGTGCACGGCCCGCTCGCGGGGCTCCCGCCGGTGCGGGTCTGGATCGGCACCCGCGACCTGCTCCACCCCGACGTGATGCGCCTGCGGGACCGGGCCGCCGCCGAGGGGGCGCAGGTGGACGTGACGGTCCGCCCGGGCGCCGTCCACGTCTACCCGCTGACGCCGACCCCCGAGGGCCGGGCCGGGGCGCGGGAGGTCGTCGCGACGGTGGCCGGGGACTGAGCCGCCCGCGCCGTTCTGCCGACAGCCGAACAATTGCGCGAACGGCGAAAGGGGTCCTTTCGGGGGCGCATTCCTGCCGCGTCCCCGATTGACTGCGGCCGTCCGATCCCGGCGGCCCAGGAGGTCCCGACCGTGCAGACCCCGACCGGCTCCCCGTCCCTGCTCGACGCCGTCGCCGACCGCCTGCTGCGCGAGCGCATCGTCGTGCTCGGCAGCGAGGTGGACGACGACGTCGCCAACCGCCTGTGCGCGCAGATGCTGCTGCTCGCGGCCGACGATCCGCGCCGCGACGTCCACCTCTACGTCAACTCACCCGGCGGCTCGGTGACCGCCGGGATGGCCGTCTTCGACACGATGCAGGCGATCGGCTGTGACGTCGCCACCTACGCGTTCGGGACGGCGGCCTCGATGGGGCAGTTCCTGCTCACCGCCGGCACGCCGGGCAAGCGGTTCACGCTGCCGCACACCCGGATCCTCGTGCACCAGCCCTCGGGCGGGCTCGGCGGCACGCAGTCCGACGTCGCCGTCCAGGCCGAGGCGCTGCGCCGGCTGAAGCGGGACGTCGACGAACTGCAGGCGCTGCACACCGGGCAGACCGTCGAGCAGATCGAGCGGGACTCCGACCGGGACCGCTGGTTCACCGCGCAGGAGGCCGTGGCCTACGGGCTGGTCGACCACGTCGTCGCCTCGGCCGCGGCGCTGCCCGGCCCGGCACTGGTCCCCGCCGGCTGGGGCGCGCCGTGACCGACTGGCTCACCGCGACCCTCGACGACGCCCGCGCGGCCGAGCTCCGGCGGTCTGTGCGGCACCACCGCCGGGTCGCCGCGGCGGCCCGGCGACGCCGCGCCCGCCGGCTGGCCACCCGCGCGGCCGCCCTCGCCGAGCGCTCCGCCGTCCTCGCCGCCCGGGCGGCGCTGCTGTCGCCGGGACCCCGCGCGGAGGTGACGTCGGACGCCGGGGCGGACAGGCGGGCACCCGTCTGACCTGCACCTTCCTCGTCCACAGGGCTTGCCGCTCGGTTGTGTTCGAACATATGATCGATCCTGTGGACGACGTGCTGACCGCTCCGGTGCCGGGGGCGCCGCCGGTCGGGATGTCGTCGGGGCCGCTGGGTGCGGTGCAGGCCGCGGACCGGGAGATCGCCCGCCAGACCGCGCTGCGGGCGCGGGCGGTGGCGGCGTTCGCCGCTATCCGTCCGGCCTCGGCGGATCGTCCGCAGGGTGCGCCGGGGGCGATGTCGGCGGCGCGGTGGGCGGTTCGGCCGGAGGTGCTGCGGCCGGTGAGCGAGTGGGCGACGCAGGAGCTGGCGGTGGCCCTGGCGCTGTCCTCGGAGGCGGCGCAGGCGCTGCTGGAGCGGTCACTCACGCTGGTGCACCGCCTGCCGCTGACGCTGGCCGCACTGGAGGCCGGGGCGCTGCACCCGGGGCACCTGTGGGCGCTGCTGGACGAGGTCGCGCCGATCACCGACGACACGGTGCGCGCCGGCCTGGAGCGGGACCTGCTGGCCTGGGCGGCGGGGCGGGTGACCACGCCGGCGCAGCTGGGCGACAAGGCCCGGCGGGAGGTGCTCACGCGCGGCGCCCGCGCCGCCGCCGACCGGCTGGCGCAGGCCGTCCGCGAGCGCGGCGTGAGCGCCCGGCCGGACCGGGTGGACGGGATGAGTGTGGTCGGTGCACTGCTCACCACCCCGGAGGCGGCGGCGCTGGTCGAGGCGCTGGGCGCCTACGCCGATGCGCTGCCCGAGGACGGCCGCACCCGTGGGGAGAGGATGGCCGACTGCCTGCTGGACCGGGTGCTGCGGCCGGGTGAGCACGGCCTGCCGCCGGTGCAGGTGCGCCTCGATGTCGTGGCGCCGGTCGGGGCGCTGTTGGGTGGGGACCAGCCGTGCGAGATCGACGGGCAGGTGGTGCCGGCGGAGGTGGTCCGCGCCCTGCTCGCCGCCCTCACCGGCACCCCGCTGGTCACCGGCACCGAGCCCGAGGTCATCGAGTCCGAGATCAGCGCTCCGAAGGCCACCGCCCCGACCGCGGACGTCGGAGTCGACAACTCGACAAGCGGCTCCTCGGCGGCCGCCCCTACGTCGGTCGGTACCGCACCGGTCGAGTTGGCCATCGACGCCGACGCCGATGACTGGCCGCTGCTCGGTCTCACCGCGGCCGACATCGCCCACTACGAGGCCGAGGCCGACGAGCTCTCCGCCTGGTGGGACCGGATGGAGGCCCGGGTGCTGGCCGGGGAGTTCGACGACCGGCCGGTGTCCTGTCCCGTCGACGAGGAACCACCCCCCGGCCTCGTCCCGCCGCCGGACGAACCGCCACCGCCCGATGACCCAGCGCCTGCGCCGACCGACTTCCCACCGGGTGCGACCGTGCCCGAGGGCTGGTGGGCGCGGGCCGACCGCGCCGTCGACGACGCCGGCGACGCACTGCTCGCCGCGCAGCGGGCGCTGGGCCACGCCGCCCGGATGGTCGCCAGCGCCGAGCGCGCCGACACCGCCGACGAGACCGCCTGGGCCGCCGGTCCGGCCGGGCGGGTCAGCACCGCCGGGGATGCGCTCACCGCGCTCGCCGCCGCGGACCAGCAGGCCCGGGCGGTACTGGCGGACCTGCTGCGGCGCACCGCCGGCGGCGGCCTGACCGACCGGCCCCGCCTGGTGCTCACCGACGCCCTCACCGGAGCACTGCTCACCCTCACCGACCTCCCGGCCCTGCACCGCGCGGACGAGACCGGCACCGGCCTGGCGGTGCCCGGACCGTCCGCCGGCTACCACCCCGGCGCGGCGCTGGACCGGCACGGCCGTGCCCGGGACCGGCGCTGCCGGTTCCCCGGCTGCCGCCGCCGCACCGGCCACCTCGACCACGCGATCCCCTGGCCGGCCGGTCCGACCGCCGCGCCCAACCTGGCCGGCTACTGCGCCGGCCACCACCGCGGCAAGCACCAGGCACCCGGCTGGCGGCACCACCTGGCCCCCGACGGCACCCTGACCGTCACCACGCCCACCGGCCTCACCGCGACGACCACCCCGCCGCCCTACTGAAGCGGAGCCGGGAATGTCCCGGCGGACGGTGCGTTGGAGCAGGTGCCGGTCCGGTCCATGCCCCCGGGCCTCACCTCCTGCCGCTGCGAGCGGCCACTCGCCGAGAGGCGGCTGTCGGGCCGGCGCTGCACGACCCGGCCGCCCGGTCCACCAGGACCGGGCGGCCCGTCCGTGTCCGGGGACCGGCCGAGGACGTGCCAGGGTGGCGGGCGTGCGTGTTCTCGTCACCGGCAGCTCCGGCCACCTGGGCGAGGCACTGGTCCGCGTGCTGCGCGACGCCGGTGACGACGTCACCGGCCTGGACCTGCTGCCCTCGCCGTGGACCGACGTCGTCGCCTCCGTCACAAACCGTGCCGCGGTCCGGGACGCCCTCGCCGGCGCCGACGCCGTGCTGCACACCGCCACGCTGCACAAGCCGCACGTCGGCACGCACGGCCGGCAGGAGTTCGTCGACACCAACGTCACCGGCACCCTCGCCGTCCTGGAGGAGGCGGCGGCCGCCGGGGTCGGGCGTGTGGTGGTCACCAGCACGACCAGCGCCTTCGGCCGCGCGCTGACCCCCGCGCCCGGCGAGCCCGCCGCGTGGGTCACCGAGGCCGTGCCGCCGCGGGTGCGCAACGTCTACGGCGCCACCAAGGTCGCCGCCGAGGACCTGTGCGAGCTCGTCGCCCGCGACACCGGCCTGCCCGTCGTCGTCCTGCGGACCGCGCGGTTCTTCCCCGAGGGCGACGACCGCGACGACGTCCGCACCGCCTACGCCGACGACAACGTCAAGGTGAACGAGCTGCTGTACCGGCGGGTGGACCTCGCCGACGTCGTCTCCGCCCACCGCGCCGCCCTCGACCGGGCGCCGGCGCTGGGGTCCGGCCGGTACGTCGTCAGCGCCACCACGCCGTTCGGCCGGGACGACCTCGCGCAGCTGCGCGCGGACGCCCCGGCCGTCGTCGCACGGCTGTTCCCCGACGCCCCCGCGCTGTACGAGCGGCTGGGCTGGCGGCTGTTCCCCTCGATCGACCGGGTGTACGTCAACGCCGCCGCCCGCGCCGACCTGGGTTGGACACCGGAGTGGGACTTCCGCGCCGCCCTCGACGCGCTCGCCGCCGGGCGCCCGCCGCGCAGCGAGCTGGCCCGGACGATCGGCGCGAAGGGCTACCACGCCGTCCCGACCGGCCCCTACACCGTCGGCTGACGTCGCGGTGCAGGCGACGCCGGAGGCCCGGGACCGCAGCGGTCCCGGGCCTCCGGTCTGCCGTGTGCTCCGGTGGGGTCAGCGGCGCCCGCAGGCCCGCAGGTCCACCCGCAGCTCCTGGCCGCGGTCGACCACGACCGGCACCGTCTGGCGCACCTGTCCACCGACCTCGCAGGTCAGCGTCCAGGTCTCCACCAGGCCCGGCACCGTCGACTGCGTGGCGTTGAACAGCGAGGCGGTCAACGTCCAGCTCGGCGACAGCGAGGCGAAGTTGACCACCCGCAGCACGTAGGTGCCCTGCGCCGGGTCCTGCAGCAGCACCCGCTCCTTCTCGCCGACGGAGTTGCCCGAGCTGCCCACCGGGGTCAGCGACCCGTCGGCGCCCTTGCGGTACACCTCCAGGTCCAGGTCGTCCGGCGTCGGCCAGTCGAGCGTCACCTCGAACAGGTCGGCGTCCCGGTCGACGGTGAACTCCCGGTCGGCGGACTGCAGCGGCGCCGTCGTGCCGGTGAACGCCTGCTGCGCAACCGGGTCGCCGCCGAGCGTCTCGACCTGACGGTCCATCACCACCGGGCGGGTCGAGGGGTTGACGTGCCAGGTGTAGCGGCCGTCCGGCCCGACGGTCGTCGTGGTGTCGAGGGTGTCCTGGATCGAGCCCTCCCACGTCGGGGTGGCGAAGGTCTTTCGCAGCCGGAGGGTGGCACCGGCCGGCGCCCGACCGCTGAGCACCGAGTGCATCTCCGGGTCGACGGCGTTCTGCAGCGCCAGCAGGTAGGCCTCGCGGTTGCCCCGCCCGGCGTACGGCCCGGCGCCCAGGTACTCGTCGACCACCTCGGGGAAGGGCGGGTGGAACTCGTCGGGGCCGATCTCGAAGGTGTAGCCGAAGCCGCCGGTGGCGTTGTACGACCAGTCCTCGGTGGAGCCGGTGGTGTCGTAGAGCTCCCACGCGTGCTGGCTGGCGTAGCCGTTCTGCGCGGCCATCGCGTCGCCGAGCTCCCGCATCGCCGCCTCGTCGAACGCCTCACCGAGCGGGATGCCCTCGCTCGGGGCGACCGCGTCAGGCGCGACGCCGGCGGGGCGCAGCACCAGGTTCGAGAACGTGTGGTTGGTGATCAGCGTGGTCACCTGTCGGCCGCTGACCAGCTCGCGGATGTTCTGCGTCTCCGGCTCGGAGAACGCCGCCGGGCCGCGGTAGGTCGGGTCGGCGGCGGTCGCCGAGGCGCCCGGGCCGCCCCAGTAGCCGCCGTAGTTGCGGTTGAGGTCGACGCCGACGCCGTAGCCGCCGTTGCTGGTCGCCGCCAGCGCGCAGGTGCCGTCGGGGGTGTCCAGCCCGTCGACCAGACGGCAGTTCTTGCGCTTGTAGGCGTTGCCGGGGGTGCCGAGGATGGTCGCCGTCCCGCCGCCGTCGACCGCGCGCAGGTCGACCAGGCCGCCGTCGGTGCGGGAGAGGTGGAACCCGTCGGGGTTCACCACGGGAACGACGACGACCCGCGAGCGGTCCACCAGGTCGGTGATCCGCGGGTCGCTGCCGTAGTTCTCCACCAGGTCCACCGCGAACTCCATCGCGTGCTCGCCCGAGGGCCACTCCCGGGCGTGGTGCACGCCGAGCATGAGGAACACCGGCAGCCCGCGGTCCGGGCCGCGCACGTCGCGGCCGATCTCCACGCCGTACACCGGCCGGCCGTCGAGCGTCCGGTGCGGCAGCTCGAACCGCTCGACCAGACCGGGGTGGTCGCGCTCCAGTGCCGCCATGTCGGCCTCGTAGTCGGCCAACGTGCGGTAGGCGTCCCGCCCCGAGGGCAGCGGCGAGGTCGTGGTGGCCGCGGCGTAGGCCGCGTCGACCCGGTTGTTCTCCGCCTCGCGGGCCAGCAGGTCGGGGATGCGGACGTCGAAGTCCAGCCCGGCGCCCAGCAGTGCGGCGACGTCGGCCGGGGTGTGCAGCACGACCTCGACGTAATCGTGGCCGGCGTGTTCGGTGAGGTCGAGGCCCAGGGTCTGCAGCAGGTCCTTGTCGGCGCTGGTCGGGGTGTCGACGGTGACCAGCTGCGGCCGGAACGGGTCCTCCGCCGCGGCGGGGGTCGGGGCGCCGGCAGTGGTGACGGCGACGAGCGTGGCCGTGACCACCGCCCACAGGCTGGTGCGGGGACGAAGGCGGGACAGGGTCATGCGCAGCTCCGGTCGGGTCCGCAGGAGTCGGGTGCCGGACCAACGAGCGGACGTCGCTCAGGTCACGTCCGACCCGGGACCGAGGCGCGCTGCGGCCGGGAACCGGCCGTGCCCGCGGTCGGCCGCCGCACGGTCAGCAGGCCGTCGAGGAGGACCCGGCTCACCCGCGCGGCGGGACGTCGAGCACCACGACGTCGTCCTCGTGCAGGCCCGCAGCGACCAGCGTCCCGTCGCGCTCGGCGACCGCGGTGACGAAGCCGTAGCCGGCGTCGGTGGCGCGCAGGTCGTGCACCCGGCGCCCGTCGGCCGGGTCGAACGCCATCACCCAGGCGATCGGCGTCGCCTCCGGCCGCACCCGCTCCGGCACGTTCCACAGCAGCAGCCGCAGCACGCCCGGCAGCGGCAGCAGCCGGTCCAGCAGCGCGTTGCGCGGCGCGGCGATCGCCACCCACAGCAACCCGTCGCTGCCGAGCGACGCGTTGTCGGGGAACCCGGGCAGGTTCTCCACCAGCGGCTCGGTGATCCCCGCCCGCTCGCCGGTGAGCCAGTGCCGCAGCACCCGGTAGCGGGCCGTCTCGGCCAGCAGCAGGTGCGACCCGTCGGGTGCCAGGACCAGCCCGTTGGCGAAGCCGAGCCCGGAGAGCACCGTGCTCACCGTGCCGTCGGGGTCCCGCCGCACCAGCCGCCCGGTGGCCGAGTGCTCGAACACGTCCCCGAGGTGGTGCTCGACGTCCCACCGGCTGGTCGACGTCGTGAACCACACCGTGCCGTCCGGCGCCGCGACGACGTTGCTCGCGAACGTCACCGGCTCCCCGTCGACCTCGGAGACCAGCACGTCGACGCCGCCGTCGGGGAACACCCGCAGCAGCCCGCGGTCGTGGTCGCAGACGAGCACGCTGCCGTCGGCGCACGGCTCCACCCCGAGCGGCCGGCCGCCGGTGCGCCCGACCAGGGTGCGCTTGCCGGTGACCGGGTCGATCCGCACGACGCTGCCGTCGCGCAACCCGGTGACGAGCAGGCCGGCGTCGTCGAAGAGCACGTCCTCGGGGCCGGAGTCGCCGGTCGGCAGCCGGCGGCCGACGCGGAACGGCGCGGTCGGCCCGGGGTCGGCGAACGCCGGCGGGGTCCAGCGGCGTGGCCGGATGCGGCGGCGGGTGAGCAGCGGGCTGCCGACCTGCGCCGCGGCGCGGTCGGGGGTGAGCCGGCCGGCCCGCCGGATGACCGCCAGGCAGCGCCGCTCGAGCAGCCGGACGGCGAGGCCGAAGGAGCGGAACGCCGGGTTCGTCGTCTGCCCCGCCCGGTAGCGCGCCCACACCTGCTGGGCTATGACCGCGACGCGGAACAGGCCGAACACCTCGTACCAGGCCCACTCGGCGTTGGTGACCCGCTGCCCGGTCCGCGCGCTGTAGTACGCGACGACCTGCTCGCGGGTCATCATCCCGGGCAGCGTCGTGGGCTGGCGGCTGAACCGGCGCATCAGCGGGCCGTCGTCGGCCTGGATCCAGTAGCCGAGCGCGCTCGCGAGGTCCACCAGCGGGTCGCCGACGGTGGCCAGCTCCCAGTCCAGCAGCCCGACCGGGCGGGTGGGGTCGGCGGGGTCGAGGACGACGTTGTCGAACCGGAAGTCGTTGTGCACCAGCGTGTGCGCCCGGTCGGCGGGCTGGTGCTCGGCCAGCCACGCGGTCACCCGCGCGAAGGCGGGCACGTCCCGCGTGCGGGCCCGCGCGTAGCGCTTCGTCCAGTTCTCCACCTGGCGGCGCACGTAACCGGGGCCGCGGTCGAGGTCGGCCAGGCCGGCGGCCCGCACGTCCACCGCGTGCAGGTCGACCAGCAGGTCGACGACGTTGCGGCACAGCCGCGCGACCTGCTCGCGGTCCAGGTCCACGCCCGGCGGCAGCGAGCGGCGGGGGATCGGCCCCTCGACCCGCCGGACGACGGAGAACGGCGTCCCGACGACGGCGGTGTCCTCGCACAGCGCGACCGTGCGCGGCACGTGGGGGAGGACCCGGCCCAGCGCGTCCTGGATGCGGTACTCGCGGGCGACGTCGTGCGCGGTGCCGGTGTGCTCCCCGCGCGGCGGGCGGCGCAGCACCAGGTCGCCGTCGGGGTAGTGCAGCAGGTAGGTCAGGTTGGAGACGCCGCCGGCGAACTGGCGCACCTCGGGGACGGCGGACAGGTCGACGCCGGCCCGCGCGGGGTCGGCGTGCGCGGCCAGCCAGGCGGCGACGGCGGCGACGTCGAAGGCGTCCTCGGCCCGGACCGGGCGGGCGTCGGTCACGAGAGCCGCCGCACGACCGACAGCGGCAGCACCCGCATCGCGACGCCGATCGGCACCCACGGCCAGGAGGGCACGTACGCCTTGGCCTTCCGCGCCTCGATCGCCTCGACCATCGCCCGGACACCGGTCTCGGTGTCCACCATGAACCGGGTGGCCTGCTGCACGTGCTCGTTCATCTCCGACCGGATGTAGCCGGGGTAGACCACCGACACGTCGACGCCGGGGATGCGCTCCGACCGCAGCCCCTCGGCGAGCGCGGCGACGCCGGCCTTGGTCGCCGCGTAGGTGGTCATGCTCCGGCGCATCCCGCGCAGCGCGGACATCGACGAGACCAGCACCAGGTGGCCGCGGCGCTGGCGGCGGAACACCTCCAGCGCCGCCTCGCACTGCGCCAGCGCGCCGACGAAGTTGGTCATCGCCGTCTCGCGGTTGGCGTCGGCGCGGCCGGTGCCGAGCGGGGCGCCCTTGCCCAGGCCCGCGTTGACGACCACCCGGTCGAGCCCGCCGAACGCCTCGTCGAAGCGGCGGAACACCGCGGGGACGGCGTCGGCGTCGGTGACGTCGAGCGCCGCCGTCTCCACCCGCCGGCCGGTCGCCGTCCGGATCCCGTCCGCGAGGGTGTCCAGCCGGTCGGTCCGGCGGGCGCACAGCGCGAGGTCCCAGCCGCGGGCGGCGAACTGGCGCGCCATCTCCGCGCCCAGCCCGGAGCTGGCCCCGGTGACCACGACGACGCCCGGAGCCGAGCGGGCCTGGGGGGAGGACGGGGCGGGGCCGGGGGAGGAGGAGGGCACCCGGGCACGCTAGATCCGGCCGGTACCGGTCCGGTGCCCGGGGGCTCAGGTGCGGACGGCGGGGCGCACCTGCGCCAGCACGAACCCGGCGACGACGTCGTGCACGGCGTCGCGGTCGTGCTCGTTGAGGACGTCGTGCAGGTCGCCGGGGAAGGTGCGCAGGGTGGCCCGCGGCAGCCGCGCGACCAGGGCGCGGGAGTTCTCCAGCGGCACCACCGGGTCGGCCTCGCCGTGCAGGACCAGCGTCGGGACGTCGGGCCTGCCCGCAGCGAGCCCGTCGGCCACCGCGGACCAGGAGCGGACCACCGCCTCCAGGGTCTGCCGGGGCACCGGCCCGCGGTTCACCAGCGGGTCGGTGCGCAGCGCCTCCAGGTAACCGGGGTGGGTGCTGAACACCTCCGCCGGGTCCGGCGGCTCGACCTCCGCGACGTCGTCGGCGAGCATCGCCTCGATCACCGGCACCGGGGAGGCCGGCGGGTCGGAGACGACCAGCGCCTCCGCCACGTCCGGGGACCGCTGGGCCAGCAGCAGCGCGGCCACGCCCCCGCCGGAGTGCCCCATGAGCACCAGCGGCCGGCCGGGGTGCCGGGCCCGGGCGATCGCGGTCAGCGTGCGGAGGTCGTCGGCCTGGTCGTCCCGGCTGAGCATGAGGTCGCGCTGGCCGTCGCTGCGGCCGTGGCCGCTCGCGTCCAGGGCGTGCACGGCGATCCCGTCGGCGGCCAGCCGCCGGCCGAGGGGCGCGTAGAGGCCCAGGTGCTCGCCGAAGTCGCCGTGGTGGAGGACGACGACCGCGAGGGCCTCGCCGTCGGGGAGCCAGGCGTCGTGGTGCACGCGGCCCCGGGTGCCGTCGAAGAAGGGCATCGCCCCTCCCTCCGGGTCGGGCGGACGGGCCCCCGCGCCGGCGATCGTCCCCGCCGTCGCCCGCGGTGCAGCGGGGTCCCGCCCCCGGCCCGGCGAGGGGGCGGCGCTGCGTCACCCGGGGCGCCCGGTTCGACTCCGCGCGTGCCGGGCAGGATCGTCGTCATGACGTATGCCGCAGCCGAGGGCCGTTACGACTCGATGACCTACCGCCGGACCGGCCGCAGCGGCCTGGACCTCCCGGCGATCAGCCTGGGGCTGTGGCACAACTTCGGCGACGACGTGCCGCTGGACCGCCAGCGCGCCATCCTCCGCCGGGCCTTCGACCTGGGCATCACGCACTTCGACCTGGCCAACAACTACGGCCCGCCCTACGGCAGCGCGGAGACCAACTTCGGCCGCCACCTGCGCGACGACTTCCGCCCCTACCGCGACGAGCTGGTGCTCTCCACCAAGGCCGGCTGGGACATGTGGCCCGGCCCCTACGGGCAGGGTGGCGGCTCGCGGAAGTACGTGCTCGCCAGCCTCGACCAGTCGCTGCGGCGGATGGGCGTGGACTACGTCGACGTCTTCTACTCGCACCGGCCCGACCCCACGACGCCGCTCGAGGAGACGATGGGCGCGCTGGACACCGCCGTCCGGTCGGGGAGGGCGCTCTACGCCGGCATCTCCTCGTACTCGCCGGAGGACACCGCGAAGGCCGCGGCGATCCTCGCCGACCTCGGCACGCCGCTGCTGATCCACCAGCCCAGCTACTCGATGCTCAACCGCTGGATCGAGACCGAGGGCCTGCTCGACACCCTCGCCGACGTCGGCGCCGGCTGCATCGCGTTCTCGCCGCTGGCGCAGGGGATGCTCACCGACAAGTACCTCGGCGGGATCCCCGAGGGCTCGCGCGCCAGCCAGGGCAAGTCGCTCTCGCCCGACCTGCTCACCGACGAGGCGATCACGCACGTCCGCGCGCTGGGGGAGCTGGCGGCCGAGCGCGGGCAGTCGCTGGCGCAGATGGCGCTGGCCTGGGCGCTGCGCGACCCGCGGGTGACCAGCGTGCTCATCGGCGCCAGCAGCGTCGCCCAGCTCGAGCAGAACGTCGGCGCGCTGGAGCGGCTGGACTTCAGCGACGAGGAGCTCGCCCGCATCGACCGGCACGCCGTCGACGCCGGCATCGATCTGTGGGAGGGCGCCCGCACCGCCTGAGACCGTCGCCGGCCGCGCCTAGCCTCCGCGCATGGACACCCGGGTGGTGGCGTGGCGGCGGACCGACGAGGACGCCGGGCACAGCCTGGCCCGCGTCGGGCGGCACGACGGCGGCTGGCTGGCCCACGGCACCGAGGTGCTGGCCGGCCCGGGGACCCTGCTCGCCTGCACGTTCCGCGTGCGGCTCGACGCGGCGTGGGCGACCCGCGCGGTCGAGGTCTCGTCGGTGTCCGCCGCCGGGGAGCGCCGCCTGGCCCTGTCGGCGGACGACCGCCGCCGGTGGACCGTCGACGGCGGGCGCGCCCCGGAGCTCGACGGGTGCGTGGACGTCGACGTCGCCGCCACCCCGCTGACCAACACCTTCCCGATCCGGCGGCTGGCGGGCCTCGCCGTGGGCGAGGAGGTCACCACGCCGGTGGCCTGGGTCGACGTGCCGGCGCTCGGGGTGACGCGGGTCGACCAGACCTACCGCCGGCTGGGCCCGCTGCGGTGGCGGTACGCCGACGACGCGCACGGCGCCTTCGAGCTCACCGTCGACGGCGACGGCCTGGTCGTCGACTACACCGGCATGGCCACGCGCGTCGCCGGCTGACCGCGCTCAGGCGCCGGTCAGGACGACGCGGTTGCCGTCGGGGTCGCGCAGCCGCACGACGCGGCTGCCGCCACCGGGCTCGGGGCCGTCGTGCGCGACGCCGGCGGCGGTGAGGTCCCGCGCGGTCGCGTCGAGGTCGGCGGCGCCGATCACCATCGTCGAGCGGCCGCTGCGCTCCGGCTCGCGCCACAGCTGGACGCCGGCGGAGTCGGTCAGGTGCCACTCGAGCAGGCCGTCCATCGGGCGGCTGTCGGGGGCGCGGCCGAACAGCGCGGCGTACCAGCGCTCGGCGCGGTCGAGGTCGACGACGGTGGCGTGGGCGAGCACGCTGGTGGCGTGCATGGGGACCTCCTCGGGGTCGGTTCCCCAGGGGAGACCCGCCGGCGGCCGCCGGCTCATCGGTCCGGCGTCACCGGTCCCGGCCGCGCGCCTCCGCCGCCGCCAGCCCCGTGGCCAGGCGGCCGTCGGGGTCGAGCCGTTCCAGCAGCGCCCCGGCGACGTCGGCGAGCTGGCCCACCTGCTCCGGCGTCAGCGCGTCGATCACGTGCTCGCGCACGGTGGCCAGGTGCCCGGGCGCGGTCTCGCGCACCTTGGCCCAGCCGGCGTCGGTGAGCCGGGCGTTGGTGGCCCGCCCGTCGTAAGGGCACGGCGCGCGCTCGACCAGGCCGCGCTCCTCCAGCCGCCGCACGACGTGGGAGAGCCGGGGGAGGGTGGCGTTGGTCCGGGTGGCCAGCTCGGTCATGCGCAGCGTGCGCTCCGGCGCCTCGGACAGCATCGCGAGCACGTGGTAGTCGAAGTGGGTCAGCCCGGCGTCGCGGCGGAGCTGGCCGTCGAGGACGCCGGGCAGCAGCTCGACGACGGCGACCAGGCGCAGCCAGGCCCGCATCTCGTCGTCGTCCAGCCACCGAGGTTCCACGACGACATCGTCCCACTCGGGTGCTTGTCGCTTCAACCAATGCGGGCTAGGGTCATCGGTTGTAGGTACAAGTGACGTGGAGGCCGCAGTGACCCTCTCCCTCGACCCGGACATGGTGTCCCCGGTCCCCTCGGCGACGGTCCGCACCCGGGTGACCGTGCCGCTGCGCTTCGCCGACGGGTACGCCACGACGGCCGAGGTGGTGACCTTCGACGGGCTGGCCGACGGCCGCGAGCACCTGCTGCTCGGGCTCGGCGACTGGCGCGGCGCGCTGGCCCGCTCGGCGGCCGGCGGGCCGGCGCCGCTGGTGCGCCCGCACAGCGAGTGCCTCACCGGCGACGTCTTCGGGTCGGAGCGCTGCGACTGCGGCCCGCAGCTGCGCGAGGCGGCCGAGCGGATCGCGGACGAGGGCGGCTTCCTGCTCTACCTGCGCCAGGAGGGCCGCGGCATCGGCCTGTACGCCAAGCTCGACGCGTACGCACTGCAGGACGCGGGCCTGGACACCTACGAGGCCAACCGGGCGCTGGGCCACGGCGAGGACGAGCGCGACTACACCGCCGCCGCGCAGATGCTGCAGGCCCTCGGTGCCGACCGGGTCCGGCTGCTGCCGAACAACCCCGACAAGGCCGCCCAGCTGGAGCTGCTCGGCGTCGCGGTGACCGAGCGGGTGCCCACCGGCGTCCACCTGTCGGCGGCCAACGCCCGCTACCTCGCCGTCAAGCGCGACCACACCGACCACACCCTCGACCTGCCCACCCTCGACCTCCCGCTGGCGGGCTGAGCCGTGCACCCCACCACCGCCGCCGACGGGCTGATCGACCCCCGCCACCCGTTCGCCGCGCACCTGCGGCACGTCGCCGGGCTGGGGGAGCACCGGCCGTGGACGCCGGACGACGGCCCGCTGCCGGCGCTGTACCTCAGCCACGGCGCCCCGCCGCTGTTCGAGGACGCCGCCTGGATGCGCGAGCTGGCCGCCTGGGCCCGCGCGCTGCCCCGGCCGCGCGCGGTGCTCATCGTGAGCGCGCACTGGGAGTCGGACTCCCTCGGCATCACCAGCACCGTGCCCACCGAGCTGGTCTACGACTTCGGCGGCTTCGACCCGATGTACTCGCGGATGCGCTACGACACGCCGGGGTCCGGCGAGCTGGCGCGGCAGCTGCTCGCCGTCCTGCCGGAGACGGCGCACGTGTACGAGCACCGCGGCCGCGGCCTGGACCACGGCGCCTGGGTGCCGCTGAAGGTCATGTACCCGGAGGCCGACGTCCCGGTGCTGCAGCTGAGCCTGCCCACCCACGACACGGCGACGCTGCTGGCGCTGGGGGAGCGGCTGCGGCCGCTGCGCGAGCAGGGCGTGCTGGTGGTCGGGTCGGGCTTCATGACGCACGGCCTGCCGTACCTGACCCGGGAGATGCTCGGCGGCGCCGTCCCCGGCTGGTCGGCGGACTTCGACGCGTGGGCCGCCGACGCGCTCGACCGCGGCGACGTCGAGGAGCTCGCCCGCTTCCGGCTGCGGGCGCCGGGCCTGCGCTACGCCCACCCGACGGTCGAGCACTTCACGCCGCTGTTCGTCACCCTCGGCGCCGCGACCGACCCGACCGCCGGCGTCACCACCGCCATCGACGGCTTCTTCATCGGCCTCGCGAGGCGCTCGTTCCAGGTGGCCTGACCGCCCGGTGCCGACCTGCTGCCGTCTCCGCGCCCGGGAGGCAGCAGCAGGTCGACGAGCGGCGGGGTCAGGCGCGCTGCGCGCCCAGCTCGGCGAAGGTGTCGGCGACCCAGTCGGCGATGAAGGTGCTCACGAACGGCAGGTGGTCCAGGCCGATGTGCTCGGTCGCGCCCTCCTCGGGCGTGAACACCCGCAGCTCCCGCTTGGGGGAGTTCACGGCCTGGGAGTGGGAGCGGTGCGCCATCTCCAGCGGGATCTGCCGGTCGTTGGCCCCGTGCGCGATCAGGAAGGGCACCCGGATCCGCTCGACGACGCCCTCGAGGGTCACCTGGTCGGCGAAGTCGAGGAACGCGTCCAGGTCGTTCTCGTCGCCGGGCTGGCCCCACACCCACAGCACGTGCTCCCAGTAGTGCGGCACCGGCCGCTCGCCCTCGCGCTGCCGGCGGCGCCGCTGCACCGCGCCCCAGTCGTGGTTGGCGCCCCACGCCACGCAGAGCGCGAACCGCGGCTCGAACGCCGCCGCGCGCGGGGCGTAGTAGCCGCCCAGCGACCAGCCGACGATGCCGATCCGCGAGGCGTCGACGTCGGACCGCTGCTCCAGCCAGTCGACGGCGGCGCCGGCCCACGCCTCGGTGTCGACGCGCGCGGTCAACCCCTGCAGCCGCAGCGCCTCGCCGGTGCCGGGCTGGTCGAGCATCAGGCAGGAGATGCCGCGCGCGGCCAGCTCCTCCCAGTGGTTCGAGGCGTACATGTGCTCCTTGGTGGAGTCCAGCCCGTTGACCAGCACCACTACCGGCACCGGGCCGTCGTCCGCGGCCGGCGCCTGGGAGAAGTAGGCCGGCAGCGTCGTGCCCTCGTAGGGGACCGCGACCCGGGACACGCGCGGGCTGTGCGTGTCGAACGCCTTCTGCGCGATCTCGAGCATCCGCCGGTAGGTGGGCACCCGGTTCGGGTCGGAGTGGGCGAGCATCCGCTCGGCCTGCGCGAGGTAGTTGCTGGCGCGGAACCACAGCTGCCCGGCGGTGCGCACGTGCCCGGCCTTCTCGGCCGCCTCGGCCTGGCCGACGAGCTGGTCGGTCAGCGCGGTCCAGGCGCGCAGGAAGTCCGGCGTCCCGGCGTCCTCGCCGGCGTTCGCGGCGTCCTTGATCGGCCGGCAGGCGCGGTCGACCTCGTCGATGAGCCCGCCGGAGTTCAGCGTGGCGACGACGGACAGGTTCCAGGTGTAGGGGCCGGTGGGGAAGTACTCGAACACGGGGTGGTTCCTCTCTCAGGCGGTGCGGACGGCGTCGCTGATCGACTTCACGCCGCCGTGGGCGGTCATCCCGCCGTCGACGGGGATCTCGGCGCCGGTGATGAACGAGGCGCCGTCGCCGAGCAGGAAGGCGACCAGCGGCGCCACCTCGTCGACGGTGCCGGTGCGGCCGAGCGGGGTCTCGGCGACGTTGGCGGCGCGGAACGCCGGCGCCGCCGAGGCGGTCATCGGCGTCTCGACGTAGCCGGGGTGGATCGTGTTGACCCGGATGCCTCGCGGGCCGAGCTCCAGGCAGGCGGCCTTGGCCAGCCCGCGCAGCGCCCACTTCGACGCGGTGTAGGCGACCGGGAAGTGCCCGGTCAGGGCGGCGACCGAGCCGACGACGACCACCGAGCCGCCGTCGGTCATGAGCGGGGTGAGCGCCTGGATCCCGAGCAGGGTGCCGGTGACGTTGACCTCCCCGACCCGCGCGAGGTCGGCGGGGTCGAGGTCGGCCAGCCGGGCCCGCCAGGTGATCCCGGCGTTGGCGACCAGCCCGTGCACCCGCCCGTGCCGGGCGCGGAGGTCGTCGGCGAGCGCGGCCCAGCCGGCGGCGTCGGTGACGTCGAGCCGCCGGTAGGTCGCCCCGCCGAGGTCCTCGGCGGGGGCGTCCTGCACGTCGGTGGCCACGACGGTCGCGCCCTCGGCGGCCAGCAGCCGGGCCTCCGCCGCACCCTGCCCCTGGGCCGCGCCGGTGACCACGACGACCCGGCCGGTCAGGCTCACGCCGGGCGCTTGCGCGTGCGCGGCCGCGGCCGGGCGGCCCGCACCGGCGGCAGGTCGACGCCGGCGACGACGCGGTTGCGGATCGTGCCGATGCCCTCGACGGTCATCTCCACGACGTCGCCGGGCCGCAGCGGATCGGGTGCGGCCTCGCCGCGGCGGCCCCACAGCTCGGCCAGGCAGCCGCCGTTGCCGCAGGTGCCCGAGCCGAGCACGTCCCCGGCGCGGACCTCGGTGCCGCGGGAGGCGTAGGCGACGAGCTCCTCGAACGGCCAGCCCATGTTGCTCAGCAGGTCCTGGCCGACCTCGGTGCCGTTCACCGACACCCGCATGTCCAGCGCGAGGAAGCCCTCGGCGTCCCGGTACGGCTCGAGCTCGTCGGCGGTGACCAGCCACGGGCCGAGGGTGGTGGCGGAGTCCTTGCCCTTGGCCGGGCCGAGCTTGACCGCCATCTCGCGGAACTGGAGGTCGCGTGCCGACCAGTCGTTGAGGACCGTGTACCCGAACACGTGGTCACGGGCCTGCTCGGGCGTGAGCGAGGCGCCGTCGCGCCCGACCACGACGGCGACCTCGAGCTCGAAGTCGAAGCGCCGGGAGCCCGGCGGTACCGCGACGTCGTCGTGCGCGCCGACGAGCGCGTACGGGTTGGTGAAGTAGAACGTCGGCGCCTGGTACCACTCCGGCGCGACCGCCTCGCCGCTCGGCGCCACCATGCCCTCGACGTGCTCCTCGAAGGCGACAAAGTCGCGCACGGTCGGGGCCTGCAGCGGCGGCAGCAGCCGGACCGACTCCAGCGGCACGGCCGGCCCGCGCAGCGCCTCCTCCCCGGCCGACAGCGCGGCGGGCAGGCCCGCGCGGACCAGGTCGAGGACCGTCGTCCCGGCCGGGAGCGCGTGCAGCCCGGCGTTCCCGACCACGCCGGCGGACACGACCCCGCCGGCCTCCCAGGTGGCGAACCGCATCAGACCGGCGGGGCCACGAACAGGCCCTTGTCCGGGTCGTTGAACGACTTCTGCGCGACGAACTCGTTCATCGCGTTGGCGGTGCCCCACTGGTCGGAGACCTCGGGGTTGCTGATGTCGTAGAGGTGCGGGTGCCAGGTGTCCTCGTCGAGGGTCTCCAGCTCGGTCGTGTACTCGACGGTGTTGCCGTGCGGGTCGAGGAAGTAGCTGAAGGTGTTGTTGCCGGCCAGGTGCCGGCCCGGCCCCCAGACCTTCTCGACGCCGGCGCGCAGCAGGCGGCCGGTACCCCGCATGTACTCGTCGAGACCGCGCATCTCGAACGAGGCGTGGTGCAGCGACGGGTGCGGACCCCGGGCGATCGCCATGCTGTGGTGCCACGCGTTGGTGCGCAGGAACCACATCATGTTGCCCATCCGCGGGTGCATGAGCGTGTCCGACAGCGAGAAGCTCAGGTACTTGTCGTAGAACGCGACGGTGCCCTCGGGGTCGGCGGAGTTGATCACCACGTGCGACAGGCGCACCGGGATCGACTCGCCCTCCTCGATCGTGCGGTGCTGCCGTACCTCGACGTCGGAGCTGACCTCGATGGTCCGGCCCTCGTTGTCGAAGAAGCGGAAGCCGTAGCCGCCGCCGGGGGTGCGCAGGTCGGTCGGCTCGTGCACGAGCTGCACGCCGTCGGCGGCCAGCTGCCCGGCCAGGGTGTCGACGTCGGCGGCGTTCGCGGCCCCGAACGAGATGAGGTCGATCCGCTTGTCGGTGGCCTCGCGCAGCCGGACGATGTACTGCTCCGGCGACCCCTCGGCGGCGAGGAACGCCAGCCCGGTGTCGGTGTGCTCGGGCGTGAGGCCCCAGATCCCGGAGTAGAAGTCGAGCTGCTTGGCGAAGTCGGGCACGGCGAGGTCGACGTGCCGCAGGTGGGTGATCAGGCGCTGTGTCATGGGAGTCATCTCTCGAATGCGGGGCGAGCTCCATCGCGATGGAGCGCAGAGGGGCTAGGCGGGCTGGCTGGTGAGCATGGCGATCGAGCGCATCATCGAAGGGATGTCGCCCTGCACGTGGTCGAGCTGCCACTGGGCGAGCTGGTTCGACGCGTCGACGACGGTCTTGGCGCGCTGGTAGCGGCGGGCCGTGAAGGCGTCCCACAGGTCCTGGTCGAGCACGTCCCGCTCGACGAGGAGCTCGGCGAGGACGACGGCGTCCTCCAGGGCCATCGCGCCGCCCTGGGCGATGGTGGGCGGGCAGGTGTGCGCGGCGTCGCCGATCAGCACCACCCGGCCGCGGTTCCACGGCTCCTCGAGCACGTGGGTCTCGAACCAGGTGTAGTTCACCCGGCTCGGGTCGGTGAGCGACTCGCGGATCTCGTCCCACGGGCCGTGGTAGGCCAGGGACAGCTCCTTCATCGTCGCCAGCTGCTCGTCGGGCGTCAGGGCGCTGCGGTCCTGGGCGTCCTCGACGATGTAGGCGTAGAGGGAGTCCTCGCCCGTCGGGCAGTAGCCGGCGATGTAGGACGGACCGCCGTAGTAGAGGTCGGTGCGGGTGACGCTCGCCGGCCGCGGCCCGAAGGCCCGCCAGATGCCCATCCCGACCGACCGGGTCTCCAGGTTCACGCCCAGCGCGCGGCGGGTCCACGAGCGGATGCCGTCGGCGCCCACCACCAGGTCGTAGCGGCCGGTGGACCCGTCGGCGAAGGTCACGTCGACGCCGTCGGCGTCCTGGACCAGCGCGGTGTGGGTGGTGCCGAACCGCACCTTGACGCCGACCTCGGTGGCCCGGTCGACGAGGATGCGGGCGAGCTCCGGACGGGGCATGCCCATCGCGGCGGGCAGGTCCGGGCCGCCGGTCTTGGCGTCGGGGATCTCGGCGACCACCGTGCCGTGCGGGTCGGGGGCGCGGATGCCGGTGACGTCGAAGGCGTAGCCGGCCGCCTGCACCTGCTCCCACACGCCGAGGGACCGCAGCTCGCGCAGGGCGTTGCCCTGCAGCGTGATGCCGGACCCGAGCGCGGCGGTGTCGGGCTTGATCTCGACCAGGTCGACGGCGACGCCGGCCTGCGCGAGGTGGATCGCGGTCGCGGCGCCGGCCAGGCCGCCGCCCACCACGAGGACGCTGTTCACAGCGGGCATGTCGGGACTCCTTCGTCCGGCTACTTGACGGCGATCGGGTTGACCGGGGCGCCGACGGCGCCGGTCACGCGCAGGGGGGCCGCGGTGAGCCAGAAGTCGTAGCGGCCGTCCTCGGCGCAGTCGGCGGCGAGCGCGTCGAGGTCCCACATCTCGCCGATGAACAGGCCCATGTTCGGGATGGCGACCTGGTGCAGCGGCTGGAAGGCCACGTCGAACTCGTTGGGCCGGACCTCGAAGCCCCACGTGTCGGTGGCGACGCCGGCGACCTCGGAGGCGTGCAGCCAGTCGGCGGTGGTGAAGGACAGGCCGGGGGAGGCGCCGCCGGCGTAGTCGCCCCAGCCGCGCCCCTCGGCGATGTCCCGCCGCGCCCGCGTCAGCCGCCCGGTGCGCACCAGCAGGAGGTCGCCGCGGCCGACGGCCGACGACGCGCCCTGGGCGGCGATCGTCGCCTCGAGGTGCTCGGCGGTGATCGCGAAGCCGTCGGGCAGCTCCCCGTCGGTGCCGACCGCCCGGCCGACGTCGAGCAGCACCCCGCGACCGGCGATGAGGTCGGCGACGGTCTCGATGCCGGTCACCGAGTCGCCGAGGCTGGTCACGACGTCGCCCGCGCGGCGCCCGTTCCAGGCCATCCCGTGGTCGAAGATGTGCCCGAGGCCGTCCCACTGGGTGGAGGCCTGCAGCGGCATGGCGATGTAGTCGTCCGCGCCGCCGATGCCGTGCGGGAAGCCCTGCACGTTCCGCTCCGCATCGAGCCCGGTGTCGGTCATCGTGTGGACCGGGTTGTTCCGCCGCCGCCAGCCCTTCTGCGGGCCGTCCATGTCGAACGACTGCGAGAGCGAGAAGCTCGCCCCCCGGCGGACCAGCGCCGCACCCTCGCGCCGCTTGGCCTCGTCGAGGAAGTTCAGCGTGCCCAGGACGTCGTCCGCACCCCACCGGCCCCAGTTCGAGCAGCGCTTCGCGGCGGCGGCGATGGCGCCCTCGGGATCCGTGCGGTCGAGGTGGTCAGGGGTGTGGTGCATGCCTCGACAGTGGGCCAGCCCACAGGAGTGAGGGAAGACGGAATGTGTGATGACGGGCATCAGCGCCGTCGATACGGTGCGCCCCGTGAACCTCGCGAGCCTGGACCTCAACCTGCTCGTGTCCCTCGACGCCCTGCTCCAGCAGCGCAGCGTCACGCGGGCGGCGGCGCAGATGGGGCTGAGCCAGCCGGCGCTGTCGGCGTCGCTGGCCCGGCTGCGCCGCCACTTCGGCGACGAGCTGCTCTCCCGCGTCGGCAACGAGTACCGGCTGACGCCGCTGGCCGTCCAGCTCCGGGAGCTCGTGCGGATCGCCCTGTCGGGGGTGGAGCGGGTGTTCACCGCGCAGCCCGGCTTCGACCCGGCGTCCTCGACGCGCGAGTTCACCCTCCTGGTGAGCGATTACGTCGTCGCGGTGCTCGGCGACACCGTGGCGGGGCTGCTCGCGGAGGAGGCGCCGCACACCCGGCTGCGGCTGAGCGCGCACTCGCCGACGATCGTGGACCGGGCGGAGCAGGCGCTGCTGAGCGCCGACCTCCTGTTCCTGCGCCCGGGCTTCCTCACCGACCTGTCCCGGCGGGACCTGTACCGCGACGAGTGGGTCTGCGTGGTGGCCGCCGACAACCCGGTGGTGGACGCAGGCCTGACCGTCGGCGACCTCGAGACCCTCCCGTGGGTGGCCACCTACCACGGGCCGACGGCGTCGACCCCGGCTGCGCGCCAGATGCGCATGCTGGGGATCGAGCCGCACGTGCAGGTGGTCACCGAGAGCTTCCTGACCGTGCCCGCGCTGGTCTCCGGCAGCGACCGGATCGCGCTGCTGCAGCGCAAGCTCGTCGACCTGCTGCCCCTCGACTCCGGCATCCGGGCGCTGCCGTGCCCCTTCGACGCCGGCCCGCTCATCGAGGCGATGTGGTGGCACCCGGTGTTCGACGACGACCCCGAGCACGCCTGGCTCCGCGACCTGGTGACCCGGGCCGCCCGCCTGGCGGTGGGGGACCAGTCGACGGGTATCCACCCGGTCGATGGGGACCGTAACGACAAGTGATTTCCGCTCGCCGTCCGGCGTCCTGACACTCCATCGCCAGTGATGCCGGTCACCGGGACCGGCGCGCCCGTCGATGGAGACGCCCGTGTCGGAGAACGTCCTGGTCCCTGAGCGGCCGGCGGAGGAGCCGCTGGTCGGCGAGGTCGCCGTCGATCCCACCACGGGGCGGCCCGCCGGCCGGCCGCAGGCCCTGGTGCTGCTGCTGGCGAGCTGCCTGTCGGTGCTCGGCGCGGTCCTGCTGGCACCCGTCCTGCCCCGCATCCAGGACGCTTTCGCCGGCACCCCCGGCGTCGAGGCGCTGGCCCCGGTCGTGCTCACCGCGCCGGCCCTGGTCATCGGCCTCACCGCGATGGTCGCCGGCCGCATCGTCGACCGGGTGGGCCGCAAGCGCCTGCTCGTCGGCGCTCTCGTCGCCTACGCCTTCGTGGGGACCGCGCCGCTGTGGCTGCCCTCCCTGCAGCTCATCGTCGCCAGCCGCGTGCTGCTCGGCCTCACCGAGGCCGCGATCATGACCTGCTGCACGACCCTGCTGGCCGACTACTTCCACGGCTCGCAGCGGGAGCGGTACTTCGGCCTCCAGGTCGTGTTCACCACCGTCGCCGCGACGGTCTTCTTCGCGGTCGGCGGCGCGCTGGGCGCCGGCGACTGGCGGACGCCCTTCTGGCTGTACGCGCTCAGCCTGCCGCTCGCGCTCGCCGCCGCGAAGCTGATCTGGCAGCCGGCCCCGCAGGCACAGGCGGCGGCCCGCGCCGAGAAGCTGCCGGCCCTGCCGTGGCGCCGGCTCGCCGCCCCGATCGGCGTGTCCCTGGTCGGCGGGCTGGTCTTCTACGTCCTGATCGTCCAGCTGTCCTTCAAGCTCGACGACATCGGCGTGGAGTCCACGGCGGTCATCGGCGCCGCCAGCGCGGTCGCGTCGCTGGGCACCGCGGCCGGCGGGATCCTCTTCGGCCGCCTGGCTCATCGCGGTCCGGCGGTCCTCGTGCCGCTGGCCTTCGCCCTCTCCGGCGTGGGCATCATCGGACTCGGCCTGTCCTCGGCGGTTCCCGCGGTGATCGCGTTCGCCGTGGTCACCGGTCTCGGCAACGGCTTGATCCTGCCGTCCCTGCTCACCTGGGCCCTCGGTTCGCTGAGCTTCGAGCAGCGCGGCCGGGGCACCGGTGTCTGGACGTCGACCTTCTTCATCGGGCAGTTCTTCTGCCCGCTCGTCGTCCTCGCGCTCACCGGCGCCCTCGGTGGCCTCGGCGCCGCGCTGGCCCTGCTCGGCGGGATCAGCGTCGTCGCCGCCGTCGGCGTGCGGCTGCGCCGGCCGGCCGCGGTGGCCGCCGCGCACTGACCGGCCCACCCCGCACCGCCCCCGCACCCCTGGACCTCCGGGGTGCGGGGGCGGTGCACTGGGGCCCCGCTCCGAGGAGGTCCCCGTGGACGTCACCGTCGTCTCCGTCCCCGTCAGCGACCAGGACGCCGCGCTGCGCTTCTGGACCGCGCAGGTCGGCCTGCAGGTGCTGCGCGACGCGGAGTTCGCACCCGGCGCACGCTGGGTGCAGGTGGGCACGCCGGGCTCGGGCACCTCGCTGACGCTGGTCACCTGGTTCGACCGGATGCCGCCGGGCTCGCTGCAGGGCCTGGTGTTCGAGGTCGACGACGTCGACGCCGAGTACGCGCGGATGGCCGGCGCGGGCGTCCCGTTCGAGGGGCCGCTCACGACCGAGGCGTGGGGCCGGCAGGCGGTGTTCGCCGATCCGGACGGCAACCGGTTCGTGCTGAGCAGCCGCGCCCGGGTGCCGGCCTGAGGATCAGCGGCGGGGGCGCTCCCGCATGCCGAGGGCGGCGGTGACGAGCAGGAGCATCAGGCCGACGAGGACCAGCCAGAACATGCCCTCGACGACCCACCCGACGATCGTCACGGCCAGCCAGACGACCAGCAGCAGACCGATTAGACGCAGCAGCACGGGGACCTCCCGGGGGGACGGCTGCGGCCAGCCTAGGCCCGGTCCGGGGCAGGATGGCCGGGATGGACGACGACCCGTGGGACCTCCTGCTCGCCGGCCTGCCGCCCGCCACCGCCGACCTCGTCCGCGCCGCCGACGCGCTCGTCCGGGAGGCCGACCCCGGTGTCGTGCGGGTGGTGTGGCCGCACCAGCGCACCGTCGGCTACGGCGTGGGCCCGCGGAAGAACTCCGAGCACTACGCCTACCTCGACGTCTACGACCGGCACCTCAACCTCGGCTTCAACCGCGGCGCGGCGCTGGCCGGCGCGGGCCTCGACGGCGGGCTGCTCGAGGGCACCGGGAAGTCGTTCCGCAAGGTCGCCGTCCGCGGGCCCGCCGTCCTCGCCGACCCGCGGCTGCCCGGGCTGCTGCGCGCCGCCCGGGCGGAGCGGCTGACCGCGCTCGGCCGGTGAGTGCGGCCCGGCGGCGGGGCGCCGCCGGGCCGCACCGGCTCACCGGCCCGGGAAGGCGTAGGCCGCCTGGGTCGAGTCGCGCAGGGTCACCGACACCCGGTCGCGGACCGAGGAGAACGCCGGCACGTTGAGCACCTGCGGCTCGCCGCCGCCGCGCGGCCGGACCTCGATGCGGACCGTGCCCGCACCGTCGGACGCCGGCAGGAACACGTCGGCCGCGTTGAGGAACGTCAGCGTGCTGAACGGGAACAGGTCCCCCTTCGCGAGGTCGGTGACCCGGTCGCCGGGCGCGTAGAACGGGGGCCTCGTCGCGGTCGGGATCCGCCGGCCGACGTCGAACAGGTAGAGCGCGTTGACCTCGCCGGTGGCCTGCCCGGCCGGGCCGGTGCGCGGGGTCGTCGTCGGCGTGGACACCTGCAGCGGCGCCACCGCGTCCCCGAGGACGTCGACGGTGATCGAGTCCGAGTTGGCGCCCTGGTCGCCCCAGATCTCCCGCGCACGGATCAGCGACAGGTTGGTCTGCTGCGGCGCGGTGGCGACGTAGGCCTCCAGGCTGGTGCCCGGCCGCGAGCTGTTGAGCCGGACGAAGGAGTCGTCCCGGGTGAACGGCGACTGGAAGAAGTGGTGCACCGAGCCGTCCTCGCGGGTCAACGCGAACTCGTAGGTCTTCTGCCCGTTGACCCGCACCGGCCCGAAGTCGCCGGTCGCGCCGAGCACCCAGCTCTCCTGCGGCCGGGCGCCGACCCGCTGCCCGGTCGCCGGGTCGAGCTGCCACATCTGCAGGGTCGCGCCCGCGTAGCCCTGGTTCTGCGGGAACAGCACCGCGCGGCCGGCCACGGTGACCTGGCCGGGCGGCTCGGGCAGCACGTCGGTGGTGCGCGGGGCCGACCCGGTGAAGAACCGGTAGACCGCCGCGAAGGTGCGCGCCGACGACGCCGTCTCGGTGTGCCCCTGGTCGGGGTTGTACAGGTTCTCCGCCCCGCCGATGGCGCCGACCGTCCCGCGCCGCGGGGCCGGCGGGGAGTTCCACTCGCCCCAGACCGCCAGCGTCGGGACCCCGCCGGGCGGCGTGGCCGACGAGCGGCCGTCGAGGTTGACGTACCGCGCCACCTCCGCTGCGTGCGCCGGGTCGGCCAGGTAGGCGTGGCTGACCGTGGTGCCCCGCGAGTGCGCCGCGAGCAGCACCTGGTCGGCGCCGGTCTCCTCGAGCACCGCGTCGAGGAACGGGCCCAGCCCGGCGATCGCGGCGGTGTTGTCGGGGCCGCTGGTGTCGTACTCGTAGGCGAACAGCAGGTCCTGGTCCCAGCCGTTGCTGGTGAAGCGCTGGAACTGGCTCTCGAACTGCGCGGCCGAGCCGCTGTTGCCGTGCACGAACACGATCGGCAGCCGGTCGCTGTCGCCGCTCGGGGGCGCCGCCGCGGCGGTCCCGGGGACGACGGCGGCCGCGAGCGCGGCGCCGAGGAGGGTGACGGTCCAGCGGGACCGCCGGAGGGGACGGGACGTCATCGTCGGGCTCTCCGTTCCGGGCGCCAGGGTGGCGCTCCGGGCGGAGTGAAACAGATCACGTGATGTGCTCCACACGGAGGGTCACTCCCGGAGCAGCGTGACCTCCTCCAGGTCCATCTCGTGCTGCACCCGCCGGAACACCTCGTCGTCGATGCGCCGGGCGTCGCGGTAGCGGACGAACACCTCGCGCTCGGCCTCGAGCATGGCGCGGCGCATCCGCCGGTAGACCGCGCTCGGCGTCTCGCCGCCGCCGGCGACCGGGCCGCCGAGCCGCTCCCACGCCGCGTTGGTCCGCGCCTCCATCCGGTGGCGCAGCTCGGCGACGGTGGCGGCGTGCAGCGGGTCGCCGTCGTCGAGGCTGTCGAGCCGGGCCACGGCGGCCCGGCCGGCGTCGTTCTGCGCCTGCGCCTCGGCGAGGGCGTCGGCGGCCTCGTCCGAGGCCTGCACGCCCAGCCGCCGGATCACCGCCGGCAGCGTCAGCCCGTGCAGCAGCAGGGTGCCCACGGTGACCACGAAGGTCAGGTAGACGATCTCGTCCCGCCCGGGGAAGGGCGCGCCCGAGAGCGTGGTCAGCGGGATGCCGGCCGCCGCGGCGAGCGAGACCACGCCGCGCATCCCGGCCCAGGAGATGACGGCGGGGTACGTCCACGGCGGCGGGGCCCAGTCCTGGCGGCGGCGGGCCAGCGGCCGCAGGTAGGTGGTGGGGAAGACGAACACGACCCGGGCCGCCAGCGCGACGAGCACGAGGAACAGGCCGACCGCCGTCAGCGTGCCCACCGACGGCCCGACGCCGGTGACCACCGCGCGCAGCTGCAGGCCGATCAGCGCGAAGACCGTCGCCTCGAGGACGGTGTCGGCCGCCTGCCACACCGCGCGGTCCTGCAGCCGGGCGACCGGGTGCGCCGCGGGGGAGCGGTGCCCGAGGTAGAGGCCGGCGAGGACCACCGCGAGGACGCCGGAGGCGTGCACCTCCTCGGCGACGGTGAAGCCGACGAACGGGACGAGCAGGCCGAGCGCGCTCTCCAGCACGCCGTCGCGCAGCAGCAGGCGGATGCGGTGCACCAGCCAGCCCAGCGCCCAGCCGATCGCGGCGCCGCCGGCCGCGGCGAGGACGAACACGCCCACGCCCTCGGCGATGCCGTAGCCGGCGCCCGCGGCGACCGCGACGGCGACCCGGTAGACGGTGAGCGCGGTGGCGTCGTTGACCAGGCTCTCGCCGCCCAGGATGGTCATGACCTTCCGCGGCAGGCCCAGCCGGCGGCCGACCGAGGTGGCCGCGACGGCGTCCGGCGGGGCGACGACCGCGCCGAGCACCAGCGCCGAGACCAGCGGCAGGCCCGGCACCAGCCACCACGCGGCCAGCCCGACGGCGACCGTGGTGAGCAGCACCGCCCCGACCGCGAGCATGCCGATGGGGCGGAGGTTGGCGCGCAGCCGCAGGTAGGAGCTGTCCAGCGCCGCGGAGTACAGCAGCGGCGGCAGGACCAGCGTGAGGATCAGGTGCGGGTCCAGCGCGTAGTCGGGGACGCCCGGCAGGAAGGACACCGCGAGCCCGACCAGGACCAGGAGCAGCGGCGGGGAGACCCCCAGCCGCCGGGCCAGCGCACTGACGGCGAAGGAGCCGGCGAGCAGGCCGACGAGGGGCAGCTCCATCACACCAGCGCCTGGTCGACGTAGCACCAGCGCCAGTCCTCGCCCGGCTCGACCGACCGGACGATGGGGTGGCCGCTGGAGCGGGCGTGCGCGGTGGCGTGCCGGTTGGGGGAGGAGTCGCAGCAGGCCACGTGCCCGCAGGTCAGGCACATCCGCAGGTGCACCCACCGGCTGCCGATGGCCAGGCAGTCGCCGCAGCCCTCGTCCGAGTCCGGCGACACGTCGCGGATCTGGTCCAGGTGCCCGCACGTCGTCATCACGGTCCCCCTCTCGTCGCGGCCGTCGCCGGGAGTCGACCACCCGCGCGACGCGGGCGGCAACGTCCCCCGGCCGGTCCGCTCTTCCCGTGGCAGGGTCGGCGGCGATCGTCCGAGCCGGGAGGAGGCGCCGTGGACCTCGACGAGGTCGCCGAGGAGGTCTACGCGGTGCCGCCCGGGCAGTTCGTCGCCGCCCGCACCGAGGCCGCCCGCCGCGCCCGGGCCGCCGGGGACCGGGCGCTCGCGCGGGAGATCGGCGCCCTCGGCCGGCCCTCGACCGCGGCGTGGGCGTGCAACGTCCTGGTGCGCGAGCAGCCCGACGAGATCGCCGGCCTCGTGGAGCTCGGCGACCTGCTGCGCGAGGCCCAGCAGACCCTGGCCGGCGACGAGCTGCGGCAGCTGGGCACCCAGCGCTCCCGGCTGCTGGCCGCGCTCACCCGCCAGGCCCGGGCGGTGGCCGCGCGCCGCGGCACCCCGCTCAGCGACGCCGTCGCCGACCAGGTGGAGGAGACGCTGCGGGCCGCGCTGGCCGACCCGGACGCGGGGGAGGCGCTGCTGGGCGGCCGGCTGACCGCGCCGCTGTCCTCCCGCGGCCTCGGGCCCGGCTTCGGCACCCGCCCGGACCTGCGGGTGGTGCCCCCGCCGCGGACCGGGCGCACCCCGCCGGCCGCCCCGCGGGCGAGCGCCCGGGAGGACGCCGCCCGGCGCGCGGCCGAGGAGCGGCGGCGGGCCGCGCAGGAGCGGCGGGACCGCGAGCTGGCCGCCGCCCGCGAGGAGGCGGAGGCGGCCGAGCGGGACGCCGCGGAGGCGGAGGCGGCCGCCCGGGCCGCGCACGAGCGGGCCGGGCGGGCCGCCCGCCGGCAGGAGGAGCTCGCCGCCCGCGTCGAGGAGCTGGCGGCCGAGCTCGAGCGGGTGCGCGCCGACGCGGAGGCGGCCGGCGCCGAGGCCGCTCGGACCGGCCGGCGGGCGGAGGCGGCCGACCGGGCGGCGCGGCGGGCGGCGGCCGACCGCGACCGCGCCGCCGACCGCGTCAGCGAGCTGGAGCGGGCGCCGCTGGAGGCCTGACCGGTGCACCGCCGCCGCGTCGCGGGCCCCCGATCCCGCCCCCAGCATGGGGGCATGACGGAGTCAGCGGGCCGCGTCGCGGTCGTCACCGGGTCGGAGTCGGGCATCGGGCGGGCGGTCGCGGTCGCGCTGGCCGAGCAGGGGTGCGACGTCGGCATCACCTGGTACCGGGACGAGGCGCACGCCCAGGCGACCGCCGACGAGGTGCGGGCCCGCGGGCGGCGGGCCGAGGTGCGCCACGTCGACCTCACGCAGCTGCCGCAGGCCGCCGGCGTCGTCGACGACCTCGCCGAGGCCCTCGGCGGCATCGACGTCCTGGTCAACGACGCCGGCACCGGCCACTCCACGCTGATCCTGGACACCGACTACGAGACCTGGCGCGAGGTGCTGGCCACCGACCTCGACGCGGCGTTCCTCTGCCTGCAGCGCGCGGCCCGCCGCATGGTCGCCGCCGGGCGGGGCGGGCGGATCGTGAACGTCACGAGCGTGCACGAGCACCAGCCGCGGGTCGGCGCGGCCGCCTACTGCGCGGCCAAGGGCGGGCTCGGCCTGCTCACCCGGGTCGCGGCGATCGAGCTGGCCGAGCACGGCATCACCGTCAACGCCGTCGCGCCGGGGGAGATCGCCACCCCGATGACCGGCCAGGAGGACGAGGACCCGACCGCGCCCGGCCACGAGCGCCCCGGCGTCCCGGCCGGCCGGCCGGGGAACGCGCACGAGGTGGCCGCCGTCGTCGCCTTCCTCGCCTCCCCGCAGGCGTCCTACGTGACCGGCTCCTCCTACGCCGTCGACGGCGGCATGCTGCAGATGGGCCCGATGGCGGGCTCGCACCTGACCGGCGACGACTGGCGCCGTCCCTAGGCGGCCAGCAGCTCCAGCAGCCGGGCGCGGTCGGGCCCGGGGAACGGGCGCGGCGGACCGGGCACCGCCCCGGCCACCCGCTCGCGGACCAGCGGCACGGCCAGCAGGTCGGCCAGCGGCGCCATGCACAGCCGGTACTCGAGCATCGCCCGGAACACGTCGGCGTCCAGCATCGCGACCCCGAGGAAGGCCGCGAGCTCCGGGTACAGCGGCGGCTCGGCCACCCCGCGCCGGGCGGCGTCCATCTGGGCCAGCCGGGAGCGGTCCTCGGCCAGCTGGTCGGTGACCAGCGGCCCGACCCGCTGCTGCGTCGCCGCGTCGAAGGCCGCGGCGAGGGCGACGGGCCGGTCCAGGTCGCGGGCGACCGCGGCGCGCAGCAGCGCGGCGTGCGCGATGCCGATCGACAGGCCGCGGCCGGCCGACGGGTTGGTGCACGCCCACGCGTCCCCGACGGCGGCGAAGCCGGTCACCACCGGCCGGCCGTCGACGGTGAAGCGGCGGCTGCGGTCCAGGCCCCCGGCCATCGCGGCGACCCCGCCCAGCGGCCGCCCGTCCAGCCAGTGCGCCTGCAGCGGGCACGCCGCCACCACCCGGTCGAACACGGCGGGGTCGCGCAGCTCCCGCAGCGGCCGGTCACCGGTCTGCCCGAACACGGTCACCGACCAGGTGTCGTTGTCGCTCTCCACGGTGAGCACCGAGACGCTGCCCAGCGGCATGAGTCCGGGAGCACGGCGCACCGGCCGGTCGGGGCCGGTGAAGTACCGCGTGTAGTAGACGAACCCGGAGGCCTGGGCTCGCTCCTCCGGCGGCCGGGCGCCGAGGTCGGCCAGCCACCGTGCCGAGCGGGTGCGCCGGCCGGTGGCGTCGACCACGAGGTCCGCCCGCAGCTGCTCGCCCGCCGCCGTCCGCACCCCCGCCACGTGCGGGACGCCGTCGGCCGCGGGCGGCCCCGGCAGGAGGCCGGCCACCTGCACGCCGCGGCGCACCGTGACCCGCGGGGTGTCCTCGGCGGCGGCCGCCACGGTGGACTCCACCACCGGACGGCGCCCGGTGACGAAGCGCAGCCGCTCGTCGGCGACCCGGGGCGCGCGGTCGGGGATCGACCGCGGCAGCATCGTGGTGTAGTCGATCCACACGCACCCGTCGGCGACCAGCCGGTCGGTGAGGCCGGGGAGCTCGTCGTCGGCGACCGCGCGGAAGCGGGCGAAGAGGTTGTGCGGCTGCCGGAACTGCGCGACCCCGGCGCGCCGCCAGGACTCCCACGCCTCGGCGGGCGTGGCCGGGGCGCCGTCGGGATCGCCCTCGAGCACGGTGACGTCGTGCCCGTCGGCCGCGAGCATCATCGCGGCGCACAGCCCCACCACGCCGCCGCCGCAGACCACCACCGAGGCCATGACCGCCCCCTCGTGCCCGGCACGGCGCGCGCGGCCGGTCGCCGGGCCGGCCCAGGGTGGCACCGGCGGCGGCGTCGGGGCGCCTGCCGCCGGGGCGCGGCCGCGGGGTCCGTGGCGCGTCGGCACCGAGGGGCGCCGGGCCGACGCGGGAGGTCAGCCGGCGGCCGAGTGGCGGGCGCGCTTCTCCCGGTACAGCGCGGCGTCGGCGCGGGCCAGCGTCGCGGCGAGGTCCTCGCCGGGCCGGGCGCCGGCCGCCCCGGCCGACCACGCCCCGACGGAGACGGCGCGCAGCCGGTCCAGCAGCTCGGCGGCGCGGTCGGGGCCGGTGCCGGGCAGGCAGAGCACGAACTCGTCCCCGCCGAGGCGGCCGAGCAGGTCGGAGCGGCGCAGCTCCCGGCTCCAGGCCGAGGCGAGGGAGCGCAGCAGCGCGTCGCCGGCGGAGTGGCCCTCGGTGTCGTTGACGGCCTTGAACCCGTCGAGGTCGAGGACGACGACGGTCAGCGGCTCCCCGGTGCGCTGCGCGTGGGCGAGCAGCCGGGCGGACTCGGCCTCCCAGGCGCGGCGGTTGGGCACGCCGGTCAGCGCGTCGGTGCCGGCCGCGCGGCGCAGCGCCCCGGCCTGCCGGATCTGCGCCTCGGTGAGCACCGCGACCGTGGTGACGGCGGCCAGCCAGGCGGAGAGGAACCCGTCCGGCGTCGCGGCGAGCGCGCCGGCGGTGACGACGGCGACCCCGCCCGCGACGTGCAGCCGTGCCTGCGCCGGCGGGAGGACGTGGCCGGCGAGCACCCCGAGCGCGACCACCACCGGGCCGAGGCCGACGACGCCGACCGCGGTGACCGAGCGCCAGGCGAGCAGCGCGGTGAGCAGGGACAGCAGCGCGAGGGCGGCGTGCACGGCGCCCATCGGCGCGCGCTCGCGCCCGTGCCACAGCGCCGCGGAGCCGAGCCCGCCCACGGCCGCGAGCGCCGTCAGCAGGACGACCGGCGTGCGGGGGTGCATCGGCCACAGCGCACCGGCGGCACACAGGACGGCGGCGCAGCCGTAGAGCAGCGCGAGCAGGCCCAGCCCGCCCCTGCGGTCACCGTGCACGGGTCCTCCCTCGGTCGCGGACGACATCGTCACCCATCGCGCCGGTCCTGAGCGCGACGGCGGCCGTCCCCCTCGGGGGAGGGGCGTCGGGGGGAGGGTCAGCCGGTGAGCTCGGTGGGCACCGCGATGACGTCGACCATCGCCCCGAGCCGGTACACGGTGACCGGCAGCGGCCGGCCGATCGCCTCGGCGAACAGCAGCCGCTGCAGGCTCTGCGCCTCGGCCACCGGCGCCCGCCCGGCCTCCAGCACCAGGTCGCCGGCGCGCAGCCCGGCCCGGTCGGCCGGCGACCCCGGGACGACGTCGACCACCCGCAGGCCGCGGCGCCGGCCGGTGCGCTCGGCCAGCGGGGCCGGCAGCGGCGCGGGGCTGCTGACCAGGCCCAGGTAGGCGCGGCGCACCCGCCCGTCGCGGACCAGCGCGTCGACGATGCGGCGGGTGGTGGCGTTGACCGGCACGGCGAGTCCCAGGCCCCACCCGGCGACGGCGGTGTTGATGCCGACCACCCGGCTGGCCGAGTCGGCGAGCGCGCCGCCGGAGTTGCCGGGGTTGAGGGCGGCGTCGGTCTGGATGACGTCCTCGACCACCCGGGCGGTGCGCCCGTCGCGGGTGGGCAGCGAACGGCCCAGGCCGCTGACCACGCCCGCGGTCACCGACCCGGCCAGCCCGAGCGGGTTGCCGACGGCGACGACGAGCTGGCCCACCCGCAGCTGCGCGGCGTCGCCGAGTTCCGCGGGCTCCGGCGCGCCGGCGGTCGCCCGGACGACGGCGAGGTCGGACAGCGGGTCGGTGCCCACCACCTCGACCGGCGTCTCGGTGCCGTCGCCGAACACCGCGCGCCCGCTGCGCGCCCGGCCGACGACGTGCGCGTTGGTGAGCATCAGCCCGTCGCCGGGGACGACGACCGCGGAGCCGGCGCCGCCCCCGCGGCCGTCGGGCGCGGTCACCTGCAGCGCGGCGACGTGCGGGGTGAGGTCCGCGGCGACCGCGGTGACCACCTGGGAGTAGGCGTCCAGGGCCGCGTCGGTGTCGGGTCGGGCCACGGTCCACCTCCGGTCGTGATTACAGCGTTGCACCGACCAGTGGACGCCTCGCCGGACCGCGCTGCCACCCCCTCCGTTCCGCCTTCGGTGAACGGCGGGAGGCGTCCCGGGCGTGCTCGTGCTCTGCCCACACCTGTGGGCAGAGCACGAGCGTCCACGGCGGCACCTGCGGCGGCTCCCTTCGTGCTCTGCACACGTGGGTGTGCAGAGCACGAGCGTGCTGGTCCGCAGGTGCGGCGGGGCCCCGGCGGCCGTAGCGTCGGCCTGCCCGGCGTCCGGACCGGCACCGAGGAGGGGCGTGCGCACCGACGGCCTGCAGACCGAGGGCGGTGCGGTCGGGCGCACCCTCGGCGTCGAGGAGGAGTTCCACCTCGTCTCCCCGGACACCCTGGAGCTGACGCCCGGCCCGCGGGCGTCCGCGGCGGCGCTGGCCGGTCAGGCGGGGGAGCGGGTGCACCCGGAGATCGCCACCACGCAGCTGGAGATCGCCACCGGCGTGTGCACCACGCTCGAGCAGGTGCGCGCGGAGCTGGTGGCGGCCCGCACCGAGGCGGCCGCCGCGGCCGAGCGGGACGGCCTGCTGCTCCTGCCCGCCTCCACCCACCCGTGGGACTCCTGGCACACCATGCCGGTCACCCCCGGCGAGCGGTACGAGGCAATGGTCGACCGCTGGGCCGGGCTCGCGCGCCAGCAGGACATCTGCGGCTGCCACGTGCACGTCGGCGTCCCCGACCTCGACACCGCCGTCGCCGTGCTCGACCGCACCCGCCCCTACCTGCCGGTGCTGCTCGCGATGACCGGCAGCTCGCCGTTCCACGACGGCGTGGACACCGGCTACGAGTCCTGGCGGACGCTGTGGTGGACCCGCTTCCCGCACGCCGGCGCGCCCGAGCCGCTCGGCGACGCCGACGGCTACCGCCGGGTGCTCACCGCGCTGGTCGCCTCCGGCGTGGTGGCCGACGGGTCGCACCTGTACTGGGACGTCCGCCCCTCGGCCCGGCTGCCCACGATCGAGTTCCGGCTGGCCGACGTCTGCACCACCCTCGACGACACCGTCCTGCACGCCGCGCTGGTCCGCTCCCTGGTGCGGGTGCTCGCCGGACGGGCGCAGCGGGGCGAGCCGGTGCCGGAGCTGCGCCCGGAGGTGCTGCGCGCGGCGCGGTGGCGGGCGGCCCGCTCCGGGCTCACCGGCCCGCTGTTCGACCCGCTGCGCGAGGAGCTGGTCGATGCCCGCACGGCGGTGACCGGGCTGCTGGCCGAGCTGGAGGAGGACCTGACCGGCGCGGGGGAGTGGGACGAGGTCACCGCCCGGGTGCAGGACCTGCTCGGCCGGGGTACGTCGGCGGCGCGGCAGCGGAGCACCTGGCTGCGCACGGGCGACCGCCGGGCGGTCGCGGAGTGGGTCGTCCGCGAGGGGGCGGCCGGGAGGACCTGAATGGACCGCTTCGGGGAGCTGGCCCGCCCGCTGCGCGACGACGCCGACCTGGACCCGCTGCTCGAGCGGATCGGGGACGCGCGCGTGGTGGCGGTCGGCGAGGCCAGTCACGGCACGCACGAGTACTACGCCTGGCGCGCCGCGCTGACCTGCCGGCTGGTCGAGGAGCACGGGTTCGGGCTGGTCGCCGTCGAGGGCGACTGGCCCGACTGCGACCGCGTCGACCGCAGCGTGCGGCTGCGGCCCGGGGGCGCCGAGGACCCGCGGACGGCGCTGGACGCGATCGGCCGCTGGCCGACCTGGATGTGGGCCAACGACGACGTCGTCGACTTCTGCCGCCGGCTGCGGGAGTGGAACGCCGGCCGTCCCGGGGCCGAGCGGGTGCGCTTCGCCGGCCTCGACGTCTACAGCCTCTGGGACTCGATGCACGAGCTGCTGGCGTGGGTGCAGGAGCACGAGCCCGGGCACGTCGACGCGGCGAGGCGGGCCCTGCGCTGCTTCGAGCCCTTCGGCGAGGACGGCGTCGAGTACGCCTTCGCCCAGCGGTTCGCCCCGGCGGCGTGCGAGGAGACCGTCGTCGCGCTGCTGAGCCGGCTGTGCGAGCAGCGCGGCGCGGACGGCGCGGGGGACGACGCCGACGACCGGTTCGCCGCCGAGCAGAACGCCGCGGTGGTCGTCGGCGCCGAGCGCTACTACCGCGCGATGGTCGGCGGCTCGGCGGAGTCGTGGAACGTCCGGGACGTGCACATGGCCGACACCCTCGACCGGCTGGTCGACCACACCGGCGCGAAGGCCGTGGTCTGGGAGCACAACACACACGTCGGCGACGCCCGGGCCACCGACATGGCCGACGCCGGCATGACCAACCTCGGCCAGCTGCTGCGCGAGCGGCACGGCGCCGGCGACGTCGTCCTGGTGGGGTTCGCCGGCCACCGCGGCGGCGTGATCGCGGGCCGGGAGTGGGGCGCGCAGATGGAGCGGATGACCGTGCCGCCCGCGCGCGAGGGGAGCCTCGAGGACCTGCTGCACCGCGCGGTCGGGCACGACGCGCTCGTCGTCGTCCCGCCCGGGGAGCGCCCGGACTGGCTGGACCGGCGGCTGGGGCACCGGGCGATCGGCGTCGTCTACCGGCCCGAGCGGGAGCGCTGGGGCAACTACGTGCCCACCGTGACCGGCGACCGCTACGACGCCCTGCTCTACCTGGAGGAGACGACGCCGCTGCAGCCGCTGCACCTCGAGCGGCCGGACGAGCACGTGCCGCCGATGGCGCACGCCGTCTGACCGTGGCCGCCCCCGCCGCCACCGGTCGCCTCGACACCCGGCCGGGTCCGCAGCCGACCGGCCCGCCGCTGCCGCCCGGCACGACGGCGCTGGAGCTGGGCGGCCCGCAGGCGCTGGTCGCCGTCCCCGGCGGCCCGCCCGGCCCGCGGCCGCTGCTCGTGTTCTGCCACGGGGCGGGCGGGACGGCGGACCACTCGCTGGCCGCGGTGGGCGGGGTCGCCGCCGCCCGCGGGGTCGCCGTCCTCGCGACCTCCTCGGTCGCCTCGACCTGGGACCTGCTGGCCGGCGGGCTCGGCCGGGACGTGGCGGTCCTCGACGCCGCGCTGGAGCGGGTCTCCGCCGGCCTCGCGGTCTCCCGGGTCGCGCTCGGCGGCTTCTCCGACGGCGGCTCGTACGCGCTCTCGCTCGGGCTGGCCAACGGCGACCTGTTCGAGGCGCTGCTGGCCTTCTCGCCGGGCTTCGTCGCCCCGCCCGGCCGCACCGGACGGCCGCGGATCTGGATCGCACACGGCACCCGCGACCGCGTGCTGCCGGTGGCGCGCTGCGGCCGCCGGGTGTCCCGGGACCTCGCCGCGGCCGGCTACGACGTCACCTACGACGAGTTCGACGGCGGCCACCTGGTGACCCCGGACCTGGTCGCCGCGGCGCTGGACACCTGGCTGCGCTGAACACCGGGCCGGGCGTGGCCCGGACGCGCGACGGCCCGGACCCCTCGCGAGGGGTCCGGGCCGTCGGACGTCCGGTGCGGCTAGGCGGTGCGGCGGCCGACGAAGTCGTGCTGCTGCTCGCCGTTGACCTCGTCCGGGGTGTCCGGGTGGTCCTTCGGCCCGCCGGTCTTCGACGCCTCGAAGCCCGGGCCGAGCTTCTCCAGCGCCAGCCGGCCGTAGACCTGCTGCTGGGTGGCGACCCGCTGCGAGCGGCCGCGGCCGAGGAAGCTGACCATCCAGTGCAGCACCGTGGTGACCCGGCTCTTGAAGCCGATGATGTAGAAGAGGTGCACCACCAGCCAGATCACCCAGGCGATGAAGCCCTCGAACTTCATCTTCTTGATGTCGGCGACCGCGGAGAACCGCGAGATCGTCGCCATGTTGCCCTTGTCCCGGTACCGGAACGCCCCGCGCGGCGCCCGGCCGGCGAGCTTGCGCTTGATCTGGTCGGCGGAGTACCGCCCGCCCTGGATGGCCACCTGCGCGACGCCGGGCAGCCGGTCGGGGTGGTTGGCCATGTCGCCGACGACGTGGATCTCGGGGTGGCCGGGCAGCGTCAGGTCCGACTGGACGGCGATGCGCCCGGCGCGGTCGACCTCGGCACCCGTCCTGTCCCCGAGCAGCCGGCCCAGCGGCGAGGCCTGCACACCGGCCGCCCACACCTTGGTGGCCGCGGAGATCCGGCGCTGCTGGCCGTCGGCGTCCTTGACGGTCAGGCCGTCGGCGTCCATGTCGGTGACCAGCGCGCCGAGCTGCACCTCGACGCCGATCTCGTTGAGGTGCCGGCGGGCCTTCTCGCCCAGCTTGGGCCCGAACGGCGGCAGCACCTGCGGCGCACCGTCGAGCAGGATGATGCGGGCCCGCTGCGGGTCGATGTTGCGGAAGTCGCGGCGCAGCGTGCGGTGCGCGAGCTCGGCGATCTGCCCGGCCATCTCCACACCGGTCGGGCCGGCGCCGACGACCACGAAGGTCATCAGCCGGTCGACCTCGGCGGGGTCGGTGGCGAGCTCGGCCAGCTCGAACGCGCCGAAGATGCGGCCGCGCAGCTCGAGGGCGTCGTCGATGCTCTTCATGCCGGGGGCGAACTCGGCGAACCGGTCGTTGCCGAAGTACGACTGCCCCGCACCCGCGGCCACGATCAGCTCGTCGTAGGGGTGGATCGTGGTGCGGCCCAGGATGGTCGAGGTGACCGTGCGGGCGTCCACGTCGATGTCCACGACCTCGCCGAGGACCACCTTGGCGTTCTTCTGGTGGCGCAGCACCTCGCGGGTGGCCGGGGCGATCTCGCCCTCGGAGAGGATGCCGGTGGCCACCTGGTAGAGCAGCGGCTGGAAGAGGTGGTGGCCGGTCTTGGCCACCACGGTGACGTCGACGTCGGCGTTGCGCAGGGCCTTCGCGGCGAACAGCCCGCCGAAGCCGGAGCCGATGATCACCACCCGCGGCCGGCCGGTCGACGAGCTGGCGGTGGGCGCAGGTGATGTCGTCATGATGACTGTGATCCTCTCCCGTCAGGGGCTCCGCTGTCTCCCGGTGGGCCGGTCACGGGGGTGATACCCGTCACGGCTGCCCTCCGCCGGTGCACTCGCGGTGTCCGGTCCTGCCCGGTACAACCAGGTCGGTGCCCGTCGTCATCCCCCGGCTGGTGGTCGTCCCGGGTCTGGGCCTGGACGGGCGGTCGTGGTCACGGCTGTGCCGGCGGTTGCCCGCCGACGTCGTCCTCCTACCCGGGATGGGCCGGTCTGCACCTGTGCCCCCGCTGGACGTGCTGGCCGCCCGGCTGCGGGACCGGCTCGGCCCCGGTCCGGTCGTGCTGGCCGGGCACTCGCAGGGCTGCCAGGTGGTGGCCGCGGCCGCCGTCGACCCGCGGGTGGCCGGCGTCGTCCTGCTCGGCCCGACGACCGACCCGCGGCTGCGCCGGCCGCCGCGGCTGGCCGGGTGGTGGCTCCGGACGGCGCTGCGCGAGCCCTGGTGGCAGGTGCCGCTGATCCTGGCGCAGTGGCTGGGCACCGGCCCGCGGGCGATGCGGGCGCTGTGGCGGGTGGCCGCGCCCGACCGCATCGAGGCCCGGCTGCGCGCCGTCGGCGTCCCGGTGACCGTCGTCCGCGGCACGCGCGACCGGCTCTGTCGCGCCGACTGGGCGGCCGCGGTGGCCGCCGCCGCGCCGTCGGGTCGGGTGGTCGAGGTGCCCGGGGCCGCCCACATGACGGTCCAGACCCATCCGGACGCCGTCGCCGCCGTCCTCCGGCAGGTTCTCCGAACTGCCGGGATCGCGGAGGAGGGGGGACGCGCCTCCGGCGTGTCACCATGACGGCATGGCCTCCACCTCCGCCTCGGCCGGCGCACTGCTGCACCACGTGCGCACCGGCCGCGCGCGGAGCCGGGCCGAGCTGGTCGCGCTCACCGGGGCCGCGCGCAACACCGTCAGCGCCCGCGTCGACCAGCTGATCGCCAGCGGCCTGCTGCAGGAGGGCGGCCGCGGCGGCAGCACCGGCGGGCGCCCGCCGACTCTGCTGCGGTTCAACAGCGGCGCCGGCTGCGTGCTCGCCGTCGACCTGGGGGTCACCAGCGTCGACGTCGCGGTCACCGACCTGTCCGCGCAGATCCTCGCCACCGTGGGGCACCCGATCGACATCGCCGACGGCCCCGACGTGGTGCTCGCCGAGGTGGACCGGCTGGCCCAGAAGGTGCTCGCCGAGGCGGGGCTGACCCCGGCCGACGTGTGCGCCGTCGGGGTGGGCGTGCCCGGGCCGGTGGAGTTCTCGACGGGCCGGCCGTCGCACCCGCCGATCATGCCGGGCTGGCACGACCACGACATCCCCGGCGCGTTCGCCCGCTACGGCTGCCCGGTCCTGGTCGACAACGACGTCAACGTCATGGCGCTCGGGGAGATCGGCGTCGGTGGCTCGGCCGAGGACGTGCTGGTGGTCAAGGTGGGCACCGGCATCGGCTGCGGGGTGATCGTCGACGGCGAGGTGTACCGGGGAGCGCAGGGCAGCGCCGGCGACATCGGGCACATCCACGTGCCGACGCCGGACGGCCGCACCGTGCTCTGCCGGTGCGGCAACGAGAACTGCCTCGAGGCGCTGGCCGGCGGTGGTGCGCTGCTGCGCGACGCCGTCGAGGCGGGGCTGCCGGTGACCAGCACCCGGGAGGTCATCGAGCTCGCCGCGCAGGGCGACGGCCCGGCGCTGGAGCTGGTCCGGCGGGCCGGGCGCACCATCGGCACGGTGCTGGCCGCGCTGGTCAACTTCTTCAACCCGCACCGGATCGTGATGACCGGCGGGGTCGCGCAGGCCGGCGCGCCGCTGCTGGCCGGGATCCGCGAGGCGGTCTACGGCCGCTCGATGCCGCTGGCCGCCCGCGCACTGGAGATCACCGTCAGCGACGCCCCCGACCTGTCCGGCCGGGTGGGCGCCGCGCTCATGGCCATCCAGGGCTACCTCGACGAGGACTCGGTCCACCAGGCCCTGGCCCGCTGAGCCGTCCTCGCCGTCCGGGGGGCGTTCACCCCGGGTGACCGCGTCCCGCGGTCGCGGTCACGGCCGGTTCCGTCTCGCTCGACGTGCGCTAGGTCTCGGTTCGGTGACACCGCTCACGGTCCCTTGACCCCTTGTGACTCCGTTCATATGGTCACCGCTGCACAGACTAATGGTCAGCGTTGAGCAGAAGTCCGAGGTGAGGCCATGCCACCGGCAGAGGCGCCGCTGCTGGAGATGCACGGCATCGTCAAGACCTTCCCGGGCGTGCGCGCGCTCGGGGGCGTGGACCTCGACGTCCGCCCGGGGGAGGTGCACTGCCTCCTCGGCCAGAACGGCGCCGGCAAGTCGACCCTGATCAAGGTCCTCGCCGGCGCCCACCAGCCCGACGAGGGCGCCATCTACTGGCGCGGCGAGCAGGTCCGGCTGTCCACGCCGCAGGCCGCGCTCGGACTGGGCATCGCGACGATCTACCAGGAGCTCGACCTCGTCGCCGGGCTCACCGTCGCCGACAACGTCTTCCTCGGCCGGGAGCAGGCCCAGATGGGCTTCGTGCGGCCGCGCGAGCTGAACCGGCGGGCGGGGGAGCTGCTCACCCGGCTCGGCCACCCCGAGATCCGGCCGGCGGCCGAGGTCGGGTCGCTGCCCGCGGCCTCCCAGCAGATGGTGAGCATCGCGCGGGCGCTGTCCCAGGACGCGCGGCTGATCATCATGGACGAGCCCTCGGCGGTCCTCGACAACGAGGAGGTCGAGCGGCTGTTCACGGTCATCCGCGACCTCACCGCGCACGACGTCGCCGTCGTCTACATCTCCCACCGGCTGGAGGAGATCCGCGAGATCGGCGACCGGATCACCGTCCTCAAGGACGGCCGGACCGTCGCCACCGGGCTGCCCGCCCGCGAGACGCCGACCCGCGAGGTCATCACGCTGATGACCGGCCGGGACATCGAGTACGTCTTCCCCGAGCGGCACCACCGCCCCGCGCCCACCGCCGAGCCGGTGCTCGAGGTCGAGGACCTGTCGCTGCACGGCTCCTTCTCCCACGTCTCCTTCTCGGTCCGGCCGGGCGAGATCGTCGGGCTGGCCGGGCTGGTCGGCTCGGGCCGGTCGGAGATCCTCGAGACCCTCTACGGCGCCCGGCACGCGAGCGGCGGCACGGTCCGCGTGGACGGGCGCCGGCTGCGGCCCGGCGACGTCGGCGTCGCGGTGGCTGCGGGCGTGGGGCTCGCGCCGGAGGAGCGCAAGAGCCAGGCGCTGCTGCTCGGCGAGTCCGTGGCCCGCAACATCAGCATCTCCAGCCTGGCCCGCTTCGCCCGCGGCGGCTTCCTCTCCGGCGCCGCCGAGCGCGAGGCCGCCCGCGAGCAGGTCACCGCGCTGGAGGTCCGGCCGGCCGACGTCACCCGCGAGGTGCGGACGCTGTCCGGCGGCAACCAGCAGAAGGTCGTGCTCGCCCGCTGGCTGCTGCGCGACTGCCGGGTGCTGCTGCTCGACGAGCCCACCCGCGGCGTCGACGTCGGGGCGCGCTCGGAGATCTACGCACTGGTGCGCGACCTCGCCGACCGCGGCGTCGCCGTGGTCGTCGTCTCCAGCGAGATCCCGGAGGTGCTCGGTCTGGCCGACCGGGTCCTCGTCGTCGCGGAGGGCCGGGTGCTGGCGGAGGAGCCCGCCTCGGCCCTCGACGAGCACCGCGTACTCGACCTGGTCATGGAGGGGACGTCGACGCACGGCGTCCCGGTGCACGAAGGGGACGTCGCATGAGTGGGCAGGGCATGAGTGAGGGCAGCACCGCGGTGACCGCGGGCTCCGGCAAGGACGCCGGCCGGAACCGGTCGGGAGGCGGGTTCATGAGCGGACCGGTCGGCCGCAACCTGGGCCTGGTCGTCGCGCTGGTCGTCCTGTGCGTGGTCGGCGTCATCACGGCGGGGGACCGCTTCGCCGACGTCGACAACATCCTGACCATCCTGCGGCTGGCCTCGGTCATCGGCGTGGTGAGCGTCGGCATGACGTTCGTGATCATCGGCGGCGGCATCGACCTGTCGGTCGGCGCGCTGGTGGCGCTGGCGTCGGTGTGGGCCACGACGCTGGCCACCCAGCAGATGGCCGAGGACTTCCACTGGATCGTCATGGTCTTCACCGCGCTGGTCGTCGGCGCGGTGGCCGGGCTGGTCAACGGCGTGGTCATCGCCTACGGCAAGCTCGCGGCCTTCATCGCCACCCTCGCCATGCTCGCCGCCGCGCGCGGCCTGGCCGAGATCATCGCCAACCGGCGCACCCAGATCGTGCGGGACAGCGACTTCCTGTCCTTCTTCTCCGGTGACGTGCTCGGCGTCCCGACCCTGGTGATCATCTTCGCGCTGGTCGCGGTCGCCGGGTGGGTGCTGCTCAACCGGACCACGTTCGGCCGGCGCACCTTCGCCGTCGGCGGCAACGCCGAGGCCGCCCGCCTCGCCGGCATCCGGGTGCAGCGGCACACCGTCAAGCTCTACGTGCTCTCCGGCATCACCTGCGGCATCGCCGCGGTGATGATCATGGCGCGGACGACGACGGGCAGCTCGACCCACGGCACGCTCTACGAGCTCGACGCCATCGCCGCGGTCGTCATCGGCGGCACGCTGCTCATCGGCGGGCGCGGGACGATCGTCGGCACCGTCCTCGGCGTCCTCATCTTCACGACGCTCGGCAACGTCTTCACGCTCAACAACCTGTCGAGCTCGGCCCAGGCCGTCGCCCGCGGCGTGATCATCGTCCTCGCCGTCCTGCTGCAGCAGCGGCTGGCCACCGGCGGGTTCAGCTTCCGCCGGCCCACCGCGGGACCGCCGTCCGGCGGCCTGCCCGCCGCGGGCGGCCCGGCCGGCGCGGTCTCCGGCGGCTCGACCGCCGACGGCGGACCGGGCGGCACCCGCCCGGCCGCGAGCGGCAAGACCCTCTGACTCCCGGCGCGACCCGCGCCGGACCGCACCACCCACCGGACCTCCGTCCGGTGGCAGCCCACCCGCCTCCGGAGAGGGGGCGACATCGAGGAGAGAGCATGTCCGCAACGAGGCAGCGTCCGTTCCGCCGCCTGCCGTACGCCACGGTCGCCCTGCTCAGCGCGGGCGTGCTCGTGGCCGGCTGCACGAGCAACACCCCGGAGGAGTCCGGCGGCGGCGGGGGCAACCAGGCCGCCAGCGCCAACGACGAGGCCGGCGAGACCGTCACCATCGGCTTCTCGGCGCCGGCCGCCGACCACGGCTGGATGGCCGGCATCACCGAGGCCGCCCGCGCCGAGGCCGAGCAGTACGAGGACGTCGAGTTGGTGGTCGCGGAGGGCACCAACGACGTCAGCACCCAGATCAGCCAGGTCGAGACGTTCATCAACGACGGCGTCGACGCCATCGTGCTGCTGCCCTTCGACGGCGCCGCGCTGACCCCGGTCGCGCTGCAGGCGATGGAGGCCGGCATCCCGGTCATCAACGTCGACCGCGAGTTCGACAGCCCGTTCGCCGCCCGGTCCACGGTCCTCGGCGACAACTACGGCATGGGCGTCTCGGCCGGCACCTACATCTGCGAGCAGCTCGGCGACAACCCCGACGCCGTCGTCGCGGAGATCGCCGGCATCGACTCGCTGCCGCTGACCCAGGACCGCAGCCAGGGCTTCGCCGACGCGCTGGCCGACTGCGGGCTCAACGTCGACAACCGCGTGGCCGCGGACTTCACCGTCGAGGGCGGCGAGGAGGCGGCGGCCAACCTGCTGCAGGCCGCGCCGCAGATCGACGCGATCTGGAACCACGACGACGACCAGGGCGTCGGTGTCCTGGCCGCGATCCAGAACGCCGGCCGCGACGAGTTCTTCATGGTCGGCGGCGCCGGCTCGGCCAACGCCATGCGGGCGATCCAGGAGGGCAACTCGGTCCTCCAGGCGACCGTCATCTACCCGTCGACCCAGGCCGCCGACGGCATCAGCCTCGCCCGGCTGATCGCCCAGGACAAGGCCCTGTCCGACCTGGTCGAGGTCGAGATCCCGCGGCAGATCGTGCTCAACGCGCCGGTCGTGACCGCGGACAACGTCGACCAGTACATCGACAGCGCCTTCGAGTCCTGATCCACCCGGGTGGGGGGGCGCCGGGCGCCCTCGGCCGCCCCACGCCCGAACCCCCCCCTCCCCACCCACCCCCCACCCCCCCCCCCCCCCCCCCCCCCCCCCCCCCCCCCCCCCCCCCCCCCCCCCCCCCCCCCCCCCCGTTCCGGGAGCCCCCATGACCTCACCTGACCGGCCGACCCTCGGGGTGGGCCTCATCGGACACGCCTTCATGGGCGCGGCGCACTCGCAGGCCTGGCGCACCGCCCCCCACTTCTTCGACCTCCCGCTGCGTCCCGAGCTCACGGTGCTCGCCGGCCGCGACCGGGAGCGGGCCACCGACGCCGCCGCGCGCCTGGGCTGGGCCTCGGTGGAGACCGACTGGCGGCGGGTCCTCGAGCGCGACGACGTCGGCCTGGTCGACGTCTGCACCCCCGGCGACACCCACGCCGAGATCGCCATCGCGGCGCTGGAGGCCGGCAAGCACGTCCTGTGCGAGAAGCCGCTGGCCAACTCCGTCGCCGAGGCCGAGGCCATGACCGAGGCGGCCGAGCGGGCCGCCGCGCGCGGCGTCCGCTCGATGGTCGGGTTCACCTACCGCCGGGTGCCGGCGATCGGGCTGGCCCGGCAGCTGGTCGCCGAGGGCCGGATCGGTCAGGTGCGCCACGTGCGCGCCCAGTACCTGCAGGACTGGATCGCCGACCCGTCGGCGCCGATGTCGTGGCGGCTGGAGAAGGACAAGGCCGGCTCGGGGGCGCTCGGCGACATCGGCGCGCACATCGTCGACCTCACGCAGTACATCACCGGGGAGACGGTCACCGGCGTCAGCGCCCTGCTCGAGACGTTCGTCAAGGAGCGCCCGCTGCCCGCCGCGGCCGGATCGCTGTCCGGCGTCGCGGGGGAGGGCACCGGCCGGGTCACCGTCGACGACACCGCGGTGTTCCTCGGCCGGTTCTCCGGCGGCGCGGTGGCCACCTTCGAGGCGACCAGGTTCGCCCTGGGCCGCAAGAACGCCATCCGCATCGAGGTCAACGGCTCCGCCGGCAGCCTCGCCTTCGACTTCGAGGACATGAACGTCCTGCAGCTGTTCGACGGCAGCGAGCCGGACGAGGTGGCGGGCTTCCGCCGCATCCTCGTGACCGAGCCCGGGCACCCCTACGTGTCGGCCTGGTGGCCGGCCGGGCACGGGCTGGGCTACGAGCACGGCTTCACCCACCAGGTCGTCGACCTGGTCACCGCCATCGCCAAGCAGGAGGACCCCACGCCGTCCTTCGCCGACGGCCTGCAGGTGCAGCGGGTGCTCGAGGCCGTCGAGCGCAGCGCCGCGGCCGACTCCGTGTGGACCTCCGTCCCCGCCTGACCCGAGAGGACACCCCCGCCATGCCCCGTCCCGTCACCCTGTTCACCGGCCAGTGGGCCGACCTGCCGTTCGAGGAGGTGGCCCGGCTCGCGTCCGAGTGGGGCTACGACGGCCTGGAGATCGCCTGCTGGGGCGACCACCTCGACGTCGAGCGCGCCGCGAACGACGACTCCTACGTCGAGGAGCGGCTCGCGCTGCTCGACAAGTACGGCCTGAAGGTCTGGGCCATCTCCAACCACCTCAACGGCCAGGCCGTCTGCGACGACCCGATCGACGAGCGGCACCGCGACATCGTCAACAAGCGCGTCTGGGGCGACGGCGACCCCGAGGGCGTGCGGCAGCGCGCCGCCGAGGAGATGAAGCTGACCGCCCGCGCGGCGGCCAAGCTCGGTGTGAAGACCGTCGTCGGGTTCACCGGGTCGAAGATCTGGAAGGCCGTGGCGATGTTCCCGCCGGCCCCGGCCTCGATGATCGAGGACGGCTACGCCGACTTCGCCGCCCGCTGGAACCCGATCCTCGACGTGTTCGACGAGGTCGGCGTCCGGTTCGCCCACGAGGTGCACCCGTCGGAGATCGCCTACGACTACTGGACGACGGTCCGCACCCTCGAGGCGATCGGCCACCGCGAGGCGTTCGGCCTGAACTGGGACCCCAGCCACTTCGTGTGGCAGGACCTCGACCCGGTCTCGTTCATCTGGGACTTCAAGGACCGGATCTACCACGTCGACTGCAAGGACGCGAAGCGCCAGGTGGGCAACGGCCGCAACGGCCGGATGGGCTCGCACCTGCCGTGGGCCGACCCGCGGCGCGGCTGGGACTTCGTCTCCACCGGGCACGGCGACGTCCCGTGGGAGGCCTGCTTCCGGATGCTCAACACCATCGGCTACGACGGGCCGATCTCGGTGGAGTGGGAGGACGCCGGCATGGACCGCCTGGTCGGCGCCCCCGAGGCGCTCGCGTTCGTCCGCCGGCTGGCGTTCGACCCGCCGGCCGCGGCGTTCGACGCGGCGTTCTCCAGCGGCAACTGACGACGTACCCCAGGAGGGCCGGGCACCCAGCCGGGGGGCCGGCCCCCCCCGCGCCCCCCCCGGGGCCCCCCCCCCCCCCCCCCCCCACCCGCCCCCCCCCCCCCCCCCCCCCCCCCCCCCCCCCCCCCCCCCCCCCCCCCCCCCCCCCCCCCCCCCCCCCCCCCCCCCCCCCCCCCCCCCCCCCCCCCCCTCCGGCGTCTCAGGCGGGGACGCGCTCCAGGCCGGTCACCTGGCGGCACCAGCGGACGACGGCGCCGAGCACCTCGACGTCGACCGGCCGGCGCAGCTCCTCCCGGTAGGCGCGCAGCGACGCCGGCCCCGGCTGCCGGCGCAGCGTGTGGGTGAGGTCGGGGACCAGCAGCGTCTCCACCGGCCCGGGGACCGTCGCCGCGATCGTCCCCAGGTCCGCGGCGGGCACCTGCACGTCCTTGCCGCCGGTCACCGCGAGCACCGGCACGGTCAGCCGGGCGAGGTCGGTGCGCGGGTCGTGGTCGAGGAACTCCCGGGTCCAGCGCGCGTTGATCCGGGCGCCGTCGACCCGCGCGACGTCGGTGGTCGTCGCCCGGATCCGCGCGTGGTTGGCGGCCACCCGCTTCTCCAGGTCGGTGCGCAGCAGCCGGAACAGGCCGCGGACCGGCGCGGGCAGCATCGGGGCGATCCGGCGCGCCTGCCAGCGGAGCAGCTCGTCTCCCGGCGTCGCGGAGCCGGCGAGCAGGACCACCCCGGCCACCGGGACGCCCCGGGCGGCGACCGCCGCGGCGAGCAGCGCGCCCTCGCTGTGGCCGGCCAGCACGACCCGGCCGGGGTCCACCTCCGGACGGGCGGCCAGCGCGTCCCGGGCCCGGGCCAGGTCGTCGACGTTGTCGGTGAGGCCGGCGTGCCGCCAGTCCCCGCCGCCGCTGGCCCCGACGCCGCGCTTGTCGTACCGCAGCGAGGCCAGGCCGCCCTCGGCCAGCGCGTGCGCCAGCTCGCGGGTGACGCCGAACCGGGCGCGCCGGTGGTCGGAGTCGCGGTCGACCGGTCCCGAGCCGGGGGCCAGCAGCACCGCCGGCACCGGGCCGGGTGCGTCGGGGAGGGTGAGCGTGCCGGCCAGCGGGGGCTCGCCGGGCACGGTCACCGGCACCTCGCGGGAGCTCATCGCGGGGTCCCCGACAGGGCCGCGACGACGGCGGGCGCGTCGTCGACGGTCACCAGGACGGTGTCGACGCGCTGACCGGTCAGCTCCAGGCGCACGGCCGCCCCGCGCCGGACGCTCACGAACGACGTCCCGCCCCGCCGGCGCCAGGTGCCGATCTTGCGCACGCCGGGCACGCCGAGCCCGGGGGCGCGCAGGCCGCGGGCGGCGGTCAGCCCGTCGGGGACGACCTCGGCCGCGCGCACCGCGGTCAGCGGGACCTCCAGGTCGCGCAGCAGGCCGAGCGCCTTCTCGGCCGGGGTGAGGGTGATCCGCAGGGTCTCGGGTGTCGTCGTCACGGTCGCCATGGCATGATCATTCCCAATAGCGAGACCGTTGTCAATCATGAGAGAGGTCGAGCGCGTGGCGTCTGCGGACCTGCTGCTCCACCCGGTGCGCCTGCGCGTGGTGCAGGCCCTGCTGGGCGACCGGAGCCTGACCACCGGCGAGCTGCACGCCGAGCTGCCCGACGTCCCGGTGGCCACGCTCTACCGGCACGTCGGCGTGCTCGCCGAGGCCGGCGTGCTGGAGGTCGTGGGGGAGCGCCGGGTGCGGGGCAGCACCGAGCGCACCTACCGGCTGGTGACCGCCGCGGCCTCCGTCGGGCCGGAGGAGGCGGCGGGCATGACGCCCGAGCAGCACCGCCGCGCCTTCGGCACCTTCGTCGCGGCGCTGCTCGCGGACTTCGACCGGTGGGTCGACGCCGGTGCCGCCGCCCCGGACGGGCTGGATCCCGCCCGGGACGGCGTGGGCTACCGGATGACCGGGCTGTGGCTGGACGACGAGGAGTTCGCCGGCCTGCTCGACGACGTGCGCGCCGCCCTCCGCGCGCGGCTGGGGAACGCGCCGCGCGAGGGGCGCCGCCGCCGGCTGGTCGGAACGGTGTTCCTACCCGGTTCCTGACTCCAGGGGGAGGTGCGCGTCGAAGCCCGGCCATGTCCCCTCCGGCCCCGCCCAGAGGCTCGCGCCGAGTCCGCGAGGCGGGAGGGGACGGGGTCCTTCGTCAGGCGGCGGCGCGGGCGGCCTTCCGCTCGGCCCGGCGCTCGGCCTTCGACACCCGCGCGTTGGCCTTGGCCAGGGTCTTCGCGGCCTGCTGCACCCGGCGCGAGCCGCGGTCCACGGTGCCGCGGGTGAGCAGGCCGACGCCGATGCCGAGCAGCCACACGTCCTTGGCGACGGTCAGGCCCTGCTCGGTCGGGGCCAGGCTGCCCTCCTTGCGCATGCCGGGCGTGCGCAGGTAGAGGCCGAGCAGGCCGCCGGCGAACCCGGTGAGCAGGGCGCCGGCGAGGGCGGTGGGGACGAACGGCGTCAGCAGCGCGGCGCCGACCGCGATCTCCGCCGTCGACAGCGCCTGGACGAACTGCCGCGGCTCGACGTCCTTGAGGAACGGGTACGAGCCGGAGGCGAAGCCGTGCAGGCCGGCGGCGGTCTGCTCGTCGGCGCCGCGCTTGCCCAGCCCGCTGTTGAGGATGAACGCGCCGGCCGAGATCCGCGGGCCGATCTCGGACAGGGTGATGGGCAGGGCCATCGGGCACCTCACAGGGTCGTCGGGGACGGTCGGGACGACTCTTCCCGACCGTCCCCGGCGTGACACCCCCGGGGTCAGCGGCCCCCGCGCCGCGAGCGGCCGCTGAACGACGCCGCCGAGTGGGTCCCGGCGCGGGCGGCGAGCTCCGCGCGCGTGCGGGCCGGGCCCTGCGGGCTGCGGGCCTGTCCGCGGCTGCCGGTCGCCTTGCCGGCCGCCTTGGCGGGTGCCGCCGGGGTGGCCGTGGAGCCCCCGGCGGAGCGCCGGCGCCGGCCGCCGCCCTGGCCCTGCGGCTGGGGAGCCGGGGCCGGGGCGGGCTCGACGTGCGGCGCGGCCGGGCCGGTGAGCGCCGTGATCTGCTCCACGCCGGGGCGGACCTGGCTCACGACCGGGGTGATGCCGGCCTGGCGCGTGAGCGTGCGCACCTCGCCGTTCTGGTCCGGGGTGGACAGCGTCACGACCGTGCCGCCGGCGCCGGCGCGGGCGGTGCGGCCGGAGCGGTGCAGGTAGGCCTTGTGCTCGGTCGGCGGGTCGACGTGCACGACCAGCGCGACGTCGTCGACGTGGATGCCGCGCGCGGCGATGTCGGTCGCGCACAGCACCCGGGTGCCGCCGGTGCTGAACGCCTCGAGGTTGCGCTCGCGGGCGTTCTGGCTGAGGTTGCCGTGCAGGTCGACGGCGGGGATGCCGGCCGCGGTGAGCTGCCTGGCCAGCTTCTTCGCCTGGTGCTTGGTCCGGGTGAACAGCACGCTGCGGCCGAGGCCCGAGGCGAGCTGGCGCACGACCTCGGCCTTGTCGGCGGCGCTGACCTGGAACACGTGGTGGGTCATGGTGGCGACCGGCGCGACGGCGGGGTCCACCGAGTGCGTGACCGGCTGCGACAGGTAGCGCTTGACCAGCACGTCGACGCCGTTGTCCAGCGTGGCGGAGAACAGCAGCCGCTGGCCGCCCTGCGGGGTGCGGTCCAGCAGCCGCTTGACGCCGGGCAGGAAGCCGAGGTCGGCCATGTGGTCGGCCTCGTCGAGCACGGTCACCTCGACGGCGGACAGGTCGGCGTGGCCCTGGCCGATGAGGTCCTCGAGCCGGCCGGGGCAGGCGACGACGACGTCGACACCGGCGGCCAGCGCCTGCACCTGCGGGTTCTGCCCGACGCCGCCGAAGACGGTGGTGGCGCGCAGGCCGAGCGCCGTGGCCAGCGGCTCGACGGTGGCCATCACCTGGTTGGCCAGCTCGCGGGTCGGCACCAGGACCAGGGCCCGCGGCCTGCGCGGCTGCCGCTTCGTGGTCGAGGCGGCCAGGCGGGCCACCAGCGGCAGGCTGAAGGCGATGGTCTTGCCCGAGCCGGTGCGGCCGCGGCCGAGCACGTCGCGGCCGGCGAGGGAGTCGGGCAGCGTCGCGACCTGGATGGGGAACGGCGCGGTGATGCCGCTGGCGGTGAGCACCTCGACCAGCGGGGCGGGCACGCCGAGCTCGGCGAAGGTGGCGTCGGTGGGGAGCACGGTGGCGACGTCGCCGGCCGGGATCTCCTGCGGCTCCGGGGCCGTCGCGGTGGTGACCGCCGCCGAGGTGGCGGGGGCGGCGCTGCTGCCGGCGCCGCGACCGCGGCCGCCGCGGCGGCGGCGGGGCCGGGACGTGCCGGCGGGCGTGGGGGACTGCGGGGAGGTCATGGGTTCCTCGGTGGTACTCGGGTCGCCGTCCTCGGCCACCGCACGCGGGCGCACGCCGGCCCCGTCTGCGGGGCGGGTCGCGCCGTGGGCGACGTCGGACAGCCGGGCGCGCCTCCGTGGCGCTGCACCAGCCCGACGTCGAGTCCTGCAGCTCCGGATGAGCGAGGGCGGCGCCGGTATGCCCCACTCAACCAGACGCGGGGGCCGATCCTGCCGCGGGCGGGGGAGTCGCGCGTCACACCGCCGTGCGGCCGGCCCCGCGGTAGGTGCGGCGGTAGGCGCCGGGCGAGACTCCGATCGCGGCGCGCAGGTGGGCGCGCAGCGACGCCGGCGTGCCGAACCCGGCGTCGGCGGCGACCCGGTCGACGGGGACGTCGGTGGACTCCAGCAGCCGGCGGGCCAGCGCGATCCGCTGCCCGGCGAGCCACCGCTGCGGCGACACCCCCGTCTCCTCGCGGAACCGCCGGGTGAAGGTGCGCACGCTCATCCGCGCGTGCGCGGCGAGGTCGGCGAGGGTCAGCGGCTCACCCAGGCGGTCGAGCGCCCAGGCGCGGGTGGGCGCGGTCCCGGCGTCGCCGGCCTCGGGCAGCGGCCGCTCGACGAACTGCGACTGCCCGCCCTCCCGCCACGGCGCGACGACGTTGCGCCGCGCGACCCGGTTGGCCACCTCGCTGCCGTGGTCGCGTCGCACCAGGTGCAGGAGCAGGTCGATGCCCGCGGCCACGCCGGCCGAGGTGAGCACGTCGCCGTCGTCGACGAACAGGACGTCGGGGTCGAGCCGGACGGCGGGGAAGTTGCGGCGGAAGTGCTCGACGTCGCGCCAGTGCGTGGCGGCCGGCCGCCCGTCGAGCAGGCCGGCCGCGGCGAGCACCGAGGACCCGGTGCAGACCGACACCATCCGCGCCCGGCCGGCCGCCTCCCGCAGGGCGTCGCGCAGCTCGCCGGGGATCCGGCCCTCGACGACGGCCGGGCCGCCCATGATGCCCGGGACGACGACGGTGTCCGCCTCCGCGAGCACCGACCCGTCGTGGTCGGGCAGCACCGAGAAGCCGTCGGCGGTGCGCACCGGCCACCCGCACCCGGTAGAGCGGCCGGCCGCGCGCGTCCTCGGCCAGTCCGAGCAGGCGGTAGGGCAGCCCGAGCTCGAAGCCGACGACGCGGTCGACGGCTACCACGACCACCTCGTGCAGGGCCGGGGCCGGTGTCGTGGCCGGACTCGGGCCGGATGTCGTGGCCGGACTCGGGCCGGATGTCGTGGCCGGACTCGGGCCGGATGTCATGGCCGGATCTTTGCACGTGATGGCCGTCGGGCCACTGGTCCGGGAACCGGACCGTCGGTCATGCTCTCCGTTCGTGACCACCGCCGCGCCGCCGCACGCCCGCCGTGTCCACCCCGCCTGGTGGGTGGCCGCGGTGACCTTCCTGGCGCTGGTCGGAGCCGCGGCCTTCCGTGCGGTGCCCGGGGTGCTCATCGACCCGCTGCGCGAGGAGTTCGGCTGGTCGGTGTCGACCATCTCGGCCGCCGTCGCGGTGAACATGGCGCTGTACGGACTGACCGCGCCGTTCGCCGCGGCGCTCATGGAGCGGTTCGGCATCCGCCGGGTCGTCGTCGGGGCGCTGCTGCTCACCGCCCTCGGCAGCGGGCTGACCGTGTTCATGACGGCGAGCTGGCAGCTGGTCCTGCTGTGGGGGTTCGCGGTCGGGCTGGGCACCGGCTCGATGGCGCTGTCGCTGGTGGCCACGGTGACCGGCCGCTGGTTCGTCGCCCGCCGCGGGCTGGTCTCGGGGATCCTCACCGCCGGCGGCGCCACCGGGCAGCTGGTGTTCCTGCCGGTGGTCGCGGCGGTCGCGCAGACCGGCGGCGGCTGGCGGGCGGCGTCGCTCGGCACCACGGCCGCCGCGCTCGCCGTCGTCCCGCTGGTGGCCTGGCTGCTGCGCGACCGCCCGCGCGACGTCGGCGCCGTCCCCTACGGCGGGACCGCCGCCGACGACGCCGAGCCGGTGCGCACCGGTGCCGCGCGCACCGCCGTCCGCGGGCTGCTCGACGCCGCGCGCACCCGGCCGTTCTGGCTGCTCGCCGCGGGCTTCTTCATCTGCGGCGCCTCGACCAACGGGCTGGTGCAGCCGCACTTCATCCCGGCCGCGCACGACCACGGCATGCCGGTGACGACGGCGGCGTCGCTGCTCGCCGTCGTCGGGGTCTTCGACATCGCCGGGACCGTGCTGTCCGGGTGGCTCACCGACCGCACCGACCCGCGGGTGCTGCTGCTGGCCTACTACGCGCTGCGCGGGTTCTCGCTGTTCCTGCTGCCGCCCCTGTTCGGGCCGGACCTGCACGTCAGCATGATCGCGTTCATCGTCTTCTACGGGCTGGACTGGGTGGCCACCGTGCCGCCGACCCTCGCGCTGTGCCGCGAGCACTTCGGCGCGCGGGCGCCGGTCGTGTTCGGCTGGGTGTTCGCCTCGCACCAGGTGGGGTCGGCGGTGGCCGCGTTCGGCGGTGGCGTCGTCCGCGACGTCACCGGCTCCTACGACCTGGCCTGGTTCGGCGCCGGCGCGCTGTGCCTCGTGGCCGCGGCGCTGTCGATCTCCATCCGGCGTGCCCGCGTCGCGTCGCCCGACGTCGGCCTGCCGCCATCGCCTGCGCAGGCCGCGGCCGGCCAGGCGCACGGCTGAGGCGGTCCACAGCCGTCAGCCGGCAGGGCCGGGGACGGACGGCGCGGCACAGGTCCCGTGGTGGCACGGCGTCGCTGTCGGGAAGAACAGTGCCGACGAGCAGACCGCGACGCCGCAGAGCAGGAGCGCGATGCCGACCGGCCGGACCAGCCGCGCGCCCCAGCGGGTCGTCTTCTCGGCGACCATGACGGCGGTGAGGGCGAGCATCCACGCCAGGCTGCCCGCGCCGGTGACGAGCAGGAGCAGCATCAGCGCCCAACAGCAGCCCAGGCACCACAGTCCGGCCCGGACACCGAGCCGAGCGGCGCCGCCGAACCCGCGGCGGTAGTGCTGCCACAGGAACGACGCCGGGGACCGGCAGGTGGTCAGGCAGGCCTCCTTGAAGCGGCTGAACTGGTAGCCCCCGGCCAGGAGCAGGGCCGCACCCAGGACCAGCCCGTCGCGGGCCGCCAGCCACGGCCACACCCCCACCGGCCACTGCAGCACCCAGGCCGCGGCCAGGGCCACCGGCGCGACCGCGATCCAGGTCGCCAGGTAGCCGCTGTAGAGGCCGCCCCGGGTGAGGTGCGGGCGGGCCGCGCGGGCGCTGACCACCGCGAACAGCCGGGCGAGCGGCACCAGGGTGGGCAGCATCATCGCGCCGAGCATGACCGTCCAGGCGGCCAGGAAGACGGCGACCTGCACCGGCCACGGGAGGCCGGCATCCACGGGCGCGTGCGCGTGCGCGGTCCCCCACGTGAGGACCAGCGCGAGCGTGCCCGCCCAGCACGCGCCGGCCACACCCCACAGGAGCAGTGCCGGATCGTGCCGGAGGCGGACCGCGGGGGTCGCCCGCGGCGCCGTCGGCGTCATGCCGGCTCAGCCGGTGAACCGGAAGTGGCCCTGGATGGCGTTCTTGCCGGAGACGTCGATGTCGGATCGGCCGAGCATCCGCCCGGCCTGCCGGTAGACGGTGGCCTTGCCGGGGAAGGCGGGGGAGCCGGGGATGGTGCTGAACACCGTCTCGTTCAGCGTGGTCGTCCGGCCGGTGGCGCCCTGGAACGGGGCGAGGTGGGCCTCCACGACGTCCCCGACGCGCAGCGTGCCGGCACCCTTCTCGACGGTGAAGGTCAGCGGGGCCCTCTGCACGGAGACGACCTCACCGATCAGTGCGGCGAGGTCGGCGGTGGGGCCGCCGAGCTGCCCGGTGAACACGTCGAGGAGCGCCTGGTGCTGCTCGTCCGTGCAGCGGTCGTCCACGAAGAGGGCGACGCGCCAGTTCCCGGCGAGCACGTTGCCGGGGATGTGGGTGACCGCCGCCAGCGCCCGGTCGGAGACGTCGACCCCACGCACCGTGCCGGAGTCGACGTACCAGGCCAGCGACGAGTCGCAGACACCCCCGTCGGGGTCCTCGCCGACCCAGCAGGGACAGATGGCGTCACACGTGCAGACCTCCAGGAGGCGGCCCTCGAGGGTGTAGGTCGTGCCCTCTGTGGTCACGGCGGTCGCGGTCATGGGAGCCCTCCCTAGCGCGCCGGGTCTGCGGGCACCTCCATCGCAGCACCGCCGGGCCGGCGGAGGCAGGGTCGCCGGTCCCTGACCGGGAGGGACCCTGCCGCCACCGGTTCAGGCGTGGGCGGCCAGGGTCGGGTCGACGGTGCGGCCGGCCATGAGGTCGGCCGCGCGCTCGGCGATCATGATCGTCGGCGCGTTCGTGTTGCCGCGGACCAGCGTCGGCATCACCGAGGCGTCGACCACCCGCAGGCCGTCCAGCCCGTGCACCCGCAGCTGCGGGTCGACCACCGCGTCACCGTCGGTGCCCATCCGGCACGAGGACACCGGGTGGTACAGCGACTCCAGCGTCTCCCGCACCTTCGCCCGCAGCGCGTCGGCCGTGCGCACCGTGCCGCCCGGCGACCACTCCGCGGCCAGCACGGAGGCCAGCGGCCCGACCGAGGCGATCTCGCGGGCCTTCTCCACGCCGGTCACCAGCGCGTCGAGGTCGCGCTCGTCGGTGAGGTAGCCGGCGTCGATGGCCGGGGCCCACGTCGGGTCGGCCGAGCGCAGCCGCACCGACCCGCGCGAGTGCACGTGCACCAGGACGGCGGCGGCGGTGAACGCGTCGACGTCGGGGTCGACCTCCGCCTGGCGCCAGAACTTGACCGGCAGGAAGTGGTACTGCAGGTCGGGCTGGTCGAGGTCCGGCCACGAGCGGGTGAACAGCCCCGCCTCGGCCAGGTTCGACGACAGCGGCCCGCGGCGGGCGCCGAACCACTGCGCGTACCCCGACGGCGACTCCGCCCGGAGGAGCGACTTCCCGGAGCGCACGTCCCAGATGACCGGCACCAGCGGGTGGTCCTGCAGCCCGCCGCCCACGCCGGGCAGGTCGTGGACGACGTCGACGCCGACCTCGCGCAGGTGCGCGCCCGGCCCGATGCCCGACAGCATGAGCAGCTGCGGCGAGTTCACCGCGCCGCCGCACAGCACGACCTCGCCGGCCGCGTGCGCGGTGTGCGTCTGTCCGCCGCGCCGGTACTCGACGCCGGTCGCCCGCCCGCCCGAGACCAGCACCCGGGTGGTCAGCGCGCCGGTGAGCACGGTGAGGTTCGGCCGGCCCAGCGCCGGGCGCAGGTAGGCGTCGGCGGCCGACCAGCGGCGGCCCCGCTTCTGCGTCACCTGGTACTGGCCCACGCCCTCCTGGGTGGCGCCGTTGAAGTCGGCGTTGCGCGGGTAGCCGGCCGCGACCGCCGACTCGACCACCGCGCGCGTCCACGGGTGCGGCGAGCGCAGGTCCTCCACCCGCAGCGGCCCGCCGGCGCCGTGGAAGCGGTCGGCGCCGCGCGCGTTGTCCTCCATCCTCCGGAACAGCGGCAGCACCGACTCGTAGGACCACGACGGGTCACCGGTGAGCTGCGCCCACTCGTCGTAGTCGGCCGCCGCCCCGCGGACGTAGATCATCGCGTTGATCGACGACGACCCGCCCAGCAGCTTCCCGCGCGGCCAGAACAGCCCGCGCCCGCCGAGGCCCGGCTGCGGCTCGGTCGTGTAGTTCCAGTCCCGCCGGGTGCGCCAGACCTTGTACAGCGCCGCCGGGATCTGCACCTCGAGGACGTCGTCGGAGCCGCCGGCCTCCAGCAGCAGCACCCGCACCGACGGGTCCTCGGTCAGCCGCGCGGCCAGCGCACAGCCGGCCGAGCCCGCCCCGACGACGACGACGTCGTACTCGTCGGCGCTCACCGGTGCCGCCCGTGGACCATGCCCATGACCCGCGCCAGCGCGTCGGCCGCCGCCGGCGGGCGGGCGAAGGACATGAGGTTGACCGGCAGCGCGTACTTCTGGCGGGTGATCGCCTTGGCGCGGGTGAACTCCTTGAGCCCGTCCTCGCCGTGGATCCGGCCGAAGCCGCTCTCGCCCACGCCGCCGAAGGGCAGCGCCGGGATCGAGGCGAAGGTCAGCACCGAGTTGACGCTGGTCATGCCGCTGCGCATCCGGCGGGCCAGGTCCATCGCCCGCGCCTTCGACCGGGAGAACACCGCGCCGGCCAGCCCGTACGCCGTCGCGTTGGTGCGCTCCAGCGCCTCCTCGGCGTCGGCCACGCGGGTGATGGTCAGGGTCGGGCCGAAGGTCTCCTCGCGGACCGCGGCCGAGGACTCGGGCACGTCGAGCAGCACGGTCGGCGCCACGAAGCCGCCGTCCACGCTGCCGCCGAGGACGGCCCGGCCGCCGGAGGACGTCGCGTCGTCGAGGTGCCGCCGCACGACGTCGGTCTGCGACGCCATGGTCATCGGGCCGTAGGCGGCCTCGTCGTCGGAGCCGGGGCGCAGGGCGCGCACCCGCTCGGTGACCTCGGCGACGAACGCGTCGTAGACCTTCTCCGTGGCGTAGACCCGCTCGATGCCGATGCAGGTCTGCCCGGCGTTGCTCATGCCGCCCCACACGGCGGCGTCGGCGGCGGCGGCCACGTCGGCGTCGTCGTCGACGATCATCGCGTCCTTGCCGCCGAGCTCCATGAGCACCGGGGTGAGCGTCTCGGCGCAGGCGGCCATGACCTTGCGGCCGGTGGGCCCGGAGCCGGTGAAGGCGAGCTTGTCCACGCCGGCCCGGCACAGCGCGGCGCCGGTCTCGCCGAACCCGGTGACCACCTGGAAGGCGTCGGCGACGTCGGGGACGGCCGCGCGCCACGCGGCGGCCAGCCAGGCGCCGACGGCGGGGGTGAACTCCGAGGGCTTGAAGACGACGGCGTTGCCGGCGGCCAGCGCGTAGGCGATCGAGCCCATCGGCGTGAACACCGGGTAGTTCCACGGGCCGATGACGCCGACGACGCCCATCGGCTGGTACTCGAGGTGGGCGGCGTGGTTGGCCGCGAGCATCCCGGCGCGCACCCGCCGCGGGCCGAGCGTCTTCCGCGCGTGCGCCCCGGCCCAGGCCAGGTGGTCGACGGTCAGGGTGATCTCGAGGATGGCGTCGGCGTGCGGCTTGCCGTTCTCCCGGTGCACCAGGTCGGCCAGCTCGTGCATCCGCCGGGCGAGGTAGCCGCGGTAGGCGGCCAGCCGCTGCCGGCGACCGTCGAACCCGAGCCCGGCCCAGCGCGCGGCGGCCGGCCGGGCACGCTCGACGGTCCGGCGGACGGCGTCGGCGTCGTGGACCGGGAAGACGCCGACGACGGCGCCGGTGGCCGGGTTCGTCGACTCGAAGGTCTGGGTGGTGGCGTGCCGGTCGACCGTGCCCGCGGCGGCGTCGGTGACCGTGTCCATCTGCTCGGCGAGCGACATGTGGCGCAGGTTACCTCGCAAGTTACCGGCGCGTAGCTCCGGTCCGGGACCCGTCCGGGTGGTCCGCGCGCTGCCATGCTGGCGCCCGTGGCCGACCCCTTCGACACCGCGGGGCTGCGCCGCCGCGTGCTCGCCGCGTGGACCGACTCCCCGGCGCGCTTCCGCGAGGACGCCAACGCCGAGGAGGACCTGGTCCGCGGCGGCTACCGGGACCGGCTGCTGGTCGAGCTGGCGCAGAACGCCGCCGACGCCGCGGTGCGCGCGGGCGTGCCCGGGCGGCTGCGGCTGGAGCTGGCCACGGTGGGCGGCGGGGGAGAGGTGCTGCGCGCGGCGAACACCGGCGCCCCGCTGGACGCCGCCGGCGTGGGCGGCCTGGCCACGCTCCGTGCCTCCGCCAAGCGCGACGAGGTGCAGACCGTCGGCAGGTCCGTGGGTCCGGGCGGGCCGCAGCTCCACACGGTCGGCAGGTTCGGGGTCGGGTTCGCCGCCGTCCTCGCCGTCAGTGACGAACCGGCCGTCCACTCCACCACCGGCGGCGTGCGGTTCAGCGCGGCGCACACCCGCGCCGCGGTGGCCGACCTCCCGGCGCTCGCCGGCGAGCTGGCCCGCCGCGACGGCGCCGTGCCGGTGCTGCGGCTGCCGTGGCCGGCCGACGGGCCCCCGCCCGACGGCTTCGCCACCGAGGTGGTCCTGCCGCTGCGCGCCGGGTCGCGGGCCGCCGTCCGCGCCGCGCTCGAGGCGCTGGAGGCCGAGCTGCTGCTGGCGCTGCCGGGCCTCGCCGAGGTCGAGGTCGCCGTCGACGGCGCCGTCCGCACCCTGGCGTGCACGCGCACCCCGCCGCTGGCCCGGGTCCGCGACGGCGACCGCACCACCACCTGGCGGCTGGCCACCCGCGGCGGCGAGCTGCCCGCGGAGCTGCTGGCCGGCCGCCCGGTCGAGGAGCGCGCCCGCCGCGGCTACGACGTCACCTGGGCGGTGCCCCTCGACGACGACGGCCGGCCGGTGCCGCTGACCGGGCGCCAGGTGGTGCACGCCCCGACCCCGAGCGACGAGCCGCTGTCGCTGCCGGTGCGCCTGATCGCGCCGTTCCCGCTCGGCCCCGACCGCCGGCACCTGGCGCCCGGCCCGGTCACCGACGCGCTGGTCGACGTCGCCGCGGACACCTACGCCGATCTGGTCACCGGGCTCCCGGCCGACCCCGCCGTGCTGGGCCTGGTGCCGCGCATCGGCCTGGCCGCCGCCGAGCTCGACGCCGCCCTGGGCTCCGCCATCCTCGACCGGCTGCGCTCCGCCGCCTGGCTGCCGGCCGCCGACGACCCCGGCACCCGGCAGCCCCCGGACCGGGCCGCGGTCCTCACCGACGACACCGACGAGCGGGTCGCCGTCCTCGCCGGGGTCGTGCCCGGGCTGCTGCCGGCGGGCTGGTCCCGGCGCGACGGGGCACCCGCGCTGGCCGCCCTCGGCGTGCGGCGGGTCGGCCCCGCGCAGGTGGTGGAGGCCGTCTCCGGGATCGACCGGCCGGCGGACTGGTGGGCGCGGCTGTACGCCGCCCTCGACGGTGCCGACCGCGAGGAGCTGGGCGCCCTGCCGGTGCCGCTGGCCGACGGGCGGACCGCGCCCGGCCCGGCCGGGGTGCTGCTGCCCGGCGAGGACCTGCCGGTGGCGCGGCTGGGCCCGCTGCACCTGCGGGTCGCCGACCCCGGCGCCGTCGCCGACCCGGCCGCCCGGCGGCTGCTCGAGCGGCTGGGCGCGCGCCCGGCGACCGCCGCGGTCGTGCTCGCCGATCCCGCCGTGCGGGGCGCGGTGGAGGAGTCGGTCGACGCGGTCGAGGAGGGCTTCGACGACGGCGACCCCGCGGCGCTCGCCGAGGCCGTGCTCGCGCTGGTCGCCGCCGCGGGCACCGCGCCGGAGGAGCTGCCCTGGCTCGCCGAACTCGCGCTGCCCGACGCCGACGGCGCGTGGGCGCCGGCGGGGGAGCTGCTGCTGCCCGGCGCGCCGCTGGCCGCCGTCCTCCGCGACGGCGCGCTCGGGACGCTGGACCCGGACTTCGCCGCCGCGCACGACCCGGCCGTGCTGCGGGCCGCGGGCGTGCTCGCCGACTTCGCGCTGGTGCACGCGGAGGACCCCGACGACCTCGACGTCGACGGCGCCGACGCGTGGGCCGACGCCGTCCTCGACCGGCTGCCGCCCGGCGGGCCCCCGCCGGCGTGGCCGCCGCTGACCGCCGTCCGGGACCTGGAGCTGGTCGCCGACTGGGCCACCGCGCTGCCGCTGCTGGCCGCCACGCCGGAGCAGGCGTGGGCCGACGTCGTCCTCGACGGCGTCGCGGTGCCCTCCTACCTGCGCTGGTGGCTGGGCACCCACCCGGTGCTCGGCGGCCGGCGCCCCGACCGGCTGTGCGCACCCGGCAGCCGCGAGCTCCAGGGGCTGTACGACCCGGCCGAGGGGCCACCGGCGGTGCTCGGGCGGCTGCGGCTGCCGGTCACCGTCGACGACGTCCTCGCCGACGTCGACACCGCCCTCGACCTGCTCGACCGGCTCGCCGACCCCGCGCGCACGGTGCCGGCGCCGGTGCTGCGCACGGTCCACGCGCGGCTGGCGCGCGCGCTCGACGGCGTCGACGTCGACCCGCCGCGCCGCGTGCGGGTGGCGCCGGACCGGGTCGCCGACCCCGCGCGCGAGGCCGTCGCGGTGCTCGACGCCCCGTGGGTGCAGCCGCTGGTCGACGCGCTGCTCGTCCCGGCCGGCGGCGCGCCGGCGGCGGTGGCGGACCTGCTCGACCTGCCGCTGGCCGGCGAGCGGGTGCGCGCGGGGGTCACCAGCACCCCGGTGCGCCGGCAGCCGTGGGCGGCGGTGCCGGGAGCCGGCCTGGCCGCCGCCCGGCTGGGCGTGCCGGAGCTGAGCGGCGAGGTCGCCGTCCACGAGCCGCTGCTGGCCGGCGGCCGGCCGGTGCCCTGGTGGCCCGGCGACGGCGTCGACCACGTGGACGGCAGCCCCGCCGCGCTCGGCCGGGCGCTGGCCTGGCGGTCCGGCGCCTGGCCGCTGCGGCAGGCGCTGGCCGAGGCGTTCGCCGAACCCGGCCGGGCCGCCGACCTCGCCGCGGAGGACGCGGTCGGCTAGCTCGGCCGTGCCGGGTGGGCCTCCTGCAGGGGCCCGCCCCGAGCGCCAGCGAGGGGTGGGGGCAGGAGGGTCCTTCCGGAACCAGCGGGGGACGGCCCGCGCGCCCGGGGCGAGTCCGTGCGCCGAGGTCCGGCCGCCTGTCTTCCGGCCCCTCTGCAGGGGCCCGCCGCGAGCGGGCGCGGCGGCGGCCGCGGCGGGCAGGGGACGGGAGGGACGTGACACGGGGGCCTCCGGGAGGAGGTCGGACCGGCCGCAGGCAGCCGGCAGCCAGGGGGGCGTGCCCGGGAGCGCGGAGGGGAGCGGCAGCTCGACCCGCGGGCGTCCTGGTCACAGGACGCGGACGTCGCGGCGAGGCGGTCGGCTCAGGAGCGCATGCGGCGACGCTGGGGAGACCCGGCCCGGCCCGTCGAGTCCTCCTCCGGGCGGGGGCTACCGCTGCGGGCCGTCGTCGGCGCCGGCCGAGCGGGCGGCCTTGCGCGCCTGGTGGGCCTCCCACCGCTCGCGGTCGCGGGCGCGGGAGCCCGCGGTGCGCTCCCAGCGGTCCTTGCGCCGGCGCGCGCGGAGCATCTCCCGCTCCTCGAAGGAGGAGTGCGTGTCCCAGTCCCGGGCCATGAACAGCACCAGCAGCAGCACCGCGCCGAAGATGACCAGTCCCGACGCGACGATGACGTCCGGGATGGCGAGGAACGCGACGACCGATACCGCCGCCCAGATGAGGCCCGCCAGCACCAGTCGCGCGTTCACGCCTCCAGTATCCCCGCCCCCGGCGCGCGGGGGCCGTCCGCGGCGTCCCGGGTGCGGAGTCCCTGGTCACGGCCCTGCGCGCCGCGGGCGACACGCCGGTCCCGGCACGGTGGACACCCCGTGGCGGACCTTGCGCCCCATCCGCCCCGCGCCTACCGTCCGGGTTGCGGTTCAACATCCAGCCGTGCTCCGCCAATGCCGGACTCCGCGCCGTGGTGTGGCTCTCGAGCCGCTGTCCTCCGCACGGGCCTGCCCTCGACCGAGAGGCGCACCGTGACCACCATCTCCTCAGACCCCCCGACGACCTCGGGCTCCGCCGACGACCTGCTGACCATCGAGACCGCCTCCCTCGACGGGGTCACCCGACTCGTGTGCACCGGTGAGGTCGACTGCGCCAGCGCGCCGCTGCTCCGCCGGGAGCTCGACGGCGCCTTCGCCGCGGACCCGCGGGTGGTCACCGTCGACCTGGAGGCCGTGACCTTCCTGGACTCGGCCGGGCTGTCCGCGCTGGCGGTCGCGCACCGCACCGCCGAGGCGCAGGGCGCCCGGCTGCGGGTGCTGGTCGGCACGCGGGCGGTGGTCCGGGCGCTGCAGGTCACCGGCCTGTGGGACCTCCTGGGCGTCGAGCAGGTCGAGCGCGGCGCGGGAGCCGGCGCCGCGTAGTAGGAGGACCTCCTCGCCCCTCGCCCCCCGCCACTCGCAAGCTCGCGGCGGGACCCTGCGAGGGGGCCGTCTCCCCGACCTGGCTGCGCGCGGCACCGCGCCGGGGAGCACACTCGGCGGCGGTGCGGGGCCTGCCCGCCGGCCGAGTCGAGGAGGACGCCGTGCGTGACGCGGTCATCTGTGAGCCGCTGCGGACCCCGGTCGGGGGCTTCGGGGGGTCGTTGCGGGACGTGCCCGTGCAGGATCTCGCCTCCACCGTCGTCCGGGCGCTCGTGGAGCGCACCGGCCTCCCGCCGGAGTCGGTCGACGACGTCGTCCTCGGCCACTGCTATCCGACCATGGAGGCGCCGGCCATCGGCCGCGTCGCCGCCCTCGACGCCGGCCTGCCGGTGACCGCGAGCGGCATCCAGGTCGACCGCCGCTGCGGCTCGGGCCTGCAGGCGGTGCTGTACGCCGCGATGCAGGTGCAGACCGGCGCTGCTGACGTCGTGCTGGCCGGCGGTGCCGAGTCGATGAGCAATGCGCCGTTCTACTCGACCGCCATGCGCTGGGGCGTGAAGGCCGGTCCCGGCGTCCTGCTGCAGGACGGCCTGGCCCGCGGCCGCGTCACCGCCGGCGGCGTGAACCACCCGGTGCCCGGCGGCATGCTCGAGACCGCGGAGAACCTGCGCCGGGAGTACTCGATCGGCCGCGAGGAGCAGGACGAGTACTCCGTCCGCAGCCACCAGCGCGCCGCCGCCGCCACCGCGGAGGGCCGGTTCGCCGACGAGATCGTCCCGGTGACGGTCAAGGGCCGGAAGGGCGACACCGTCGTCGACCGCGACGAGCACATCCGCCCCGACTCGACCGTCGAGACCCTCGCCAAGCTCCGCCCGATCATGGGCAGGGACGACCCCGAGGCCACCGTCACCGCCGGCAACGCCAGCGGCCAGAACGACGGCGCCGCGGTCTGCGTCGTCACCTCGCCGGAGAAGGCCGCCGAGCACGGCCTGCGCCCGCTGGCCCGCGTCGTGTCCTGGGCGGTGGCCGGCGTCCCGCCGCGGACCATGGGCATCGGCCCGGTCCCGGCGACGGCGAAGGCGCTGGACCTCGCCGGCCTGAAGCTCTCCGACATCGACCTCATCGAGCTCAACGAGGCCTTCGCCAGCCAGGTGCTGGCGGTGACCCGCGAGTGGGGCTTCACCGAGTCCGACTTCGACCGGATGAACGTCAACGGCTCGGGCATCTCGCTGGGCCACCCGGTCGGTGCCACCGGCGGGCGGATCCTCGCGACGCTGACCCGCGAGATGGACCGCCGCGGCGCCCGCTACGGCCTGGAGACGATGTGCATCGGCGGCGGGCAGGGGCTGGCCGCCGTCCTCGAGAGGGTCTGACACCCCACCCGGCGTGTCCGGGGGCTGCCCGGCATGATCGGCCGGCAGCCCCCGACCCCGAGGAGAACCTCCCCATGAGCGAGTCCCCCGCCCGCGTCGCGATCGTCACGGGCGCCGCCCGCGGCATCGGTGCGGCCACCGCGCTGCGCCTGGCCGCCGACGGCTTCGCCGTCGCGGTGCTCGACCTCGACGAGTCCTCCACCACGGGCACCGTCCAGGCGATCGAGGCCGCCGGCGGGCGCGCGCTGGGGGTGGGGGCCGACGTCGGCGACGCCGAGCAGGTGCAGGCCGCCGTCGACCGGATCGCCGCGGAGCTCGGCCCGCCGGTCGTGCTGGTCAACAACGCGGGCGTCACCCGCGACAACCTGCTGTTCAAGATGACCGACGCCGACTGGGACCTGGTCATGCACGTGCACCTGCGCGGCTCGTTCCTCATGACCCGCGCCTGCCAGAAGCACATGGTCGAGGCGAAGTGGGGCCGGGTGGTCAACCTGTCCTCGACCTCGGCGCTGGGCAACCGCGGCCAGGCCAACTACGCCACCGCCAAGGCCGGGCTGCAGGGCTTCACCAAGACCCTCGCCATCGAGCTGGGCAAGTTCGGCGTCACCGCCAACGCCATCGCCCCGGGCTTCATCCAGACGGAGATGACCAAGGCGACCGCCGAGCGGATCGGCCGGAACTGGGAGGAGTACGTGGCCGAGCGCGCCGCGGCGATCCCGGTGGCCCGCGCCGGTGTGCCCGAGGACATCGCGCACACCGTCTCGTTCTTCGTCAGCGAGGGCGCGGGCTTCGTCTCCGGCCAGGTCGTCTACGTCGCCGGCGGCCCCCGGACCTGAACCCGTGCACTTCCGCGGACCTGCACGGTGCACGTCCGCGGAAGTGCGCGGTCAGGACGAGGGGTCGCGGTCGGGGTACCGGGCGCGGGCCAGGGCGTAGACGCCGAACGCCGCGAACCCGGCCGCGACGACGGTGAGCAGCCACGGGCCCGCGCCGGTGCGGCCGATCGTGGTCATCGCGCCGTCCAGGCCGGTGGCGGTGGAGACGTCGGCCGTCGTCGCCGCGCGCCACAGCAGCACCCCGACGACGCCGAACGCCACCCCCTTGGCCACGTACCCGACCCGCCCGACGGCCTCGATCACCGGCTCCCACCGGTCGGGCGCGGCGGGCAGATCGACGTCCTTCATGAAGCCGCCGGTGGCCCCGCGCCACAGCGAGTACAGCCCCACGGCGACGACGCCGGTGGCCGCGACCGCCACCGCGACCGCGCCGCCGGGCACCTCGAGGGTCTCGCCGGTCAGCTCGCGCAGCCGCTCGTCGGCCTCGTACTCGGCGCCGACGGCGAACAGCAGCGCGGTGACGCCGAGGACGGCGTACACGAACGCCTTGGCCAGGCACTTGGCGCAGACGACGGCGGTGCGGGTGCGGTGCGCGGGGTCGAGCAGCCCGCGCCACCACAGCAGCACCTCACCGCCCTGCCAGAGCGCCAGCGCCAGCAGTCCCAGGCCGATCGCCCACAGCAGCACCGACCCGCCGGGGGTGCCGGCGACCGTCTCCAGCGCCCCGGTCTGGTCGGCGTCGGTGCCGGCCGCGCCGCGGGAGAGCCGCCAGGTCAGCCAGCCGATGAGGAGGTGCACCACCCCGTAGGCGACCAGCCCGACGCGGGCGGCGGCCGCCAGCACCGGGTGGTCGGTGACCTCCCGGGCGGCGGCGACCGCCCGGTGGATGCGGTGGAACGGCCCCGTCACGTCCGCTCGGGGTAGCGCGCCCGGACGAAGCAGAAGACCCCGAACGCGGCGATGCCCACGGCCACCAGGGTCAGCAGCGCCTTCCCGAATGGGGCCTCGAGGATGGTGCGCAGCGCGCCGTCGAGGCCCGAGACCTTCGCCGGGTCGAACGTGACCGCCGCGTAGACCAGCAGCGCGCCGACCACCCCGAACGCCACGCCCTTGGCGGGGTAGCCGACCTGGCCGAGGCGGGTGACCGTGCGGCGGGCGGCCGGTGGTGCGGAGGCGAGGTCGATCTCGTCGACGAAGCTCTTCTTCACGCCCTTGAGCACCTGGTGGACGCCGATGCCGATGACCACCAGGCCGGCCACGCCGACCAGCCAGCGACCGCCGGGCCAGCCGAACACCCCGGCCGCGGTCTGCTGCTGCTGGGCCGAGCTCGACTGGCCGGCGCCGGTGGCGAACCGGAACGCGGTCACCGCCAGCACGACGTAGACGACCGCCTTGGCCACCGCCTTGACCGACCTGGTGACCGCCTCCTTGCGCAGCTCGCCCGACGCCGACCAGCCGTACCGCCAGCGCAGCACCTCGGCGGCCTGCCACAGCGCGAGGGCCACGAGCCCGATGCCGAGCACCCACAGCAGCGGCTTGCCGACCGGCGTCTCGGCGAGGGTGCCCAGCGCGCCGGACTGGTCGGCCGGCTGGTCGCCGCCGCCCCAGGCCAGCTGCAGCGCCAGCCAGGCCACGAGCAGGTGGACGATGCCGTAGGCGACCAGCCCCACGCGGGCCAGGTTCTCGAGGGCGTCGCTCCTGCCGGACCTGCCCGTCGCCGTCCCCGTTCCGGTCATGGCCGCCCTCCTCGGTCCGCTCCTGTGCGGCGATCAGCGTGGCACGGGGACGGCCGCCGCGCTGGTCAGCCGACCGGGTGCCGGGCCCGGGCCAGCAGGTAGACGGCGAAGGAGGCCAGCCCGGTGGCGACGACGACCAGCAGCCACCGGCCGTACGGCTCCCCGGCGACGGCGCGCAGCGCGCCGTCGAGACCGGTGGCGCGCGCCGGGTCGAAGGTCGCCGCGGCCCAGCCGACGATGCCGCCGACGAGGACCAGCGCCACGCCCTTGAGCACGACGCCGACCTGGGCGGAGCGGTGGGTGAGCCGGCACAGCGCCGGGGCGACGGTGCGGAGGTCGATCTCGCCGAGGAAGTCCGACCGCAGGCCCTTGCGCACGTGGTAGAGCCCGATGCCGACGACGACCGCCGCGACGCCCACCACCAGCTCCTGCCCGGCCGGCCACGACAGCACGCCCCGCACGGCCTCGCGGTCCTCGGCCGGCGCGTGCACCAGGCCGAGGGCCTGCCGGACCGCGGCCACCGCCAGGTAGCCGTAGAACGCCGCCGTCCCCACCGTCTTGACCACCTGCACCAGCGCCGCGCGGCGCTCGCGGCCCGGCGGCGGCAGCCGGTGGTGGTGGCGCAGCACCTCGACCGCCTGCCACAGGCACAGGCCGGCCAGCGCGCCGGCCAGCGCCCACAGCAGCACGTTGCCCAGCGGGGTGGCGGCGAGCAGGGCGAGCGCGCCCGCGGAGTCGGTGGACTCGGCGGGGGCGACCAGCCCGGGCGTGCCCCAGCCGAGCTGCACCGCCAGCCAGGCGACCAGCAGGTGGATGAGGGCGTAGCCGACCAGCCCGGCGCGGGCGACCTGCTCCAGCAGGCGGCTGCGGGCAGCGCGCTGCGGCGCCCGGACCCCGCCCTCGGTCACGCCGCCCCCGTCGTCCTCACCCGTGCGCCTGCTCGCGCGGGGACCCGAGCGTCGCACGCAACCGGGCCGCCGCGCCGGGTCCGGCGGCCGATGCGGGACACTGGGCGTCGTGGTCAACGCGACGACGGCACGCACGAAGACGGCACGCACGAAGACGGGCACCGCTCCTCTCCGCACCGAACGGGACGTCGCCCGCCGCGCCTGGCCGCTGCGCGCCGCCCTCGGCGTCGTGCTCGTCGTCCTCGCGGTGCTCGCCGTCGTGACCGGTGACCTCGGCGCCCGGCTGCTCCTCGGCGGGCTGGGCGGACTCGCCGCCGCCCGCGGTGCGGGGCTGCTGCGCGCGGGGTCGGTCCCGGCCGGGGCGGCCGCCGTCGCCGGCGGGGTCGCCGCGGTCGCGGTGGCCGTCGTCTCCGCCGTCGCGACCGGCTGGGTGCTGCTCGCCGGCGTCCCGCTGGTGCTGCTGGCCGGCTCGGCCGTCGCGTTCGCCCGCGGGGGCGCCGCCCGCCGCGGCGGCGCGGCGCTGCTGGTGTGGACGGTGCTGGTCGGCGCCCTGCTCGCCGGCACGCTCGCCGTCCAGGGCGCCGGGCGCGCCGCCGACGTCGCCACGGTGGTCGCCGCCCTGGCCGCCGGCCTGGCGGCGGTGCCGCTGCTGGTCGCCGCCGCCGGCCTGCGCGCGGTCGCCCACGCCCCGGCGCCGACCCGTCCGGCCGGGTGCGGGGGCTGCGCCTGCTCGGCCGGCGGCTGCGGCGTCCCGCAGGCCGGCTAGCGCTCCACCCGCCAGACCGTCGCCCGGTCGCAGGTGGTGACAGCGACCAGCGCGCCGTCGGAACCGACCCCGAGGCCGTCGGCGGTCCCGTCGGCGCACAGCTCCACCCGGCCGGTCACCGCGCCGGTCCCGGGGTCGACGCGGGTGAGCGCGACCCGGTCGTGCAGCACCCACAGCTCCCCGTCGACGACGGACAGCGCGGCCGGCGCGGCGTCGACGACGGCCACCCGGGCGGGCGCGTCCGCGCCGGGGGCCAGCGCGACCAGCGCCGCCGGGCCGGAGCCGTCCGGCGCCACGACGGTGTAGGCCGTCCCGTCCGGGCCGACCGCCAGGCCGGTCGCGGTCGACGCCGCCGCGTCCGGCAGCAGCACCACCGGCTCGCCCACCGCGGCCAGGTCCGCGCCGAGCCGGACCAGCACCGCGACCGAGGGCCCGCGGCCCTCCCGCGGCACGGACGCCGACACGACCACCCCGCCGTCGGGCGTCGGTGCGAGCGCGTCGACGGCGAGCCGGCCCGCGCCCTCCGCGAGTCCGGCCAGCGGCAGCTCGGCGGTGCCGGTCACCGCGCCGGTGGCGGGGTCGACGCGCAGCACGACCGGCACGCCGTCGGCCCGCTGCACCCCGACCAGCAGGCCGCCGTCGGGGGTCGCGGCGGCCACCGTGCCGACGGCGTCCGCGGGGAAGGGCGCGACCGGGGTGGTGGCGGTGACCAGCCCGCTGCCCGGGTCCACCGCGGCGACCGCGTAGCCCGACGGGAACTCGCCGGCGACGAGCGTCCCGCCGCCGGTGGCGAGCACGACGTCGGCCTGCGTGTCCTCGGGCAGCGGCACCTCGCCGGGGACCTCCCCGGTGGTGGGGTCGACGACGGTCAGCCCGGCGCCGCCGTAGGGGCCGGCGACCAGGAGCAGCACCTCCTCGCCGGCCACCGTCACGCCGCTGACCAGCCCGCCGGTGCTGCCGGTGAACACGGTCGACGTCAGCACGGTCAGCGGGGCCGTGCCGGAGGCGGTCCCGGGGACGGTCGTCGTGCAGGCGGTCAGCGCGGCGGCGAGGGCGAGCGGCGCGGCGGCGGTCAGGAGGCGGCGGGGCACGGGACCACCCTCGGGGCGCCCGCTCGCGCCGGGCTTGGGCGCGACTTGCACCCGGTCCCGTTCCGTCCCGGCGGTGCGGTGGGTAGGGGAGCGGGCGTGAGTGGACACGTCTTCGTCGTCGGCGCCGACCTCACCCGCCTGTCCTGCGACGACGTTCTCGTGCCCACCGGCCGCACGCTGCGCGTCGCCGCCAGCTGGCGGGCACTGCTGCCCGACGACCTGGTGAGGGACGAGGACGCCGAGGGCGTGTGCGTCGACCTGGGGTGGCACGGCGACGAGCGGGTGCTCGAGGTCCCCGGCACCGGGCCGCGGCGGGCCTGGCTGCTCGACACCGTCGACGACTGCGGCCGCGGGCTGGGCTGGCTGCTCGACGGCGCCCGCGAGGCGCTGGCCGCGGTCGCCCGCCGCGAGGTGACCGAGCCGGTGCACGGCCGGGCGCGGCGGCTGGTCGGGCTGCCGGCGCTGGGCACCGGCTGGGGCGGGGCGGCCGGGCGGCGCGGGGACCTGCTGCAGCAGCTGCTGCCGGTGCTGCGCGAGGCCGCCGACGAGCACGGCTTCGACGTCGCGCTGGTGCTGCGCGGGCCCAGCGACCTCGCCGCCGCCCAGCGGGTGCGCCGCGGCGACGACGCCGGCTGGGACCTGCCCGAGCCGCTGAGGGCGCTGGCCGAGCAGCTGGGGGAGCGCGCCCGCCGCGGCCAGCTGGCGCTGTTCATCGGCGCCGGGGTCAGCGCCGCCGCCGGCCTGCCGACGTGGGAGGAGCTGCTCGGGGAGCTGGCCGCGCGCTCGGGCCTCGACGACGACCTGCGCGAGGGGCTGTCCCGGCTGCCCCCGCAGGACGCCGCGGCGCTGCTCGCCCGGGAGCTCGGCCGCGACGAGCTCGAGCGCTTCGTCCAGGAGCGCTTCGGCCCCGGGCCGTACGCGCTGGCGCACGCGCTGATCGCCGACCTGCCGGTGCAGGAGTTCGTGACCACCAACTACGACCCGCTGGTCGAGCTCGCCGCCGCCGACGTGGGCCGGGAGCTGTCGGTGCTGCCCTACGACGAGCCCCGGCCCGGCCGGCCGTGGCTGCTCAAGCTGCACGGCGACGCCGCGCACCCGGCCGGCGTCGTGCTGACCCGCGAGGAGTACCTGCAGCTCGGCGACTCCCGCGCCGCGCTCTCCGGCGTCCTGCACTCGCTGCTGCTCACCCGGCACGTGCTGTTCGTGGGCACCTCGATGCTCGACGACGACCTGATCCGCATCGCCCACCAGGTCCGCAGCGCGGTGCAGGTGCCCGGGCGCGAGCCCCGCCGCCGCTCCGGCACGGTGCTCGCTCTCCGCGAGGACGCCGCCCGCAGCCGGCTGTGGGAGCAGGACGTGGAGACGGTGGCGATGGGCGGGGCCGACGCCTCGCCGGCGGAGGCCGCGCGCCGGCTGGAGGTGCTGCTGGACCTGCTCGGCTGCCTGTCCACGCCACCCACCGGGTACCTGCTCGACCCGGCCTACCGCGGGCTGCTCTCGGACGAGGAGCGGGTGCTGGCCGAGGCGCTGCAGGGGGTCGCCGAGGCGCTGCCGGAGGGGGCGTCGACGCGGTCGGCGTCGGGGGAGGTGGCCGCGCTGCTGCGCCGGCTGGGCGCCGGGCGCTCGGGCGGCCGCCGCGACGGGTCCGCCGGCGACGACCGGCCCGCCGACGACGGCCCCGTCGACGAGGCCACCGACGCCCGCGACGACCGGCTGCAGCAACAGCGCCCGGGCTGAGGTCGGCCCCCCGGCCGAGGTTGACCCGCTCTCGTCCGGGGAACCGCGGGACCCATGCGCCTGGAGAACTCCCTCGCCCTGCTCACCAAGGGCTACGCCTGGCTGCCCGACCTGCGCCGCGCCCGCGGCCGGCACGCCGTCGGGACGCGGCTGGGCGGCCTGCCCGCGGTCGGCATCGAGGGCCCGGAGGCGGCGCGGTTCCTCTACGACGAGGACCACGTGCACCGCGCGCACGCCATCCCCGAGCCGGTGCAGGGCACGCTGTTCGGCAAGGGCGCGGTGCACACCCTCGACGGCGAGGCGCACCGGGTGCGCAAGGCGATGTTCGTCCAGGTGCTCATGGACCCCGCCGCGATCGAGGCGCTCACCGAGCGGGCCGCCGCCGCCTGGGACGACGCCGCCCGCGAGTGGGCCACTCGCCCGCAGTTCGTGCTGTTCGACGAGTCGGCGCGGGTGATCGCCGGCGCGGTCACCCGGTGGGCGGGGATCACGGTCGCCGACGCCGAGGTGCCCGCCCTGGCCCGCGACCTGCTGGCGATGGTCGACGGCTTCGCCACCGGCGGGCCGCGGCACTGGCGCGCGCGGCGGGCCCGCGGCCGGTGGGAGGAGTGGCTGGCGGGGATCGTGCAGCGGGTGCGGTCCGGGGAGTTCGTCGTGCCGGCGGGGTCGGTGCTGCAGGTCGTGGCCGCGCACCGGGACGCCGACGGCGGGCTGCTGGACCCGCGGGTGGCCGCCGTCGAGCTGCTCAACGTCATCCGCCCGACCACGGCCGTCGCCTGGTTCCTGGCCTTCTCCGGGCACGCGCTCGCCACCTGGCCCGACTACCGCGGCAAGCTGGCCGCCGCCGACGCCCCCTTCGCCGAGGCGTGGGCGCACGAGGTGCGGCGCTTCTACCCCTTCGCGCCGTTCATCGGCGGCCGGGCGCCGCAGCGGCTGGAGTTCGCCGGGCAGACGATCCCGAGGAACGCGATGGTGCTGCTCGACCTGTACGGGCAGAACCACGACCCGGACCTGTGGGAGGAGCCCTACGCCTTCCGCCCCGAGCGGTTCCTCGGCCGCGAGATCGGCGAGTTCGAGCTGGTGCCCCAGGGCGGCGGCGACCCGCGGACCAACCACCGCTGCCCCGGCGAGCGGATCACGGTCGCGCTGCTCGCCGCGCTGGCGCCCCGGCTGGCCCGGCTGCGGGCGGACTTCGCTCCCGGCCAGGACCTGACCATCGCGCTGCACCGCATCCCCGCCCTTCCGGCCAGCCGCGTGGTGATGCAGCCGCGCTGACCGGGTCCGCGCACGCTCGTGCTCTGCCCCGCTGTGGGGGCAGAGCACGAGCGTCCGCCGAGGAGGGATCAGCGGGGGTCGAGCCACCAGAGCACGGCCTCGCCGTCGCACCGGGCGGTCACGGCGATGCGGCCGTCGTCCCCGGCGTGGAGGTACCCGACCAGCTCGTCGCACAGGCCGAGCGGCGCACCGACCTCGCCCGTCACGACGTCGACGACGACCACCGACGCCGCGGCCGGCTCCTGCTGCAGCGTCAGCCACAGCGCCGTCCCGTCGAACTCGGCGTCGGTGACCGGCGTGCCGCGGAAGGCGCCGTCGGCGGTGAGCACGGTGGGCTCCGTCGCGCCCACCGCGACGGCCACCACGTGCTCGCGGTCGGTGCGGTCGGCGTCGGCACCGCGGACGACTGCGTATGCGGTCCCGTCGCCGATGACGACCACGTCCTCGACGACGGCGCGGACGAAGCCGGGCGCGAGGTCGACCGGTGCGCTCCGCGGCAGGAGGTCCGGCGTCAGGGCCAGCAGCAGGCTGCGGGCCGGGGCCTCCGTGTCGGGCCCCAGGGTCTCCGCCACCAGGACCACGCGGGAGCCGTCGGGGGAGACCGCCACCGCCCCGACCTCCGCGGAGGTGGGCTCGACCCCGTCGATCGCGAGGTCGGCGTCGGCCGAGGTCAGGACCGAGCCCGTGGCCGGGTCCACGGCGAGCACCAGCGGGGGGCCGCCGCTGCGGGACACGGCCACGTACAGCACGCCGTCGGGGCCCACGGCCGCGGCCGAGCCGGTGAGCAGCACGTCCGCGGGCACGGCGACCGGGAGGGTGGCGGTGACCGTCCCGGTCGCCGGGTCGACGACCTGCAGCGCGTAGCCGACCGGTCCCGTGCCCGGCCACACCAGCCCGGCCACCACGGCCGCACCACCGGAGCCGAACGCGGCGTCCGGGTGGGAGCCGGGCGCGAGCTCCGCAGTCGCCTGCACCGTCGTGCCGTCCGGGCCGACGACGGCGAGCGCGGCGCCCGGCGCGGCGTCGTCCACGCCGGCGTCGGCCCCGGCGAGCAGGACGAGGGTGGTGCCGTCCGGGCCGGCGGAGACCCCGCGGGCGTCGGTGTGGTCCCCGGCCGGGCCGCTGCCGGGCACGGACACGGTGGTCCGCGAGGCCTCGGCCGCCGGCGCGGCGGACCAGGGCGCGGACGCCGGGGCCGGCGAGCACGCGGCCGTCGCGAGCAGCACGGCGGGGAGCAGGGCGGACACGGTCAGCAGACGGGAGCGGGGCACGCCGTCCACCCTCCGGACGGCGCTTGCGCCCCACTGCGCCCGCGGTTGGGCCCCGCTAGGCCGCGGCTGCCCCCAGCCGGCCGAGCACCGCGGGCAGCGGGCCGGGGGAGAGCACGGTCAGCCGCTGGGTGGCGCGGGTGAGCGCGACGTAGAGGTCGTTGAGCCCGCGCACGCCCTCGTCGAGCACGCCCTGCGGGTCGGCGACCACCACCGAGTCGAACTCCAGGCCCTTGGCCTCGCCCGGCGTGAGCACCACCGGCCCCAGCGAGGAGTCCGCGCCCGGCCCGGACTGCACGTCCGGCCGCAGCTCCCCGAGCGCCGCGACGACGCCGGCCACCCGGCTCGGCGGCGCGATCACCGCCGTCGTCCCCTCCCGGCCGGCGAGGTCCGCGGCGACCGCGGCGACCCGCCCGGCCAGCCCGGACTCCCCGGTGACCTCCGCGACCGGCGGCGTGCCGCCGGTGCGCACCGACCGCGGCGGCCGCAGCCCGGTGCCGGTCGCGGCCAGCACGTCGGCGGCCACCGCCATCACCTCGGCCGGCGTGCGGTAGTTGACGGTCAGCTCCTCCAGCCGGAACGCGTCGCCGACGTGCGGGCGCAGGACGGCGTCCCACCGCTGCGCGCCGCCCAGGCTGCCGGTCTGCGCCACGTCGCCGACGACGGTCATCGACCGGGTCGGGCAGCGGCGCACCAGCAGCCGCCAGGCCATCGGCGAGAGCTCCTGCGCCTCGTCGACGACGACGTGCCCGAAGGTCCACGTGCGGTCGGCGGCGGCCCGCTCGGCGGTGGTGCGCAGGTCCAGCTCGCGCTGCCGGTCGGCGAGGTCCTCGGCCGACAGCAGGTCGCCGGCGCTGAGCACCTCGGCCTCCAGGTGCTCGTCCTCCAGGTCCACCGACCGGGAGCCGTGCAGCACGTCGAGGGTCTCCTGGGCCCGCTGCAGCGCGCGGCGGCGGTCCCGGTCGGCGCGGGCGCGCTGCGCGCTGTCGTCGAAGCCGAGCAGCTCCTCGGCCTCCTCGAGCAGCGGCACGTCGGCCGGGGTCCACGCGCTGCCGCGCGGGCGGTGCAGCAGCGCGCGGTCGGCGTCGGACCAGCCGGGGGTGGCCGCGGCGATCCGCGCCGGGTCGGCGAACAGGTCGGTGAGCAGCCGCTCCGGGGTGAGCACCGGCCACAGCTCGGCCACCAGCGACCGCACGCCCGGGTCCTCGCTCACCTCGCGGCGCAGCGCGGCGACGTCCTCCCGGTCGAGCAGGCCCGCGCCGCCGTCCACGTCCCGGCCGAGCCGGTCGGCGTAGCGCTTGGTCAGCGTGTCGACGACGCGGCGGACGAACACCGGCCGGCCCAGGTTGTGCAGCGGGTCCGCGCGCCGCGCCGCGTTCTGCGCACGGGTGACGTCGATCGGCCGCAGCCGCAGCCGGAACCCGTCGACCTCGACCTCCCGCGGCGCGGCGGGCACCACCTGCCGGTCGGCGATCGCGGCGCGCAGCACGTCGACCATCTCCAGCCGGCCCTTGACCGCCGCGGTCTCCGGCGACTCCTCGCCGCGGGCGTCCAGGCCGGGGCGCAGCTGCCCGAGCCCGGCCAGCAGCACGCCGGTCTCGCCGAGGGAGGGCAGCACGTCGGCGATGTAGCGCAGGAACGTCGGCGTCGGGCCGACGACGAGCAGGCCGCGGCGGGCCAGCCGCTCGCGGTGCGTGTAGAGCAGGTAGGCCGCCCGGTGCAGCGCGACGGCGGTCTTGCCGGTGCCCGGCCCGCCCTGGACGACGAGCACGCCCGCGGCGTCGCTGCGGATCACCCGGTCCTGCTCGGCCTGGATGGTGCGGACGATGTCGGTCATCCGCCCGGTGCGCGAGGCGTCGAGCGCGGCCAGCAGCGCGGTCTCGCCGGTCAGGCCCGAGCCCATGACGCCGTCGGTGAGCACCTCGTCGTCGAGGCGGACGACGGTGCGCCCGCGGGTGCGGATGTGCCGCCGGCGCACGATGCCCAGCGGCTGCACCGGCGTCGCGACGTAGAACGGCCGGGCCGCGGGCGCTCGCCAGTCGACCAGCGCCGGGTCCTGCGCCGGGTCGTCGCCGGGCAGGCCGATCCGGCCGACGTAGAGGGCGCCGCCGTCGTCGACACGGTCGATGCGGCCGACGACCAGCCCGGCCTCGGCGGCGTCGAGCGCGACCACCCGCTCGCCGTGGAAGCGGACGGTGGCGTCGCGCTCCTGCAGCGCCTGCGGGTCGACGGCCGGCCAGGTGATCGCCTGGCGCCAGCGGGTGCTGGCCAGCTCGCGGGCGGCGTCCAGCCGGCGGTACAGGTCGGTGACGTACTCCTGCTCGAGGGCCAGGTCCCGCGCGGAGGCGAGATCGGGGTCGGGGACGACGTCGGACGGGCTCGCCGGCAATGCACTTCCCTCTGCTAGAATGGCCGAAGGTCTCTTCGTCGCCATTTCGAGCGCCATTTCTGGCGCGCGCGGCAATCGACCATCCTGCGCCTTTCACCCCCTCGCTGTCATCTCCCGCCCGCGTGTCGGGGCGAGGTCTGCGCCACCTGGGCGTCGAGGGCGTCCGCCAGTTCTCCCGGCCGGCTCAGCGCGCACAGGTGCCCCCCGGGGACCTCGACGATCTCCAGGCCCAGCCGCTCGCTGGCCACCCGCCGCTGCAGCGCGACCGGGAAGAAGCGGTCCTCCGCGCCGGCGAGCACCCTCGTGGGCACGTCGGGCCAGGCGGCCAGCGGCCACGGCTCGCCGAACGGGGTCCCCGACTGGCCGCCGGCGTGCTCGGCCCCGGCGGCCCACACCTCCGGCGGCACGTCGTGGGAGAAGTCGGACTCGACGTCGTCGTCCACGGGCCGGCCCTGCGCGCGGGCACACGCCGCCCGGGCCTCCGCCTGACCGACGGCGTCCCACCACTCCCCGCCGGTCTCGCCGGGCCGCGGCACCATCGCGTTGAGCAGGACCAGCAGCCGCACCGGCCGGCGGGCGGCCACCAGCGGCGCGGTGAGCCCGCCCATCGACTGCCCGACCACCACGGCGTCCCCGTCCGCGGACCGGGCGTCGAGCGCGGCCGTCGCCACCTCGGCGTACCGCCGGAGCCCGGCGGTGTCGTCGTCGGCGGGCAGGTCGACGGCGACCGCCCGGTGACCCCGGCGTTCGAGCTCGGGGACCAGGCGGTGCCAGTACCAGGCGCGCCCACCGGCGCCGGGGACGAGGAGGAAGACGGCCACCTCCTCGGGACCGGCGCCGGGCGCTGGACTCATCGGCCGGCTCAGAAGAGGCCGGCGAGCTCCCGCACCGCGGTGGCGACCGGGTCGCCGGTCCACTCGTGCGCAGGGTCCCCCGCGGCGGTGTCCCCGGCGGCGGTGTCCTCGGCGGCGGTGAACGTCCCGCCGGCCGCCGGCTCGATCCCGCTGTCGTCCCGGTCGGAGTTCAGGCCGTAGCCGTACTCGACCGACACCTCCCAGTAGGTCCAGCCGTCGGCCTCGGCGAAGACGTAGGTCACCGACGCGTAGGCGTAGGAGGTCGGGGCCATCAGCTCGGAGAAGTCGGCGTACCCGTCGTCATCGACGTCGTAGGCGGCGGCGTCCACGTAGCCGTCGAGGTCGGAGTCGGCGCCCCACACGTCGGGCAGGCCGTTGCCGGTGGTGTCGACGCCGACCTCCTCGACGTAGCCGTCCTCGTCACCGTCGAAGGCGAAGGTGTCGGCCCAGCCGTCGAGGTCGGTGTCGACGGCGACCTGCTCGACGTAGCCGTCCTCGTCCCAGTCGACCGCCCAGGTGTCCTCGTACCGGTCGCCGCTGTCGTCGAAGGCGTACAGGTCGACGTAGCCGTTGGCGTCGGTGTCGTAGGCGTTGTAGGCGACCGAGCCGGCCGACGCGATGCCGGCGCCGGCGAGCACGGCGGCGAACGCGGTCGCGGGGACGGCGGTGCGCAGCACGGTGCGGGCGGCGCGGGTGCGGGTCAGGGCGGTGCGGGTCACGGCGGTGCGGGTCACGGCGGTGCGGGTCATGGCAGTGCCTCCTCGGTGGTCGAGCCGCTGTCCGGCTCGCTGCGAGGACGCTCCCGCGCACCCCCTGTACGGGACTGGACGCCGACTGGAGGCCCGGCTTGCACCCGCGTACCAGTGCCCTGCCAGTGCGCCGTGACGGGATGGGCGGGGAGCCAGGGGAGACCGTGTCGTCCCGCAACCCGCAGGACACCTGCCCGACATCCCGGCTGCCTACCGTCGGGGGCTCCCGGAAGACAGGGGAGAACACCATGTCCACGACCACCACCGAGCGCCCCACCGAGCGGGCGTCCTGGACCTGCCCGAACTGCCACGGCGAGACCACCACGGCCAAGAAGCGCTGCCGGGACTGCGGCACGTCGCGCTACTGACCTCTCCGGGAGCGGGCTCGTCGTCGCGCCCGCTCCTCGGCCCGCCCTTCAGTGCGCCGGCGGGGCACCCCGCAGCCGCACCACCGCCGCGCGGTAGCGGGCCCGCCCGGCCAGCCGCCAGACCAGCCGGGTGCCTCGGCCCAGCCCCGCCATCAGCCGCGCCTGCTCCGCCGGTGCGGCGTCCTCGAGGGCCAGCCCCAGCACCGTCAGCCGCTCGCGGCCCGACAGCGCCGGCCGCGCGGCGTGCACGATCGCCGTCCACTCCCGCGCCGGCAGGCGCGCCTCCAGCAGCGGCAGCAGCTCCCGCTCCTCGGCCGCGGTCTGCGCGTCCACGACCGCCGCCAGGTCCAGGCAGGCCAGCGCGAAGGCGTCGCGGGCCGGCGGGGTGCCGGCGACCGCCCACTGCCGGGCGGCGGTGGACAGGTCGCGCAGCCGGTTGTCGACGGCGGCGCAGCGGGTGGTCCACGCGGCGACCCGCGCCCGCGCGGACCCCGCGGCGCCGGCCGGCACCGCGCGCTCCAGGGCCGGCCACAGCAGCTCGCGCTCCACGGCGTGGTGGCCCAGCAGCACCCGCCCGACCAGGTCGGCGTGCCGGGTCAGGGCCGCGGTGCGCGCGGCGTCGCCGGGCGGCGCCCAGGTCGCCAGCTCGGCGAGGGTCCGCAGCTCCCGGCGGACCAGCCGGTGCAGGACGCGCTGGGAGTCGCCGGCCCGGGTCGCGGCGGGCGCCTCCGCGGCGGGTGCGGGGGGACGCAGGGAGGTCGGGACGGCGGTCACGGGGCACCTCCGGTGCTGCTCAGGGGGGAGGGACCGGACCGGGTCTCGTCCGGGACGGGGGCAGGGTAGGAGCCCGCCGGGCGGAGGGACAGGGGTCCGTGCGCGGGCGGGCGGGGACAGGGACGCCCGCGTCCGTTACCGTCCCGGGCGTGACGGTGGTCACGCGGAACTGCGTGCGCGTGAGCGGGCCGGAGGGGGCCCGGCCGATGGTGCTCGCGCACGGGTACGGCTGCGACCAGACGATGTGGCGGGCCCTGGTGCCCGAGTTCGCCGTCGACCACCGGGTGGTCACCTTCGACCACGTCGGCGCCGGCGGGTCCGACGTCTCCGCCTACGACCCCGTCCGCCACGGCACCCTGCGCGGCTACGCCGAGGACCTCCTCGACGTCGTCCGGGAGCTGGACCTGACCGACGTCGTCCTGGTCGGCCACTCGGTGAGCGCGATGATCGGCGTCCTGGCGGTGCGGGCCGACCCCGGCCGGTTCGGCGCGCTGGTGATGATCGGCCCGAGCCCCCGCTACGTCGACGACGAGGACTACACCGGCGGCTTCAGCCGGGCCGACGTCGCCGCGCTGCTGGAGTCGCTCGACAGCAACCCGGCGCAGTGGGCGGCGGCGCTGGCCGCGGTGGTCGCCGGGCCGGACCACCCCGACGTCGCCGCGGAGCTGGCCGCGAGCTTCTGCCGCACCGACCCCCGCATCGCCCGCGACTTCGCCCGGGTCACGTTCCTCTCCGACAACCGCACCGACCTCCCCGCGGTCCGGGTCCCGACGCTGGTGCTGCAGTGCTCCGACGACGCGATCGCGCCCGAGCCCGTCGGCCGGTTCGTGCACGCGCAGGTCCCGGGCAGCGTCTTCAGGCGGCTGGCCGCCACCGGGCACTGCCCGCACCTGTCCGCGCCCGAGGAGACGACCGCGGCGATCCGCGCCTTCCTCGGGGGCCCGGCCGGCCCGTGACCGACCGCGCACCGCCCCCGGACCGGCTCGAGCAGCCGGAGGGTCTCGCGCGGCTGCTGGAGGAGGACCCCGCCGACCTCTACGAGAACGCCCCCTGCGGCTACCTGTCGATGGTCCCCGACGGGCGGGTGGTCAAGGTCAACCGCACCTTCTGCACCTGGACCGGCCGGGAGCCCGGCGACGTCCGCGGCCGGCGGCTGCCGGACCTGCTCAACGCCGGCGGCCGGGTGTTCTACGAGACCCACCTCGCGCCGCTGCTGCGGCTGCAGGGGGCGGTCCGCGAGGTGGCGCTCGACGTGGTCCGCGCGGACGGCTCGGTGCTGCCGTGCCTGGTCAACGCGGTCGAGGTCCGCGACGACGACGGGCAGCCGCTGCTGGTGCGCGCCACGGTGTTCGAGGCGACCTCGCGGCGGCGCTACGAGCGGGCGCTGCTCACCGCGCAGCGGGCCGCGGCCGAGTCCGAGGCGCGGGCGCGGACGCTGCAGCAGGTGGTCTCCGAGCTGGCCGCGGCGGGGTCGGCCGAGCAGGTCGCCGAGGTCGTCGTCCGCCGGGCGCGGGCGGCGGTGGAGGCCGGCGGCGCCGCGCTGTGGCTCGCCCTCCCCGGGCCGGAGGGGGCGCCGATGCCGGTCGCGCTGGCCGCCAGCGACCACGTGGCGCCGCACCTGCTCGGCGAGCTGGCCGCGGCGGCGCGGGACGGCGCGGAGCTGGTCCGCACCGGCGGCGTCCGGTCGGTGCCGGTCGGGCCGGCGCTGCGCGACCGGTGGCCGGGGCTCGCGGAGGCGATGGCCGAGGCCGGGCAGGAGGCGGTCGTCGTCGTGCCGGTGACGGCGGCCGACGACCGACACCTCGGCGCGCTGGTGCTGGTCCTCGGCGTCACCGACGACAGCGAGCTGATCAGCCTGGCCGAGCCCGGCGCCCGCGGCTCCCTGGCGCCGGCCGACGCCGACCTGCTGGCCACCCTCGGCCGGCAGGCCGGGCAGGCGCTCGAGCGGGTGCGGCTGCACGAGGAGACCGTCCGGCAGGCGGCCCGGTCGGCGTTCCTGCTCGAGGCCGCCCGGCTCATGGCCGCCGGGCACGGGGTCACCGAGACGATCGCGGAACTCGCCGAGCTGACCGTCCGCCGGCTGGCCGACGTGTGCGTCGTCGACGTGCTCACCGAGCACGGGCTGGCCGAGCCGGTGGTCGCGCACGCCGACCCGGCCCGCCGCCCGCTGGTCGAGGAGCTGCGCGACGTGCACCTGCCCCGCCGCGACGGCTCGCACCCGAGCGTGCGGGCGCTGACCCAGCACCGCACGGTCTGGCTGCGCGGCGCGGCCGACGCCGAGCTCGCCCGGGCCACCACGAGCCCGCGGCACCGGGAGGTCACCCGGGCGCTGGAGCTCGCCGACCTCGTCTGCGTGCCGCTGGTCGCGGAGAACCGGCCGCTCGGGGTGCTCTCGCTCGCCGCCGACGTGCGCCGCGGCCCGTTCACCGAGGCCGACGTCGAGACCGCCGAGCAGCTCGCGCTGCAGATGTCGCAGGGCATGGACGCCGCCCAGCGCCACGAGCTGGACGAGCACACCTCGCACACGCTGCAGGCCAGCCTGCTGCCGCCCGCGCCGCCGGAGGTCCCGGGGTACGCCGTCGCCCTCCGCTACCTGCCGGCCAGCCGCGGCGCCGACGTCGGCGGCGACTTCCACGACGTCGTCCCGCTGCCCGGCGGCGAGGTGGCGCTGGCGGTCGGCGACGTCGTCGGCCACGACGTGACGGCCGCGGCGACGATGGGGCAGCTGCGCAGCGTGCACCGCGCGCTGCTGGTGGACCGGCCGGGGCCGGCGGCCCTGGTCGACCGGCTGCACGGCAGCTGGCCGCTGCTCGGCCTGCCGCGGATGGCCACCGCGCTGTTCGCCCGGCTGCACCCGCCGACCGGCGGGCTGCGGATCGCCTCGGCAGGCCACCCGCCGCCGCTGCTGGTCGAGGGCGGGCGGGCCACACTGCTCGACGTCCGCCCGGGCCGGCTGCTCGGCGCCCCGCCGGGTCCCGCCCCCGAGTGGCGCGGCCGGCTGCGGCCCGGCGCCACGCTCGTCCTGTTCACCGACGGCCTGGTGGAGAGCCGCACCGCCGACATCGACGAGGGTCTGGACCGGCTGTGCGCCGTCGCCGCCGCGGCCCCCGGCGACACCGACCCGGACGCCCTGTGCGACCGGCTGCTCGACGCGCTGGCCGGGCCCCGCCGCGCCGACGACGTCGCCCTGCTCGTCCTCACCCGGCTGCCGGTCGGGGGTCTGGCGGGCCGGGAGGAGGAGGCGGACCATCGCAGCCACCGCCCCGTCCGCGGGGCCGGGCGCGAGGAGGCCGCCGTGGAGCAGACGCGCAGTGAGCTGACCGACGTGCTCGAGGGCGCGACCGGGGACGTCACGGTCTCCGGTGACGCCATGCGCTGGACGCCGGGGCGGGCGGAGCCGCCCGAGCCGGCTCCGGGCTTCGCGGGGATCGACGTCGCCGCGGGACTCGGCTCCGTGCTCGGGCTGGACCCCGTCGCGGTGCGCCGGCTGGTCACCGGCGCCGTCGACCGGCTCACGACGGTGGCCGGTGACGTGGCCGACGGGCTGCGCCAGCTCGCGCGGGACGCGTTCCCCGGCGGCGACGACCGCGGCTGACCGCGCCCCCGCCCGGCGGGCGGAGGCGTCCGACACACCCGGGCGCGGGTGTTGCACCCGGGCGCACGGTAGAACCGAGGGCGACAACTGCCACGCCGACGTGGGGACGTGTCCGTCATGAGCAGCAACCAGTTGACCCTGGCGCCCGCGCCGCCGTCCGAGGCGGCCGAGCGGGTCCGCCTGGAGGTCCGGGAGTTCCTCGCGCAGGAGCTCGCCGCGGGGTCCTTCACCACGCACGTCGACACCTGGCTGTCCGGCGTCGACCCGGAGTTCTCGCGCAAGCTCGGCGCCCGCGGCTGGCTGGGCATGACCTGGCCGAAGGAGTACGGCGGCCACGAGCGCACCGCGCAGGAGCGCTATGCCGTCACCGAGGAGCTGCTCGCGGCCGGCGCCCCGGTGGCCGCGCACTGGATCGCCGACCGGCAGTCCGGGCCGAACCTGCTGCGCTACGGCACCGAGGCGCAGCGCAAGGACATCCTGCCGCGCATCGCCGCGGGGGAGTGCTACTTCGTCATCGGCATGAGCGAGCCCGACAGCGGCTCCGACCTCGCCTCGATCCGCACCCGCGCCACCCGCAACGCCGACGGCGACTGGGTGGTCAACGGCGCCAAGATCTGGACGTCGAACGCGCACCACTCCCACTACGGGATCGTGCTGGTGCGCACCGGCCCGCCCGGGGAGGGCCCGCGCGGCAAGCACCAGGGGCTGACCCAGCTGCTGGTCGACCTGTCGCTGCCCGGCATCACGGTCAACCCGATCCGCATCCTCGACGGCGGCCACCACTTCAACGAGGTGGTGTTCCAGGACGTCGTCGTGCCGGGCGACATGCTGCTGGGCACCGAGGGCGCCGGCTGGCACCAGGTGACCGCGGAGCTGGCCTTCGAGCGGTCCGGCCCCGAGCGGTTCCTGTCCACCTGGCCGCTGCTGGCCGAGTTCGGCCGCCGCGCCGCGTCGTCGCTGGACCCGGCGCAGCTGGCCACGCTGGGCCGGCTGTCCGCGCGGGCGCTGGCGCTGCGCCAGTTGTCGCTGCGGATCGCCGCCGCGCTGGACCGCGGGGAGCTGCCCGACATCCCGGCCGCGCTGGTCAAGGACATGGGGACGACGTTCGAGCAGGACGTCGTCGACGAGGTGCGCCGGGTGGTCGACGTCCCGGCGTCGCTGGACAGCCCCGACCCGCTGGGCCGGGCGCTGGCCGAGGCACAGCTGCACGCGCCGGGCTACACGCTGCGCGGCGGTACCAACGAGATCCTCAAGGGGATCGTGGCGCGGGGGCTGGGGCTGCGATGAGCGATCAGGACCTGGTGGTCGAGACCGTCCGGGACATCCTCTCCGGGCACGAGCCGTTCGTCCTCACCGCCGAGCGGCCGTGGGACGAGGGCCTGTGGTCGGCGCTGGCCGAGGCCGGGCTCACCGGCGTCGGGCTGCCCGAGGAGGCCGGCGGCTCCGGCGGCGAGCTCGCCGACGCCGTCGCGATCGTGCGCACGCTGGCGGCCGGCGCCGCCGCCGTGCCGGTGGCCGAGCAGCTGCTGGTGGCGGGGCCCGCCGTGGTGGCCGCCGACCTCGACCTGCCCTCGCCGGAGGAGCCGCTGACCGTCGCCGTCGACGGGACGGTCGCCGCCGAGCCCTCCGACGACGGCGACGGGCCCGGCCGGTTCACCCTCTCCGGCACCGCCACCGACGTCGCGTGGGCGGGCGTGGCCCGGCACGTCGCGGTGCTGGCCACCGCGCCGGCCGGGATCGAGGGCGCGGTGCTGGCCGTCGTCGACGCCGCGGGGCTGACGGCGTCCCGGGCGGTGAACCTGGCCGGGGAGCCGCGCGGCTCGCTGGTGCTCGACGGCGTCGGCGCGCGCGGCGCGCTGCTGACCCCGGCCCGGGCCGCGGAGGTGCGCGCCCGCTACGCGCTGGCCCGCGCGGTGCAGATCTCCGCGGCGCTGGAGCAGGTGCTGGCCTGGACGGTGCAGTACGCCGGCGAGCGGCACCAGTTCGGCCGGCCGCTGGGCAAGTTCCAGGCGATCCAGGTGGAGCTGGCGCAGATGGCCGGGGAGGTCACCTCGACCGCCGCGCTGGTCGACGCCGCCGTCCAGGCCCTCGGCCGCGGCGAGGCGACGATCGGGCTGGCCGCGGCCGCCGCCAAGGTGCGCGCGGGGGAGGCCGTCGAGCGGGTGGCCAAGCTCGCCCACCAGGTGCACGGCGCGATCGGCTTCACCCAGGAGCACCGGCTGCACCACCTCACCCGGCGCTGCTGGTCCTGGCGCGACGAGGCGGGCAGCGAGCTGACCTGGTCGCGGTTCCTCGGCGCGGGCCTGGTCGCCGCCGGCCCGCAGGACGTCTGGCCGCCCTTCACCGCCGTCGTCTGAGCCGCCTGTCCGCCTCCCGCCCGCGGGAGGCGGACAGGCCCGGCCTCACACCGTCTCGGGCACCCGCAGGTGGGCGAGGACGAGGTCGAACTCCTCGGCGTCGGTGATCTCGAGCCTCATGGACCGGGCGAAGTCGTCCCGGGAGGCGCGGGCGTGGGCGCGGCCGGCGTCCATGTCCTCGCGGTCCTCGAAGGTCACCGCGGACGCGGCCCGGCCGCCCTCCCGGTCGACCATGAGGCTCACGCTGCAGAACCCGGGGTAGTCCTCCATCCGCGGCACCATGACGCTGCGGTAGGCGTCGAGCACCCGGTCCAGCCCGGCGGGGTCGGCGCGCCACCAGGTCACCCGGGTGCACGCGCCCGCCGGCGCCTCCGAGCGGCGGTGCATGACCGCGACCTCCCACTCCTGGACCGTGACGTCCCCGCCGAAGACCTCCGCGGCCTGCTCGCGCAGTGCGCGCGCCCGGTCGGCGCTGGCCCGCATCGACTCGACGTCGCGCCAGGACGAGGTGACGACGGCCCGGCCGCTGGCGCGGTCGGTGAGCATCGACAGGCCCACGAACCCGCGCATGTCGGCCAGCGCGGGCATGACCTCGTCGCAGACGAACGCGATCCCGTCGTCGAGCTTCTCCGGTGTGCCCGCGACGGAGGTCGAGCGTGCGTACATGGCCGCTCCTCTCTGGGGCGGCGCTGCCCGGGCGGCACCGCCGCGGGCGTCAGCCTGCTCCGGCGGCGGCCCGCCGGGAAGGGGGGCACCCCGGCGCGGGACGTCCGGGACCGTCGGTGAGCCCGCGGATACTGGGTGCATGCAGACCGCGCTCGTCCTCGTCCACGACGCCGACGCCTCCCGCGGGCACCGGCTGGTCGGCACCCTGCGCCCGGCGCTGGAGGCGCAGGGGCTGACGGTCGTCGTCGGGACGACGGTCGGCGACTCCCCGCTGCTCACCGACCTGCCCGACCCCGCCACGCTGCGCACGCTGGTCGTCATGGGCTCGGGCGCGGCCGCCTACGACGACACGGTGCCGTGGCTGGCCGCGGAGCTCGCCTACCTGCGGCGCGCGGTCGGCGCCGGGACGCCGGTCCTCGGCGTCTGCTTCGGCGGGCAGGCGCTGTCACGGGTGCTGGGCGGCGTGGTCGCGCAGGCGCCGCAGGGCGAGCACGGCTTCCTCGACGTCGAGACCGCCGACCCCGCGCTCGTGCCGGCCGGCCCCTGGTTCGAGTACCACGGCGACCGGTTCACCGTGCCGCCCGGCGCGGTGGAGGTCGCGCGGACCCACCGGGCGGTGCAGGCGTTCACCGCCGGCCCGCACCTGGGGGTGCAGTTCCACCCGGAGATCGACCCGGGCGCGTTCTCCGCCTGGGAGGAGACCTGGGAGCTGACCGGCCCGCCGCCGCCGGAGGCCGCCGCGCTGGTGCCCGGGCTGCGCCGGGAGATCGCCGAGCGGGAGCCGGAGGCCGCCGCGGCCTGCGCCCGGCTCGTCGAGGCGTTCCTCGACCGGGCCGACCGCGTGCGCCTGGCGGAGGAGGAGACGGCGGCCTGAGCCGGGGCGCGTTCGGCAGGATGGGTGCCCGTGAGCGCTGACCGGCACGGGCACACCCACCGCCTCGACCTCGACGACGCCACCGTGCGGGAGTGGGACGCGACCGTCGTCGCGGCCGACCCCGAGCAGGGGATCGTCCTCGACCGCTCGGCCTTCTACCCGGGCGGCGGCGGCCAGCCGCCGGACGAGGGCGTGCTGCTGTGGGGCGGCGTGCGCACCCGGATCGCCGGCACCCGCAAGGGCGACGAGCTGTACCTCATCCCGGTCGAGGGCGACCCGGTGCCACCGCCGGGCACCGCCGTCCGCGGGGCGCTGGACGACGAGCGCCGGACCGCGCTCATGCGCACCCACTCGGGCTTGCACGTGCTCACCGGCGTGGTGCTGCGCGACTTCGGCGCCAAGGTCACCGGGGGCAACATGGAGCCGCTGACCGCGCGGATGGACTTCGACCTCGCCGAGGTGCCGGCCGACTTCAAGGACCGCGTGGCCGAGGCGGTGAACGCCGAGATCACCGCCGACCGGCCGATCCGGGTCCGGACGCTCCCGCGCGACGAGGCGTACGCGATCCCCGACCTCATCCGGACCGCGACCGACCTGCTGCCGCCCGACATCGATCAGGTGCGGATCGTCGACATCGTCGGTCTCGACCTGCAGGCCGACGGCGGCACGCACGTCGCCTCGACGGCGATGGTCGGCCGGGTCGAGGTGGTCAAGATGGAGAACAAGGGCCGCGGGTTCCGCCGGCTGCGCATCCGCGTGGTCTAGGTCGGGTCGTTTGGGTCGGGGAGGTCCCGGTACGCCCCGTAGCCGTGATCGACGAGCATTTCGGATGGAGTCGTTCTAGTCTGCGTCCGTGCGGGAGGGGACTTCCACACGGGGGTCGGTGAGCAGCGCCGGAGTCGCTGACTGGGCCCGTCGGGTCCTCCTCCTGTGCGGCCTGGTGGCCGGCGTCTACACGCTCCTGGTGGTCGTCTCCAGCTCGGCGCGCGCCGAGGACCCGCCCGCTCCGGACGGCTCCCTGCTCGGCGGCGTGGTCGAGGAGGTCACCGCGACGGTCGACGAGGTCGCCGTCGAGCACGTGGTCGAGCCGGTCGTGGAGTCCGTGGTCGAGCCGGTCGCCGACGCTCCCGCGGAGACGTCCGAGCCCCCACCGGCGCCCGAGCCCGCTCACGTCCCCGAGCCCGCTCACGTCCCCGAGCCCGCTCCGGAGGCGGTCGCGGGCACTTCCGCGGAAGTGTCCGAGCCGGTCCTCGAGGTGCCCCTCCCGGTCGTCGACGACGTCGTCGCCCCGGTGGTCGAGGCGGTGGTCGAGCCGGTCGCTCCGGTGGTCGAGACCGTGACCGAGCCGCTCGCACCGGTGACCGAGCCGGCGACGGACCCGGTCGCGCCTGTCGTGGAGACGGTCACCGAGCCGGTCGCTCCCGTCGTCGAGGCAGTGACCGAACCGGTGGCCCCGGTGGTCGAGACCGTGACCGAGCCCGTGGCTCCGGTGGTCGAGACGGTCGTCGAGCCGGTCGTGGAGACCGTGACCGAGCCGGTGGCTCCGGTTGTCGAGCAGGTCGTCCCGCCAGTGGTGGAGACGGTCGCCCCGGTCGTCGAAGCGGTCACCGAGCCCGTCGTCCCCGTGGTCGAGGACGTCGTCGCCCCGGTGGTGGAGCCCGTCGTCCCCGTGGCCGAGGCCGTCACCCCGCCGCTGGTGCCGATCGTCGAGACGGTCACGGAACCGGTGGCTCCTGTCGTCGAGGTCGTCCCGCCGGTGGTGGAGACGGTGGCCGGGCCGGTCGTCCCGGTGGTCGTGGACGTCGTCGCGCCGGTGGTCGAGGTGGTCACCGGTCCTGTGGCTCCAGTGGTCGAGCCGGTGACGCCCGTGGTCGAGACGATCACCCAGCCGGTCGTGCCGGTCGTGGAGACGGTGACCGAGCCGCTCGTCCCCGTCGTCGTCGAGGACGTCGCACCGGTGGTCGGCACGGTGGTCGAGCCGGTCGCGCCCGTCCTCGAGACGGTCGTCGATCCGCTGGTGCCCGTGACCGATACGGTCACGGCGCCCGTCGTGCCGGTGACCGAGGTCGTCACCGGGACGGTCGGACCGGTCGTCGACACGGTGGTCGAGCCCCTCCTGCCCGTCGCCGTCCCGGTGGTCGAGGCGGTGACCCAGCCGCTCGTCCCGGTGGTCGAGGCTGTCGCGCCGGTGGTGGAGACCGTCGTCGCGCCGGTGGTGGAGGCCGTCGCGCCGGTGGTGGAGGCCGTCGCGCCGGTGACGGAGGCTGTCGCGCCGGTGGTGGAGGCTGTCGCGCCGGTGGCCGAGCCGGCCGCCGCCGCGGTCGAGACCGTGGAGACGCCGGCCGCCGGTGTGACCACTGCACCGGCCACCACCCCGTCGTCTGCTCCCGTCGCGGAGGCCGCCCCCGTGGCCGGGGCGGCGACCGTCGGGACCACGCAGGCCCCCGGGCTTGCCGTCGCCCCGGCGACCGTGGCCGTGCTGCTCATCGCCCCACGGGCCGAGTGCGGCGCGTCCGACGACGCCACCCCGAGCCCGGCGTCCAGGACCGCGCACCGGCAGCAGTCCACCGCTCCCCGGCCCGCCGACCCGCCGTCGCTCGAGAACGAGCTCCCCACCGAGCCCACGGCGCCGGTGGCGCCCGAGCCGCGGCCGATCGCGCCGCCGGCGCCCACCATGTCGGCCTCGACCTGGCTGACCACCCTGGCCGCGATCTGCCCGTCGGGCGTGCCGGCCACCGCTTCCTGCACCGTCCCGGTGCCGATGTCGGCTTCCGCCGTCGTTGCCGCCGTCCTGCGCGACCCGTCCTTCTCTCCCGACTGACCTCCCTGCCAGGCGCGCACCAGCCGCCGGCCGAGGTCGGGGATCCCTCCCGCACCGCACCGCCGACTGGGCGCTGCCTTCCCGGGCGTGACCCCGATCTGGCCACCGCTGGGCCGGGGCCACCGGGCGGGGAGGTATCGGGGCTGGGGGTTCCTCGCACAGGTCGGTCGCGCGGCACCCCTGACCTCCCCGCCCGACACTCCGGACGACGGGGGCGGCGGCGACACCGGCGCCCCGCCCCCGTCGACCGATCCCACCGTGACATCCGCGGGACGCCGGACCGCCATGTGCGCGTCATGTTGCTGTGCTAGTCATGACGTCATGACGACTTCGTGCGCGCTGCGCCCGCTGCCCGACCGCGCCACCGTCGTCGACGTGTACGGCTCGCGGTTCCTGCTCGAGTGGCTCGACCGGGACACCCTCGCCACCGCCGCGGCGACGGCCCGGTGCGCGGCCGAGGTCGAGCGCACCGAGGAGTGTGCGGCCGGCTGAGGCGCGTGGACCCCTGGCGCCCGGCCGACGCGTCGGGCACGGTGCCGCCCGTGCTCCCGTGGATCGTGATCGCCTTGGTCCTGCTCGTGCTCACCGCCATGTTCACGGCCGCGATACGCGCCGCCCGGCGCGGCGGCCGGCGCTCCGGCGGCGACGGCGGCGGCTGGTACGGCGACAGCGGGAGCTGGGGCGACGGCGGACACCACGGCCACCACGACGGCGGCGGCTGGGGCGGCGACTCCGGTGGCGGTGGGGGAGACGGCGGCGGCGGAGGCGGCGGGGACTGACCCGCGCGCCGACCCCTGGCGCTGCGGCCCGCCGTCCGGCACGGTGCCCGGCCGTGGCCGCGCTCTCGATCCTCGCCGTCGTCGCGATGGCGTTCTACTGCATCCTGTCCTGGCAGCGTCCCCGGCCCGGGGGCGGTGACGGGAGCTGGTCCGGCGGCGACTGGGTCGACAGCGGCTCCGACGGGGGCTCCGACGGCGGCGGGGACGGCGGCGGCGGGGACTGAACCGGGGTCGGAGGGCCCTGTCGTCCGGCCGGGACGCGCGGGACCTTCGCGCCATGACCGTGATCGTGGTGCTCGCGGCTCTCGCGATGTTCCTCTTCCTGGTCGTCGCGCTGCAGCGGTACGGCACGGGCGCCGAGGAGTGGCGTGGTGACGACTACGGCCTCGGCGAGCGGGGCGTTCGCCCCGACCCGTCCCGCTTCCCGCTCGGCGGCAGGGCGAGCGGCGACGTAGGCGCCGGCTTCGACGGTGGCGGCGGAGGCGGCGGAGGCGGCTGAGGCCCGGCCGCGCTGACGGCGTCGTCCCGCCCGGACGGCACCGTCAGGCAGCGGGGACCGTCAGCGGCGCTCGTCGTCGGGCCGGTGCCCGATGCCGCCGGGACCGTGTGACGCCGGCACCTCCTCGCCGGCGGCAACCGGCCCGGGCGGGGTGCCGTCGCCGAAGGGGGAGCCGCCGAGCTCCTCGCGCCCGTGCGGGGTCAGCCAGTTGGACGTGTCCGGGCCCATCGGGATGACCTGCGTCGGGTTGATGTCGGCGTGGACGACGTAGTAGTGCTCCTTGATCTGCGGGAAGTCGGTGGTGTCACCGAACCCCGGCGTCTGGAACAGGTCGCGCGCGTAGCCCCACAGCGCCGGCATCTCCGACAGCTTCTGCCGGTTGCACTTGAAGTGGCCGTGGTAGACGGCGTCGAAGCGGGCCAGCGTGGTGAACAGCCGGACGTCGGCCTCGGTGATCGTGTCGCCCATGAGGAAGCGCCGCGTCGACAGCCGCTCCTCGAGCCAGTCCAGCGCCGTCCACAGCCGGTCGTAGGCCTTGTCGTACGCGCGCTGCGAGCCGGCGAAGCCGCAGCGGTACACGCCGTTGTTGACCTCCGTGTAGACGCGCTGCATCACCTCGTCCATCTCGTCCCGCAGGTGCTCGGGGTAGAGGTCGGGGGCGCCGTCGCGGTGGTACTTGGTCCACTGCGTGGAGAAGTCGAGCGTCATCTGCATGAAGTCGTTGGTGACGACGGCCTTCGTCGGGACGTCGACCATCGCCGGCACCGTGATCCCGCGCGGGTACTCGGGGTCGCGGGCGAAGAAGGCCTCCTGCAGCCGCTCGTAGCCGAGCACCGGGTCGCGCCCGCCCGGGTCGAGGTCGAAGGTCCAGCTGCGCTCGTCGTGCGTGGGCCCGCAGATACCCATCGAGATGACCGGCTCGAGGCCGAGCAGCCGGCGCACGATCGCGGCGCGGTTGGCCCAGGGGCAGGCGCGGGCGATGACCAGCCGGTAGCGCCCCGGCTCGACCGGCCAGTCGCTCGAGCCGTCGGCGGTGATCCGGTCGGTGATGTAGTTCGTGTCGCGCTTGTACTCCTGGCCGTTGCTGACGTAGCCGGATCCCTGGTCGTCGCTCACACGATCAACTCTCGCCGACCGCGCCTCCCGCCGCCCGGCGGACCGGGGTGACCCGCAACTCCTGCCCCAGGAGTGCCGGTGGTGGTCCGCGCTCGCTCGTGCTCTGCCCACAGGTGTGGGCAGAGCACGAGTCGGCGGAGGACTACAGCCGGGACGTCGTCGCGTCGTCCTCCTCGCCGCCGAAGTACCGGTCCAGGACGGCGCGGAACACCGGCTGGCCGGGATCGGCGCGCGCGAACAGCGTCATCGACGAGCGCAGCTTCACCGCGTCGGTGGACCCGAGCACCGCGGCGGCATCGGAGCCGGGCAGCTCGGTGAGCGCCTGCGCGGACTCGACCAGCCGCGGGCCGAGCACCGGGTGGGCCAGGTAGGCGCGGGCCTCGTCGAGCCCGGAGATCGCGAACCGCTGCGCCGTCGCGCTGCGGCCGAGGCCGGCCACCTGCGGGAAGACGAACCACATCCAGTGGCTGGTCTTGTGCCCGGCGCGCAGCTCGGTGAGCGCCTGCGCGTAGGTGTCGGTCTGCGCCTCGACGAAGCGGGCCAGCCGGTACGGGTCGTCGTCGGTCATGCGCAGGGACTTCCCCCGGTCCGCCGGGCGACACCCGGGTGCCCGTGCTCGCGCGCCGCTGCCACGCACCTCCGCGGGGAGCTACCGCGGGACGACCGTCACGGCGCAGCGGAGACCCGGCGCCCGCGCGAGACGCCCGTCGGCGGTGACGAGCGGGCAGCCGAGGGCCTCGGCCAGCGCGACGTAGGTGGCGTCGTACGCGGTGAGGTTCTCCCGCAGCCGCCAGACGCGGTCGAGCAGCCCGGTGACCGGGTGCCGGGCGGCCCCGAGGCGGCGCCAGGTGTCGAGGGCCGCCCACCCCTGGCCCGGTGTCACGGAGCCCGCGGTCGCGGCCCGCCGCAGCGCGCTGGCCACCTCGACGTCGACCAGGTGGGGCACCTGGATCCGCTCCCGCGCGAGCAGGTCCCGGGCAGCACCGGCGTTCAGCAGGCCGGAGACGACCGCCGAGGCGTCGGCGACGATCACCGCCCCGCGCGCTCGGCGTCCAGGTCGGCGACGACGTCCTCGGCGGGGATCCCCAGGTCCGGCAGGGCACCGAGGAGCGCGGGGTTGTCCGCGCGGCGCGAGGCCTCGGCGAGCTCACGGACGGCCAGCGCGCCCACGGACGTCGCCTCGCGGGCGGCGAGCCGCTCCAGCCGCTCGACGACCTCGTCCGGGACGTTCCGCAGGTACAGCGTCCTCATGTCGCAGGATGCTAGCAACCTGCGAGCATTCTGCGGGCGGCTCAGGCGGCGCCGGCCTCCGCCTCGTGCTGGGCCTTGGCCGCCTCGGTGAGCGTCCGGGCGATGGCCCGCACCGCGGCACCGGTGACGGGGACGCGGCGCCGCTCCACCCGCGCCGGGGCGCCGCGCCGCTCGACCGGAGCGGGGCGCGGGGCGGGGACGGCGGCGGGTGAGGTCTCCCGGGGCGGGAGGGCGTCGCGGCACCAGCGCTCGCAGTCGGCCAGCAGGTTCCCGGTGGTGAGGGGAGCGGCCATCACCGTCTCGAGCCGGGTGCGGGGGTGCATGCGGTCCTCTCGTCCCTGGGCCGTCGTCGCGCCCGTTCCCTACTCGTATCGGCAGACCGGGCGTCAGGCGGAACGGCGCGCCGGTGCCGGCGTTGATCATCGCCTGCGTGCCGCTCGCACCGGCGTGTCGGCGCGTGTCGCGTGCACTCATCCGATGATCGACCGGCGCCGGTCACGCCGGGAGCAGTTCCTCCAGGCCCTGGTCCGACTCGGCGGCGAGCGCCCGGCCGACGGTGACCGCGTGCGTCATCCGCAGCGAGCCGGACAGCCACAGCAGGACGTCGTGCAGCCGCACCCGGCTGAGCGGGCGGCCGAGCAGCCGCGCCGTCGCCGTCTCCAGCGCGGCGAACGCGTCGGCGTTGGCGGTGAGCTCCCGGTGCACGATCGCCGCGGGCCCGCTGTCGCCCTCGCGCAGGTGGCCCCACAGCTGGCGGCGGGTGTGCCCGTCGGTCAGCGGCACCAGCGCGGGGGAACGGTGGTGCAGCGCGGCGACGACGTGCCGCGCCCCCGGCCCCTCGGTCGCCGACCGCAGAGCCGCCCCGACCGTGCCCGGCTCCATGAGCACCGAGAACTCGTCGGCGGTCAGCTCCCACATCGGGCGCCCGGCCGCGCGGTCGACCGCGGCGGCGTAGTCCGTCCAGACGTCGTCGAGCCGACCGCGCACCTCGCGCCACCCCGCCGGGTCGAGCCGGCCGTGCAGACCCTCGGCGAGCAGGACGTCGCGGTCGGTGGGTCCGTCGCCGGTCTCCGGTGGCTGCCCGTCGAAGCGGTCGAAGGCGTAGGCGAGCACCTGCACCCACCGGCCCTGCGGCACGCTGGGGGAGCGGAAGAAGAGCGGACGCCGCCCGCGCGCGTACCCGAGGACGGCGGCCAGCGCGGTGGCCAGCGGGATCGGGTCGGGCCCCGCGCTCGGGAGCACGAGGGCAGCCGCGTCCGGTCCGACCGACACGGGCCCATTGAACTCCGTCCGCGGCTCAGCGCGGCCGAAGCGGCAGGACCCGCGCCGGGGGAGTCGTGTCGTCGCCGGCGCCGTCGTCGGGCAGGTGCAGGCGGCGCGGATCGGCGACGTCGAACACCCGGCGGAAGGTCTGCACGGCGAGCTCCGCGGCGTCGCGGGCATCGTCCGGGTCGACGACGCCCGCCGGCGTCCCCGCGCCCGGGTACCAGGTGACGCTGTGGTTCGGGGAGCCGCCGTGCGGGTCGATCGGGGCCCAGCCGACGGCGCGGATCCGCTCGTCGAGGACGGCGGCGCGCGGCGCGAGGTCGTCGAACAGGCGCGGGTCGCAGCACTCGCCGAGCAGGCTCGTCCCCTCGTTCATGAACTGCACGTAGGCGCCGTCGGGGACCTGCGCGATGACGAACCGGCCGTCGCCGAGCCGCTCGAGCAGGCCGGCCAGCCGGCGGCGGAACGGCTCCCACCGGGCGGCGTCGCGGTCGTACCTCGGCACGCCGCTCATTCTGGGGGACGGCGGCGGTCTCCCCTGGCATGACGATCGACCTGGGACCCGCAGCGGCCGCCACGGCGGGGGTCGTGGCCGGGATCCGCGACGACCAGCTCACCGCCCCCACCCCGTGCGAGGGCACGACCGTGGCCGGGCTGCTCGGCCACCTCGCCGGGCTCGCCTACGCCTTCCGCATGGCCGCGGAGAAGACGCCGGTCGACGGCACCGCCTCCACCGACCCCGCGCACCTGCCCGCCGACTGGCGCACCTTCGTCCCCGCGCAGCTCGACGCGCTGGCCGCGGCCTGGCGCGACCCCGCGGCACACGAGGGGATGACGGCGGCGGGCGGGGTCGAGATGCCGGGCGAGGTGACCGCCGTCGTCGCGCTCGACGAGGTCGTCGTCCACGGCTGGGACCTCGCCGCCGCCACCGGCCAGCGTTACGAGGTGAGCGACGCCGACGCCGACACCTGCCGCGCGTTCGCCGAGTCCTTCGGCGACGACCGCCCGCCGGACCTCTACGGCCCGGTCGTGCCGGTGCCCGCCGACGCCCCCGCGCTCGACCGGCTGCTCGGCGTCACCGGCCGCGACCCGGGCTGGAAGCCGCCGGCCTAGCCGAACCGCCAGAGCACCGGCTCGCCGCGGCAGTCGCTGACCACCGACGCCCTGCCGGACCCGTCGACGTCGGCCCCGTCGACCGCGCCGCCGTCGCACAGCTCCACCTCGGCGACCACCTCGCCCGCCGCCAGGTCGACGCTGCGTTGCAGCACCCGCGGCACCTCGCCGTCGGCCACGGTGTCGACGAGCGTGGCCTCGTCCCCGTCGACCGTCACCAGCGCAGGCAGGTCGCCGGGCACGGTGGCCAGCACCTCGGAGCCGCGGGCGATCGAGACGTCGCCGGACCCGCCGACGGTGGCATACACGTGGCCGTCGACGACGGTCAGCGGGCCGGCGGCACCCGGGCCGAGCGGCACCTCGCCGATGATCTCCAGCTCACCGTCGATGATGACGACGGACGCGCTGCGCCCGGTGTCCGTGGCGACGACGACCAGTCCGTCCCCCGAGGTGTGCAGGTCGCGCGGCGTGCCGGGCAGCGCGACCTCGTCGCGGACGACGCCGCTCTCGGGGCCCACCGCCACCAGGCGGTGCGTGCCGTCGATGCCGCTGAGCGCGAGGTGCAGCACGCCGTCCCGGACGACGGCGTCGAGCGCCGCGACGTCGGCGGCACCGAGCGTGCCGACCGGCCGCGGCGCACCGACGCGCCGCAGGTCCGCCTCGACGAGGGCGACGCGGCCGGCGGCGAACCCGACGACCACCACGCCGTCGCCGTCCGCGGCGATGCGGGTGAGGCCGGGCCGCTCGGAGTCGAGGCCGCGGAGCGGGACGGCGGTGACGGTGCCGTCGGCGGCGACGTCGGCGAGGGTGAGGGGGCCGCCGGGCGGCGCCAGCAGCGCGACCGACCGGCCGTCGGCGGTGGCGGCCACGTCGAGCACCTCGGCGTCCGCGCCCGCGACGTCGGTCAGGGACACCCTCGTCGGCCCCGGGATCGCCGTCCCCGCGATCGCCCCGCCACAGCCGGTCAGCAGGAGAGCGGCGAGCACGAGCCCGGGGCTGGGGCGCATGCCGGCGAGTGTGTTCTCGACGTGAGGACGACGACAAGGAGTCGCGGCGCGGCCCGGCGCACGCGCGGGCCTGCGAGCTGGTCAGTCGTAGGGGTTCGTGAGGACGGCGGCGGCCTCGACGACGTCGAACCTCACCGGCGGGCCGTCGGTCGTGGTGGTGCCGGGGACGTCGGCCGGCGCGCTGCCGTCGACGGTGAAGGTGGCACCCCAGGTGACGGTGAGCGACGCGGTGTACGTGCCCGAGCGGTAGAGGTGCTCGGTGGCCTGCTCGGGATGGGCGCCGCCGGGGACGGTGGTGGTGAGCGTGGGCACGGCGGGGTCGCCGGTGCGCCAGGTGTAGCGCTGCGCCTCGGCGACGATGACGACGGCGTAGCCGCGGACGTCGACGGTGAAGGTCTGGGTGGTCGGGGCGTCGGTCCAGAAGACGACCGGCAGCCCGGCCAGGCCCCGCCCCGGTGGCGCGTGCGAGGTGGTCAGCTGCGGCAGCGGCAGCCGCTGGAAGTAGGCGAACACCTCCTCCGGCGACGGCGGCGGGTTGAGCGCCGTGATGTCGATGCACGCCGTGCGGAGCGTCGTCCAAGCGCCGAGCAGGTCTCCAGGACCGAAGCCGGGGGTTACCGGGATTACTGCTGTGCCGTCCGGACGCACGACGGGGCGCTGCTGGACGGAGAGATAGCGGACGACCTGCCCTGGTTCGGCGGGGCAGTCCTGAAAGTCGATGGCCGTGCAGGATCCCTCGCGTTCGTCAGTGAGCGCACATGGGCGGATCAACCGCCAGACGTAGTCCACAGCTGCGGTCCCGCCACCGCTGACTAGCTCGTTGACCACCCCGCCCGAGTACTCGACCGTTGCAGCCCCATTTTCGAGTCCGGTGTCGGGACAGCGGGTCCAACCACAGTCCGCTGCAGCTGGCGCAACTCCGAAGCAAGCCAGCAGAAGCGTCAACACCACGCATAGCGGACCGCGACAGCTCATCCCAGGTTGAACTCCGTGACGAGCCAACTCCCAAGGTTCGACGACCAAGCGAGATACAGGCCAGAGCCGAGATTGGCCTCCGCCGGCGGGCCGACTTCGACCACATTCCCGGCGGCGTCCGTCTTCGAGACGGCGTTCACACTTGCTGCAAACGAGACGAGGGCTCGGTTGTCCTCAAGCAGCGGAGCCGCTACAGCACTGACGGCGATCTCGCCGCCGGCATAGCGCTGGCTAACAGCAGCGGTCTCGTCGTAGGCGTTGGCGATGCGCACACACTCGTCACACTCGGGACCGAGGTCGCGGATGGGCTGGCCAGCAGGGATCGCCTGCTGGCGGTTGAGCAGGTCGATCCAGTAGCGGAGGAAGGCCTCGGCGCCGGCGGCGTCCTGGGTGCGGGCCTCGGGCGGTACGGGGAAGTCAGCCGGACCCACCACGGGCAGGGCCTCGGTGGTGCTCGCGGGCGCTGACGTCGTCGGCAGACTCGTGCTCGGCGCCTCGTCGTCGTCACTGGCCGCGCAGGCGGGCAGGAGCAGCGCCGCGCCGAGGACCACCGCGATGAGGCTCGTCCGTCCGGTGCCGGGATTCCGCACGATCGCGGACGATAACCAGAACAGCACCGCTCCGGATCGAACCCTGGGGACAACCCACCCGAACGGCTACCCGAGCACGAACGCGGTGGTCGACGAGTTGTCCGCGTTGATGCACGAGCCGATCACCGTGAGCCGCTCACCCGTCAGCGCCATCCGGCCGAAGACCCCCTGCCCCTCGCACAGCCGGACGTCGTCGACCTGCTCGCCGTCGGCCAGGTCGAGCGTGACCACGCCGGACTCCACCTCGAACCCGGCCACCGCCAGGTAGGCCACCCGCCCGTCGGGAGAGACGGCGAGGTCCGCCGGGGGACGGTCGGTGCCGGGGATGGGGTGCGTGGCGGTCACCTCGCCGTCCTCGACGACCGACAGGCGGAACGGGTCGTCGCCGTGGACGGTGAGCGTGACGACCGCATCGCCGTCGTCGGTCAGCCGCAGCGCGGACGGGATGCTGGCCGGGCGGTCGGAGGCCAGCTCGACGAGCTCGCCCCGCCCCAGGTCCTCGGCCCAGGTGCCCAGGACGGCGACGTCGGCCAGGTCGAGCGCGCGGGCGTCGCTCATGAGCGCGACCGGCCCGTCCGGTCCGGCGGCGAGGTCCTCGACCGTGAGGCCGGGCTCGAGGTCGGCGGTCGCCTGCACCTCGCCGGCAGTCGGGTCGACCGCGGCCAGCCGACCCTCGGCCACCACGTACAGCCGGCGGCCGTCGGGGGAGAGGGCAGCGGCCTCCCCGTCGACGTCCAGCTCGACGGTGCCGCCGCCCACGGTGGTCAGCCTGCCCGGGCCGAGGACGAGGACGGCGCCGTCGGGTCCCACGAACAGCTGCTCGCCGGGGCCGTCCAGCCGCTGCACGTCGCCGACGCCGTCCTCATCGACCGGCGCCAGGTAGGTGACCGACGGGTCGGCGCTGTCGGCGAGCAGGACGAGCGCGCCGTCCGGACCGGCGGCCAGGTCGAGGACGTCCACGCCGGCGGGTGCGACGGCGTCGAGGTCGGCGGTGCCGAGCAGCTCGGTGAACGTCGTCGGTGCCGGGCTGGGATCGCCGTCCACACCGGTGCAGCCCGCAGCCAGCAGCGCGACAACAGAAAGAGCAGCGGCGCGGCGGGCGGGCATGCGAGCTCCGGAGGTGGGGAGCCGAGTGTGGGACCGGCCCGCGCAGGGCGGCAACACGGCGTCGTGGTCTGATGCCTGCGGATGGTCCCCCGGGCCTGCGGGCCCCGATCCGGAGGTGCGCTCGTGGCTGACGCCGAGGTCCTGCTCGAGGTCGACGGCGGCGTGGCGGTGGTGACGCTCAACGCGCCCGACCGCCGCAACGCGCTGACGCCGCAGATGGCCGGCGAGCTGATCGACGTCTTCGACGAGGTGGACGCCCAGCCGGAGGTCGGGGCGCTCGTCGTCCGGGCGGTGGGGAAGTCGTTCTGCGCGGGCGGCGACGTCGCGACGCTGACGAACGCCGGCAAGGACCCGGCCGCGCCCGACGCCTACGAGGGCATGGGCCGCATCTACGACTCCTTCTACCGGCTCGGCCAGGTCAAGGTGCCGACCATCGCGGCCGTCCGCGGGTCCGCCGTCGGTGCCGGGATGAACATGCTGCTGGCGGCCGACCTGCGGATCGTCGCGAACGACGCCCGGCTGCTGGCCGGCTTCCTCAAGCGCGGCCTGCACCCCGGCGGGGGGCACTTCGTCATCCTGTCGCGGCTGATCGGCCGCGAGGCCGCCGCGGCGATGGCGCTGTTCGGCGAGGAGATCAACGGGACCAAGGCCGTGGAGCTGGGCCTGGCGTGGGAGTCGGTGGACGACGCCGCCGTAGAGGACCGCGCGCTGGAGCTGGCCCGCCGCGTGGCCGCCGACCCCGAGCTCGCCCGCGTGGCCGTGGGCAACTTCCGCAGGGAGGTCGTCAACGGCGCGGTGAGCTGGGAGGTCGCCACCCAGTTCGAGCGCCCCGCGCAGATGTGGTCGATGCGCCGGTCCGCCGAGGACTGAGACCGCTCACACCGCCTCGGGGACGTGCAGGTGGGCGAGGACGAGGTCCATCTCGGCGACGTCCACGATCTTGGCGCCCAGGGCCTGCGCGAACTGCTCGCGCAGCGACCGGGCGTGCCGGCGCACCAGCCCCGCGGCGTCGCGGTCCTCGAAGCTGGTGACGCTGACCGTCCGGCCGAGGCGCCGGTCGACCAGCATGCTGACGCTGCAGAAGCCGGGCAGCTCCTGGAGCTTGGGCAGCAGGTTGTGCCGGTAGGCCTCGAGCAGGTCGTCGAGGTGGTTCGGTGCGATGCGGGCCCAGGTGACCTGGGCGCCGGCGCCGTCCCCGGCCGGACGGTCCCGGTGGAGGACTGCGATGTCCCACTCCTGGACGTCGGCGTGCCCGCCGCCGAGGACGTGCAGCAGGCGGTGCTGCACCGTGCGGTCCTCGGCGGCGGTGGCGCGCATGGCCTGCTCGTCCCTCCAGGCGGTCGCCACGATGCAGCGGCCGCTGTCGCGGTCGGCGAGCATGGAGAGGCCGACGCAGCCGTCGGTGTCCTGGACTTTCGGCAGGACGTCGTCGCGCACGTAGGCGATGGCGGCGTCGATGCCGGCCGCGTGACCGCGGATGCTCGTGGACCGTGCGTGCATGGGCCGCTCTCCTGACCTGGCGGGAACGCCCCTACGGCGTTCCGGCTCAGCCTGGCGACGCTCGGTGCGCGAGGCAATGGCCCGGACGCCGAGCGACCCGTCGTCCTCGGCGGATCGCGGTGGACGTCGGGGCGGTCAGCCCCCCATGCCCGGCGCGGGCGGCAGCACACCCGCCTTGGTCAGCCAGCCGAGCCAGTCACCGAGGTGCCAGGCCTCGGACACCTTCTCCCCGGTCCAGTGCAGGACGTGCGCGCCGTCGGCGGACGAGTGGTTCCCGGTCGGTTCCACTCCCGGGAGCACCGGCGTCGTCCCGGAGAGGACGGCCTCGACCGTCCAGCGGTGGACGGAGGTGGTCCCGTCGACGACGTGCTCGTGCACCTGGACGTGGATGTCGGAGAAGCCCGTCCGGAAGCCGGCGATGAAGTCCCGCAGCTCATCCCGGCCCATGTCCGGGAACGGGGGCCCGTGGTAGACGAGGTCCTCGGCGAACACCTCGTCCACGACGGACAGGTCGCCCTGCTCCCAGGCCGCCACGAAGCGGGTCATCGCCTCACGCGCCCGGTCCTTCGAGACCGCTGAGCCCGTGGTCTGGGTCATGGCACGGCTCCTTCCGCGGATGTCCTGGACGTCCCCGATGCTCTCCTCGGACCGGCGTGCCGGACCAGGGGCGTCCGCCCCTGCACGCGGCCGTCAGTGGACGGCGCGGTCCTGCCCGGCCCAGTAGGGCTCGCGCAGGGTCCGCTTGAGGACCTTGCCGACGGGGGAGAGGGGCAGCGCGTCGACGACGTCCATCGACCTCGGCGTCTTGTACCCGGCGATGCGCTCGGCGCAGAAGGAGCGCAGCTCCTCGAGGGTGACAGCGGCGCCGGCCGCCGGGACGACGACGGCGTGCACGCGCTCGCCCCACGTCTCGTCGGGGACCCCGATGACCGCGCAGGTGGCCACCGCCGGGTGCTGGGCGAGCACGTTCTCCACCTCGACGGAGTACACGTTCTCCCCGCCGGAGATGATCATGTCCTTGATGCGGTCGGTGAGGTACACGTAGCCCTCGTCGTCCATCCAGCCGGCGTCGCCGGTGTGCATCCAGCCGCCGCGCAGCGCCTCGGCGGTCTCCTCCGGCCGGTCCCAGTAGCCGAGCATCACGTGGCCGCCGCGGACCACGATCTCCCCGACCTCCCGGCGGGGGAGCTCGACGTCGTCCGGGCCGACGACGCGGACCTCGGCGTGCGGGGCGGCGCGCCCGACCGAGCGCCGGTGCGCCGGGTCCTCGTGGTCCTCGGCCGTGAGCAGGGTGGCCACCGGGGCGACCTCGGTCATGCCGTAGGCCTGCAGGAATCGGGCGTTGGGCAGGGCCTTCATCGCGCGGCTGAGCAGGGCGTCGGACATGGGGGAGGCGCCGTACCCCACCCGGCGGACGCTGCTCAGGTCGAACTCGTCGACCCGTGGGTGGTCGACCACCAGCTGGATCATCGTGGGGACCAGCAGCAGGTCGGTGACGCCGTGCTCCTGGACGGCGGTCAGCACGGCGACCGGGTCGAACGCCGGGATCATCACCTGGGTGGCGCCGATCACCACGGCGCCGACCCAGTTGGAGAAGGCGGCGAGGTGGAACATGGGCGCGGAGTGCAGGCCCACCCCGCCGGGCGGGAAGTGGTTGGCGACCAGCGCGCCCATCGACGACGTCAACAGGTTGTCGTGGCTGAGCATGACGCCCTTGGACCGGCCAGTGGTGCCGCCGGTGTAGAAGACGCCGGCGAGGGCGTCGCCCCCGCGGCGGACGTCCTCGACCGGCTCGTTCGCCTCCACGAAGTCCTCGAACGCGAGCATGCCCTCGGGGGTCGGGCCGTCGCCCGCGTGGACGACGTGCTCCAGGCGCGGGTGAGCCGCCCGGATGGGCTCGGTGTACGCGGCGAAGACGTCGTCGACGACGAGGACCCGGGCGTCGACCTCGGCGAGGGAGTCGGCGATCTCGGGGACGCTCCACCGGATGTTGACCGGGACGACGACGCCGCCGGCCCACAGCGTCGCGCCGAGGAACTCGTGGTAGCGGTCGGAGTTCAGGGACAGGACGGCCGCGCGCTCGCCGTCCCTGATCCCGAGCTGCTGGAGAGCGGCGGCCAGGCGGGCGATCCGGTCGACGGACTCGGCGTGGGTCCGGGTGCGGCCGGCGCAGGCGGTGGCGATCTCGTCCGCGCGTTGCTGGACGTGGCGGTGCAGACCCTGGGTGACGTACACGGTGCCGACCTCCCGATCTGGGTGGGACCCGGAGCGTCGCGACGGCGGGTTCCGCGACGACAGAGGCGGACGGCCCTGGGCCGCGGGACGGGCCGCGAACCGCGGGAAGTCGCGGTCCCGCCGAGCTCAAGGCCGCCGTCGGGGAGGACCGGCTCGGCGCCTCGACGTCGAGGAGTGTCCCGGTGTCGCAGCGTGTTCCGTCGGTGACGCTCGGCGGCTAGCGTCGCCGCGCGTGACCGCCGCCGTCCCGACGCCCCGCCTGCCCGAGTCCGCGCCGGCCGACGTCCCGCTGCCCGATCCGCGGCCTGCCGTCGCCGAGGCGGCCCGGCTGGCCGCGATCGCCAGCTACCGGCTGCCGGGGCACGCGGGGGTGTCCGACCTCGACGCCGTCGTCGCGTACATGGCGCGGACGGTGGAGGCGCCGATCGCGGTCATCAACCTGGTCGGCCCGGACGAGCAGTGCTTCCCGGCCGAGCGGGGCGCGGGCGCGCCGTACTCGCACGTGCCCGACGAGCTGTCGTTCTGCGCGTACGTGGTGGCGCTGCGGGCGCCGCTGCAGGTGGCCGACGCGCTCGACCACCCGGTCTTCCGCGACAACCCGGCCGTGGCGGCCGGCGCGATCCGCTCCTACCTGGGGGTGCCGCTGATCGACGAGGACGGCTTCGTCCTCGGCTCGCTCGGCGTCTTCGACGACGAGCCGCGGGCGTTCTCCCTGGCCGAACAGGAGCTGCTGGAGAACCAGGTGCGGCTGGTGCGCAGCGTGCTGTCGCTCCGGCGGCAGGTGGCTTCGCACCGGTGGGACGGCGAGCTGCTGGCCGCGCAGGGCCGGACGCTGGAGGTGGTGACGGCCGGCCTGCCGCTGGAGACGGTGCTCGAGACGCTGGCCGCGTCGACGGCGGGACTGGCCGAGGACGCGGACGCCGACCAGGCGGTGCGGCTGCAGGAGACGGTGGACCGGCTGACCGCGGTGGCCACCAAGGCCGACGGGTGGCGGCAGGCGCTGTTGCGGTCGGCACGGCAGGACCCGCTGACCGGGCTGGCCAACCGCAGCCACCTGCTCGACACCGGCCGCGCGGCGCTGGCCGTCGGGGGAGCGGTGCTGTTCGTGGACGTCGACCGGTTCAAGGAGGTCAACGACCGCGGCGGGCACGCGGTGGGGGACCAGCTGCTCGTCCGGCTCGCCGACCGGCTGCGCCGGCACTTGGAGCGGGAGCTGCCGGGAGCGGTGGTCGGCCGGCTGGGCGGGGACGAGTTCGTGGCCGTCCTGCCCGGAGTGGACGCGGCGACGGCGGAGGCCATCGGGCACGGACTGGCCGCCGTGCTGGTGGACGAGGTCGAGGTGGGACGGCGGACGGTGCGGGTGTCGGCCTCCATCGGGCTGGCGATGGCTGCGCCCGGGACGACGCTGGACGAGGTTCTCTCCTTGGCGGACCGGGCGATGTACGGCGCCAAGGAGCGCGGCCGCGGCGTCCTACACATCGTTCAGGACCTCTCGGCGTAGGCAGTGGACGCCGAGCCCGAGGATGGCCCGCAGATAATGCATGTGGTGCGCGAGTCGTTGCGTTCTAAGTGATGACGTCGCGACGCTGACGAACGCCGGTAAGGACCCGGCCGCGCCCGACGCCTACGAGGGCATGGGCCGCATCTACGACTCCTTCTACCGGCTCGGCCAGGTGAAGGTGCCGACCATCGCGGCCGTCCGCGGGTCCGCCGTCGGCGCCGGGATGAACATGCTGCTGGCCGCCGACCTGCGGATCGTCGCGAACGACGCCCGGCTGCTGGCCGGCTTCCTCAAGCGCGGCCTGCACCCCGGCGGCGGGCACTTCGTCATCCTGTCCCGGCTGATCGGCCGCGAGGCCGCCGCCGCGATGGCGCTGTTCGGCGAGGAGATCAACGGCACCAGGGCCGTGGAGCTGGGCCTGGCGTGGGAATCGGTCGAGGACGCCGCCGTCGAGGATCGGGCGCTGGAGCTGGCCCGCCGCGTGGCCGCCGACCCGGAGCTGGCCCGGGTGGCCGTGGGCAACTTCCGCAGGGAGGTCGTTAACGGCGCGGTGAGCTGGGAGGTCGCCACCCAGTTCGAGCGCCCCGCGCAGATGTGGTCCATGCGCCGGTCGTCACAGGGCTGACTGGTCCGGCGCCCCGGCCCTGTCGGAGCCGGGGCGCCGGGACGCGGGTCACGGGGTGCCACAGACGCGGAGCCCGCCGTCCTCCTCCACAACCAGTAGCGCCGTCCGGTGCGTCTCTTCGTCCCGGCGGAACTCGACGCCGACGATGTGGGACTGCGGTGCCGTGAGACCGTCGGCGCGGACGCCGGCGACGCGGAAGGTAGCCCGCAAGGCGGCCCTTACCCAGTCGACGCCAGCCATCACCCACCTGCGAGGCCTGCAGATGAACATTCGCGACTGCGTGACAGCTTATTCGTCCAACGCCTTCACGAGGGCGTCCTGGGCGTCGCTGTAAAAGAGGAACGAGACCTTAGTGGCAACCTCATCGCTGACGTCAAGCAACTGGCGCCGTGCGGCCACCGGGAGCAGCAGCGTCGTGGCTCCCTTCTCCATCGCATGCTCGGCCAGCGCAGCAGCGTTCAGGACGGTCTCCACACCGCCACCGAGAGACAAGTTGCCGACCGCGATCAGCCCACCTCGGATGGACCGTTGCAGCATGGCGGAGCAAAGCGCTAGGAGGATCGGCAGACCAAGGCCGGCGCCGGTCTTCGCGGCGTCGAGCGCGCGTACCTGCGCCGTCAAGTTGTGCTCGCGGGGATCGCGGTCCCCCACAAGCGAACGCGCCTGCGCGATGAGATTCTGCTCGGCGACCTTGAAGCTTTCCCGAAGGGGGGGCGGCGCGGCCTGGTTGAGGAGTCCCCGGGCCCCGGCGCCAGGCGTGTCAGCTGCCTCGATGCGATAAAGACCAGGCCCAGCTTCGCCACCACCTTCAGCGATCGCCCAAACCTGTCCGGGTGGGAGCGGGTCGAGCCCGATCGAGTCGGGGCTGGCGAGCTCGGGGGTGGTCACGAATTGCTCGACGCCCTCCGAGATGCGGTAGCCGAACTGGGTGTTACGGAACTCGGCCGAACCGATGCGCCGCTGTTGCTCCTTCACCCGCCGACGGCATTCAAGAGCGATACGGACGGCCCACTCCAGGTCCTCGTCGGAGATCGCGGCTTCCGCGTCTGGAGATAGAAGCTTCAGCAAGCCATCGACCGTCTTGTTGATGGCGGACAGATCGCGACCAGATAGCGCGTCGGAGTAGTTGACTCGTCCCTGTATTGAGGCGAGTCGAGACTGAGTTCGCAGGTGTGACCAGCACTCGGAAAGGAAGTCACTGACGAGGCCGAAGTGGTGAGTGAAGTAGGTCGGGTTCAGCTTCGGGACGTCCCAGCCAGGCAGGTAGGCGTGGATGCGGTCCATGAACGCGGTGTCGTCGCGCATCTCAGGCGGCAGCGGCGAAAGGAGGTGTCCGATCCTCTGTTGGTGGGTGACATCGACGTCGAAGTTGCCAACGAGAACGATCGAGCCGTCCGCGCGGATGGACTCACGGCCGCGGGAGAACTCGCCGGACTCCATGTAGCCCTTCATGATGTTGACGCCGTCCTTCTGATCGAAGGAGACGCCGGAAACCTCGTCGAAGCAGACAACGTCGTACTGGGCGACGAGTCCGCGCTGGCCGGTGGCGTTGTTGACGAACATGCGGGCGACAGTGGCCTTGCCGCCGGAGATCAGGTGTGCATAAGGCGAGACCTGCTGGAACAGGTGTGACTTGCCGGTGCCGCGCGGGCCGAGCTCGACCATGTTGAAGTTGCGCTGAACGAACGGGACCATGCGCAGCAGCAGGACGTCCTGTTCGCGCGGTGACAGCTGCCGCGGCTCAAAACCCACCGAGCGGAGCAGGAGATGCTTCCACTGGTCCGTCGTGAACTTGGAACGGCCCTCGGCAAGACGCTCCAACGAGTCGCGAGTCGAGAGCTGAATCGGGCGCAAGGAACCGATTGCAAACGGCTTCCCGTTGCTCTCGTCTGCGATCACTGCGTCGTAGTAGAGGTCGACCTCGGCGTAGAAGCCACCGGTGAGCATGCGCTCGTTGTCTCGCACGACGTCGTCGTTGATGCGCACGTCCCTTAGTCCCAGGCTGGGCAGCTCTGCCAGGTACACGTTCGACTTCGCGTCCAGGCGCGCTTTGACGAGGTCGATGAGCTTGATCGTCATCCGCTCGCGTGCTCGCGACTTGAACAGTTCCTCTTCGCCGGCCCGCACGGTTCGGTCCGACAAGAGGCGGCGAACGACTTGAAGACCCTCCTCAATCTCTTCGAGGTCGGTGGTGGCGCAGTAGCGACCAATGAGGAATTCACCGACGTACGTCGGCACCGGGTACGCGCCCTTGAACTGCTGCGCGAGGTCCTTACGCACAACGTAGCCCTCGAAGGCTGAGGCGGCCAGCTCATCAATCGCGTCGAATGTGATCGTGTCGGTCATGCGGCGCCTCCCACCGTCGTTTGGCGTTGAGCGACGACGCTTCCGTCAGGCGACAGCAGCACGACGTACCCCATGGTGCCCTCGGCTGCTTCATCTTCGTCGACGAGCACCTTGATCTCTCCGGGCTCTAACGGCGACTTCGGTCCGCCGACCGAGGAGGCAGCGTCGGCAGGAGCGAGACGCACCTCGGCAACGACATCGGCCTCGGCGGGCTCGTAGTCAATCCGGCAACGCTGGCCCGTCCAGCGAATATCGGCGATCTGTACAGGTCCAGAGGCACCTGCGCTGGCGGTGACCTCTATGACGGGGGTGACGCACTCCTGATGGCTGAGCCCGCCATGCTCGTATATTGTGCCCGCCTCGAAGGCCGCTGCGCCGGGGGCGCTAACCATCTCGATCGAGGAACCCCACGTCCAGTCGACAATGGGGAAATTTGGGCGCGCCGCTCCAGCCTTCAACCGTGCGACCCGAGGCTTGCGCGCAGCATCACCCTCGGTGATGGCGAGCGGCAACTCCACCTTCTGTGCTGGCGCAGCAGGCATGACGAAGCCGTGGTCGGTCACGACAACGACCCGGCGCCAACCCGCAGCCAAGAGTCCTTGAATGCGCTCCGAGACGAGATCAAGGTACTGGTCAAGCATGTCGGCGAGAGCATGGCCTTGGGCGTGACCAAACTCGTCGATGGAGTTCGTCTGCGTCCAACCGACCTTGTTGCCGTCGCCGGTCTCGCCCGACCTCCAATCGAGATACTGCACGCCCGCATCCGCAAGTGCGGATCTGAAGACCGCGCCCTTCACCGATCGGCCCTGGGCGTCGGCCGCATCGAACGCCGGACCGGCGCCGAATTTTGCTCGAACAGGCGCCACGGCGGGCTGGCCGGTTGGGGTCAGCGTCGGGAACGCCGCGAGTCTCGGTGAGGTGGACACCTCCAACGATGCCAACCGCTTGGCCAGCCGCTGTCCGAGATCGAACCGCAAGGCATCAACAAACACCACGCACGTTCCGGCAGGGACGTCGAGGCCGGTCTCGCCGTTGTAGCCAGCAACAGCGGCGGACTGGAAGGTGCGTGCAGCGTCCTCCACCCACGGGTCGTAGATCAACTTGAGCGCCTTGCACACGGCGTCGCGATCTGCGGCGGAAGTCGCCGCCGCGATGGCCCGCAACGCGAGGTCATCGACCTTGTGACCCTCGGCCGCATGCCATGTCGCCTGGGACTTCAGGTCTCCGGTGGGCGCTGGGTTCGCCGTCAGGTCCGCAAGCTCGGCGATGTAGCCAGTGGCGCGGGCGAGGGGTGCCTGGCCGAGCTCCCCCCAGACGCTCTCTTCGCGCCGCAGATGCTCGGCAGCGAGCTCCTTGACGGCTGCGCGAGTCTCAGCGAGGTCACCCTTCGCCTCAAGCGCATTCAATGCGCTGCGGAGCTCGTCTTCCTGCTCCTGATTCCACGATGGCCAGGAGTCCGGGTGTGGATCGGTTTCGCCGAACAAGTCGCCCTGGGGGCGAACCTTGTCCAGTGTTGCTGGGATGTTGGGATAGCGACGGGGGTTGTCGGTGAATCGCGCCCACACGCCGCTCCATGCGCCCTCGCGCGCGCCAAGGCGCCCGGCTGCCTCAAGTTGGCCGCCCCTGGCGGGGTCGAAGCCGTACGAGGATCGGCAAGCCTCGACGAAGGCCTCCCACCGAGCGCCCTGAAGCTCCTGCTTCGTAGCCTCCGGCTCGTCGATCCACTCCAACAGAGTCCGCACGCTGTCCGTCATAACGAGCGAGTGCAGGCGCGAGGAATCCAATCGACCCATACGCAGCAGCTCTTCGACGTCCTCCGAAAGGAGCCGGTCCAGCACGCTCGTCAGCGCGGACCTCGTCTTGGAATCGGTCGCGATGTCGAGGCCCGCCCCATCCTTCGAGCCGAGGAAGGAGTGCGGGGTCCATGCCGCACGACTGTGCGCGGACGGCCACCAGTTCGATCGCAACGCAACCTCAACAAGGGGTGACACCACGGGGTCCAGGCTGGTGACGTCGGACAGTGCGCTTCGCCCGTGGCCGGGGAGGTAGATCACCCAAGGGTTCCGGTCGTTTCGTTCGGCGAGGTGTACAGGCAGCTCGACTGACTCCGACGCGGCGAGGACCGCGCGAATCCAGATGGCCGGCCCCTGGGCCTTCGCGGGGTCATACTCTCCCAGCACCAGGACCGGAACTGCCTCCTGGAGTAGATGGATCACCGGCTCCCAAACACGGTCAGGATCGGGCCAGAAGACCGCTGCGGGTGGCGCGCTTGCGTCTGTGTTGTACTTCGCCGCCTCGCGTAGGGCGTGGGCAACGACCGCGCGCACGGCGCTCACGTTTTAACTCCTTCCTGCCGGCGTGCCTCGCGGCGCTCCTCCAGCGTTGGGTGAAGATTATTGAGCCGGTCAGAACCATCGGCGTTCGTGCCGCGATCCTTGTCCCTGGGGCCGTTGACCTTGGAACGTAAGACGCCTGCCGTCACGAACGGACGGATGTTCAGGCGGACGCCGTCATCCAGGTCGGGGTTCCAGCCGATTGGCTGCTCGTGGAGTGCCTTCCACCGAACGTAGATGTCATACGGCGGTGCACCGTCGAGGATCAGCTTGAGCTTCTCCTGCAATGCCTCAGCCGCAGCGAGACGCGCATCTGCACCAGCCCGACCGGCTGCAGTCTCATGCCTTTGGCGCTCGATCCACGCACCCAAGGACGTGAACGTGAGCTTCTCCAGCGCCTTGTGGTCGAGCCGGTGGTAGTTGACGATCGCCGAGAACCCGTCCTTACGGCCATCCCAGATGTGCCACAGGAAGGGGCGGTTGTTGAAGACCTTGACGTGCTGCGCGAAGAAGGTGTCGCGGAGCCAGTCCTCCAAGCGAGCGTTCTTGCCGCCAGCGTCCGTTACGAGCGTCCGTTCTACTGCGCTTGACCACTCGTCACCATAGGCGGCTGCGAGCAGTTCGCGGAGACGTGTCGCAAGATCGGGCTCCCCCGGGAGCGACTGCAAAGCTGCAATGCCATCTCGGTCAACGAACTGGTCGAGTTCGTCAGGCTTCTGGTCTGGCCATGCGTACCCGAGAAGGCGGGCAAGGGCTACCTGCAGGGGTGCCGTTGAACCCTCGGGCCTCCCTGCGAACAACCACTGCGTCGGATCTTCCACATGTGCAGTCGGAATTGGTTGACTCGCAGCGACAGTTCGCCAATGCTCCAGATCGAAGGGTGCGCCAAGAACGGCCGCTGTTGATGCCCCGACCTTGGTGTCGATCGCGCGTACGGCTCGCTCCAATTCCCCAGACTCGGCGAACTTCCATATGGCAGGAAGATCTTCTTGCCTGTTGGGGACCGCGATGACACAACTCTTGTCGAACAATCCTCCGAGATAGATGGCGCACCTAAAGGCGCTCATGCGCCCAATAAGCACCCCTCGCTGCTCTAGGTGATTCATCCCTTGAATACGCGCACCGTCAGACTCGACAAGGGGGCCACTCCCTCCATCCCATCGGACAACGAACTCAAGTCCCGCGAACGGTGCCGTCGCTATCGGCGCACCCTGGATGCCAACCCAGCGCTCTCCGTCGAACTCGATCTCCCAAAAACGGCGTATGAATCGTCCATTGTCTCCGGTAGAAAGGCCCTCTGCGCCGGTCGAAACGGAGGACAATCTCGTTGTGACCGACTGTGCGACTGAACTGAACGCAATACCTTTATTGGCGCGCCAGGACTCCGGGTCGATCAGTGCGAAGGGCCCCTCGCGAAGCAGTCTGGCCTTATCTTCGATTGACCCTTCGTTCACCGTTGTGATGCTCAGTGCTGCCGTCGCGACCCCTCCTGAGGTCGGCATACCAACTCCCAGCAGGGCCGGCTGCACGACCTCCCCACTGATCTCGCGGAATGCCCTGGAGCCCAGGGTGCAGTACACCTTCACGCTGGCCTGTTCGATCAGGTCCTTCCGGAAGTCTTGGAAACTCCGAAGGAACCCGAGAGGTCCGGGAATAACGGCGCAGGTATGAACGGCCGCCGCCGAGTTTGCAGCCCAGCGAAGCACAAAGGCCGCCCCCAGCTCGCCTCCGGAGTTCGGAAACTCAGTCAGGATGTGCGTGCGCAGGGTCTCCGACTGCAATTGCGACCCCAGGTACGGCACATTCGTTGCAACGAGTGTGTAGCGCTGTCCCATGAGCCCCGCTGCACCGACGACGTCGTCAACGGCATGGCCCAGCACCGCGTCGTCTTGTCGTTCAGCTCGAATCGCCTGTCGGAGCAGGTCGCGCACCTGTTGCCACTCGGTCCCGACGCTCAGGTCGGCGCCGAAGAGTCTATCTCCCTTTCCGTTCGGACGTGGATCGATGAGCGATCCGAGGGTGTCCGCGTCCCGGAACAACGAGTGGAGGCGACGCATCACCTTCCGCAGCTCATTGTCTGCGCCGGCGAGCGCCTCCCAGTCCGATCGGGTCCCGCGAACAGGGACCCCTGAGCAAGCAATCTGAGGGGCTGGAAGATCACGGAACCCGCCCTGCTTCCACGCTTCGAGGGCGACGTTGAACGTGGCGATCTGGGTGCACCGGGGATCGAGTTCAAGACCGTGAAGGTTCTCCCGGAGAACGGCGTCTTGCGCCTCTGCCGGAGACAGGCCCTCTTCTTCGGCCCGCATTCGCCAGAGCATCCCGAACATCGCCACCAGGAAGTGCCCTGAGCCGCAGCACGGGTCCATGACCGTGACCTCGGCCGCGGTTGTCGGCCACTCGTCGAACGTGCCCGCGGCTGGCGTGCCGTCGTCGAGGCGGCGCAGGTAGTCCCACTCGTCGAGCAGCGGAGAGTCGGGATGGCGGGTAGCCCACCATGCGCCGAGGGAGTTCTCCAGCAGGAAGCGGACCATGTAGTTCTCGGTGAACAGCTGGGTGACCGGAGAGAGGTCGGCGCCACCGATCTTGACCCCGGAGTCGTTGACCCGCTTCTTCTCGGCCGTCTGCCAGAACTGATACACCCAGCCCAGGGCGTCTTCGGTCTCGAACAGCTCTGACGGCAGGCTGAGGAGAATCTTCTCCAGTTCGAGGCGGTGTTCCGTGGCGAAGCGGACCTGGACGGCCGGGTCGTCCAGCCGGAAGACGCCCGGAAGGATCTCGGCTGCGAAGCGGGCGGCTACGGACCAGCCGTCGGGCTCACCCATGTCGTCGGCGAGGTCTGCACAGTCATCGAGCGTCAACGAGGTGTCGCGGAACTCGGGGTGGCGTAGCAGGCCGTTCACCTCAAGGAACCGCGCGAACAGCAGCCGGTGCCATTGCTCGTAGGCGACCTCGCGCATCAGGTTGGTGAGGTCGGCTCCGCTGCGGGCAGTGACGTCACCGAGCTGGCGCGCCTTCTCCCGCAAGGCCAAGCGCACCGAGTTGTCGTCGTCGTTGAGGTAGGCGGGCCGGCTGGGCTCCGCTACGGCGAGCGCACGCAGCGCATCGGCTGCTGCCTGCTCGGCCGCAATCCGAGCGCGCTGCACAGCGCCGTCAAGATGACGACGCTGGCCGGCGTTCAAGACAGCACCCATCAGCCCTTCACCACCACGGTGTCGTGGTCGGTGAGGGCTTGTGTCAGCTTGGCTCGCAGGTCATCGAGATAGGCCTCAACTTCGTCCGCGGTACTGATCGTCGCTGTTGGCAACGTGACTGTGCCCGCCTTCGGCGCCGTCAGCCGCACCGCAGCCTCCAGCGCCTTAGCGGCACGGGCCGGCACGGCGTCAACCTCCGCACCCCACGACGAGAGTGGCCTGGCCCGGACCGCCTCGACCACTGCGGTTGCATCACTGAGCGAGGGCTTGGGCTCGGGCGACAGCTTGTTCTCGCCGAGGAGCTGTTCCTGCTCGGCGGAATCGAGCGACGCCCAGGCGGGCTGCTTTGCGAGCCCGTCCACTGCACTCTTGCGCGCCGCCTCCAACGAGTCGGCCGCAGAGCTGACAGCCTCACGAACGGCACTGGCAAGGTCGGTCGCGATGGGACTGATCTGGTCGTTGTCGGCGAGCAACTCGCGGGTCTGCTCGAAGGCGTCGAGCCGTGAGCGCGCCTCTACAGCGCTGTCGAGTCCGACAGCGGCGGTCGCCAAGGCGCGTGCCGTGGACAGAGCCTCAAGCCTGGGTTGCCGACGCCTGCCTATTGCGTCGAGGCGATACACGAACTCCGTCAGGTCGTCCCTCGCCGCGAGCAGAGCATGGACGCGGTCGTTGCCGGATGCTGTCTTGATCTGGTCAATGCCGGCCGGGAGCACGATGTCGGGAAGCGGCGCAGGGCCGCCGATCGCGGCGGCTCTCTTTGTGAGTTCCGTGACGGCCTGCTCGGCGCCGGATACTAGGGTGTCGTTGTCTGCCGTGACCCCGAGCTTGCTCAGGAGGCTGCGAGCCGCGATCTTCTCGGCGGCCTTCAGGACGGTCGACTCACGTCGCAGGTGCACCGTGCCGAGGCGGGACTGTGACAGGACCTTGTCGGTTGATGCGTCCGAGCCGTTAATCGTTGCCCGCACAAGACCATTGTCGAGCAGCACGCCGATCGCACCCATGAGCGCGTCGCGCGGCCATCCAAACGGGGCCGACAGAACGGCCTTCTCCACGTCACTTGCGGGAGTTCCTGCACCGCCGATGCGGCCGAGGACCTCCTTGACCACGGGATGCTGCTCTGGGTCGGCGTCATACCCGACCTGCTTGAGGGCGTCGGCTCCCGATCCCTTCTTGATCCGGTCAATCACCTGGCTCCACCGCGCGTCGTCGGCGTCCCCAAACTTGCTGAAGAGTCGCGTCGCCGCCGACTGTGCCCCGTTCTCGATGCGGTCACGCAGCGCGGTGCCAGTGGGGGAAGACCCACCGCCGAGTTGAACGCTTGCCTTGGAGACGATGTCACGGATGTGATCGCTGACCTGTCCCCGTGCGCGTGCAAGCCGCGTCTCCATCGCGCGCCTCGCCTGCTTGCCCTCGTCGTCCTGCGGGATCCCCTGCTGGTCCAGGGTGCGCTGCGCCGCGATCTGATTCCGCAGGGCCCCAGCGAAAGCCTGGGCTTGGGCGCGGGGCAGGTGTACGAGGACGACGGGCGAGTTCGGGCCGAGACTCTTGGCCAAGTCATCGAACTGCTTTGCGGTGGTGCCGTCGTCCCACTCCGAGCGAAGCCACACGGGGATAGTGTCGGCGACGTCTGGCGCGGCGCTGTCGGTGTGAAGCGCGAGCTTGCGGGCGACCCTCGCCTTGCCTTGGGGGACCGTGGAAGGCAGCGCTTTCTCGACCTCGGCGCGCAACCGAGTGTCGCGCTCAGTGCTGATCTCGCTTTCGGTGAGTTGGGCCGAGTGTCGGCGGTAAGCCTCGTCCCACGCCCGTCCGGCAGCCGTCTGAAGCCGGTATTCGTCGCCGTCCTGCTGGAGAATGCCCTCTGCCGTCAGCGCCGCCAGCACCTCAGGTACTTCCTGGCGAAGTGCGGTGCCGTCGTTGGCCAGATCCTCGACGAGCAGGTCGACGAGGTGATCAACCTTGGCTCGGACCCCAATGTCGCCGGGAGCCGTCGTCGGCAGCAGGCTGATGAGGTGAATCAGGCCGAGCACGCGGCCACGTAGTGGCTCCTTCTCCCCCTGCTCATGGATGAGTCGCTGGGTCTCCTTCAGCAGCAGTCCGGCACCATTGAGGTCCTCGTGCTTGGCCGAGTAGAGGTAGTCCGCGCCGACGACTGTGCCGACAGGCTTGCTAGCAACCAGCCTATTGGCGTCGTGGACGATGCGAAGCTGCGAGCGCAACTGCCCCGCTCGGCCAGCGTCGGCCTGACGCAGGACACTCTCCCAGAATCGCCGACGGCTAGGGAGAACGGGGTAGTCCTCCACCAGGTCAGCGTCGTCCTGCGCGGTGTGTTGAATCTTGCTGCCGGCGAGCTGCCGCGAGATCTCACCTGCGACGCCCGCGAGCGCACTCTCCAGTGTTGAGCGCTGGGCGGGCTCCTTGCTAAGTAGGACTCGCCGAACGACGGCATCGACGTCCTGGTTCTTCAAGACGACCTTGACCGTGAAGCGATCCTGAATCTTCTGAAGAGTGGCGTCGGCGGTCAACTCTTGCTGGCCGGTGGCTACGAGCAGCACTCGCCCATCCAGCTCACGGGACACGGACTCGACGAGATTCTGGACCTCCATCGCGCGCCCGCCATCGCCGCTGATGTACTGCTGGACCTCATCGAGCACGATCAGCGTGGGTGGAATTGCGCCACCGCCGACGTGCTGGAGGACCTTACGGAAAAGGGCAATCGTCTCGTCGGTATTGAGGGCAGACTCGGGCGGGAACTGACTCCGCAGGGCCTTCCGGACTTCCGCACCGTTGGCAGCGAAGCCGGGAGCGACATCCAGGATGGCGTCGGCGAGCCGCGTGCTGAGGTTGTATTCGCTAAGTTCCTCAATGAAGTCTGCACCGGCCGCCTCGACGCGGGTGCGGACGGCATCCAAGTCGCCCTTGCCCGCGAGCCAGAGGGCGACCTGGGCAGGCGCAACCCGTGAAGGCAGGCCGGCCGCTCCCAGCACGATGGCGAGAAAGACGGCGTTGAGACTGTCACCGCTGCGGTCCAACGCCCCCGCCGCGGACCACGGTGGAACCCGGTCACGCTTGCTAACAGTAGAAAGCTCGACGAGCTGGTCCTTGATTCCCTGGGGCAGGTTGACCAAGCCGCGCGCCGACGCACCGTTCGGGAGCGCCGTGTCGGCCCACAGGTGCTGAAGGACACGCACCAAGTGCGACTTGCCGCTTCCGTAGAAGCCAGACACCCAAACCGCAGGCTGAGTCGTGCTGCTGCGGTGACGGATGTAGGAGCCAAGGATGCGCTCAAGTCCGCGCTCGTATTCGCCCTCCGAGACGAAACTCGTGAGTTCGTACTCAAGGATCCGCCACTGGTTTGAGTCGTCCGGGCGGTCGACGTTGGTGACCCCGTCATTAGGGATCTCGAAGTCCAGTGGGCGGCGGGTGAAGAGCCCGTTGTTGGTGGTCACGCGATGTCCTTCTGTGGGTCGATAACGCGAGCGCGGTAGTTAAAGCCATCCCTAGCATCCAGCAATCGAAAAGAGTGCGTTTCGGGATCGTGCAAGCCGGGGAACAAGACGAGCAACCGCCCGCTGACCTTGTCGTCTATCGCCTTAATGACGCTCGACGCGCGCAGGAAGGGAAAGATTGAACCGATCCCTACCAACGTGACAACGTCGTTCTCTGGCGCCGCGCCGAGCTGTTGGCGAATCTTCGCGACAAGTTCGGCCTCGAACTTGTCAATGATGGCCGAGGTGAAGTCCGTCGGCTCCTCGAAGAACGCCTCGGCGTAGCGATGCGTCGCAATCCACGCCCCAAGCTCATCGGTGATGTCGATGACGGTCCATCCGTGTCCGCCTTGCCCAGTCGCCAACTCGAGCCTTGGGAGGGTGGCACGGATAGAGCGCTCCATGTCCGGCGGGTAGACGAGCATCCATACACGCTCTCCACCGGACAGTCCGGGACGCCAAGGCAAGCCCAGCTCGGCGACATAGGCATCCACGAGTTCTGACACGCGGCTCATCGGCGACTCCCGTCGATCATTGGAAAGCTGACATCGACGACGTTTCCCGCGACTAAAAGGTCGATGAGTCCCTGAGTGTGGGCACGTCGGAGTGCGTCGAGTCCGACACCGGGCGCAAGGTCGAGCAGCGCGGCCCAGGGCGTGTCGAGGACCCCTGATCCGCGGTTGCCTGCCAGATACCCAAGATAGGCGGCATAGGCAATCGCGGCCGGCAAGGCCTCGATCGACTGACGCACCTTCTTCCGGCGTCCGACGAGGTGACCCGTCTGGGTCCAAGACGCGCCCGTGTTGCGGCCCGTCTTGCCGAGCGTCGACTGCGACAAGTCGACACCGTAGACGGCGGACACTGACCCTGTTAAGTCATGAGACGTGACAGTTTCCCCGGGCCGTGTTTGTCGGATTGTGGAGAAGGATGCACGAAAAATGCCGTCTCGGATGAAGGCGAGAATGCCGGCCATCAGAGGCTGGGCGTTCGAATCAACATTCCACAGTCGGCGAAGAGCGGCGAACTCGCGTCGCGAGGGATCCAAGAAATAGAGCTCGCGCAGATGGCGAAACGAGCGCTGGCGGCCAGCCTGCGTCGGACGACCGAGCACATTGCCATCTACTACTGCCTCGCGGTATCGGTCCTGTGGGGCATTCGCTGGGACGGCTCGAAGTAGCTCAGCGAGGTGCGGTATGCCGATGGTGTGACTCGCCGTAGTGCGCAACGACCCGAGGGCGAAGTGGTCCTCTTGGGCATCGAAAACGGACATCCGCGGCGAAACTCCCGATCACTACGAGGCGCCGCGAGATCGCCCCGCGACGCCGAGCTATTTCTGTGCTCCCTGTATCTTCTCAGAGTAGTGGAGGCATCGAAAGGCTGGTTAAGAGGCGCATTCAACCGCTCCAAGTCTGAGCCGGCTCACACGAGCCGCTTCTAGGCGATGAGAGCAGGGTAGTGGCCCGCCCGCGTCGGCCGCGGTTATGGGCGCGACCGGGCCGCGGGGCGTCGGGTATTCCACCAGGCAACCCAACCGACGGTCGCGTACTTGCATTGGAGACGGTCTCGTGCGGCCCGGCGTGGAAGACGATGGCGCGGATCGAAGCTGCCAAACCACCCGCAATGGCTAGTGGAGTCGACCAGCCGGGTGGTCCCGTCAGCCAGGCTGGGGCCGGTGCTCGCCGCATGATCGTCGATCACGCGACCTTGACGGCGTGGAAGACGTCGGCCGGCAGCGCGTGGTCCAGCTGCCAGAGGATGCGCATCGGGCGCTCGCCGGTGTGGGAGATGTAGGACATCTGTCCGGCGTAGAGGTAGGGCGGCGTGCCGAGCGTCCCGTCCGCTGTCTTGGACTCGCGGACGAAGAGGTGCACGGACGTGCCCATCGTCCGGTGGTTGACGTAGCGCTGCCCGGTCTGCGACCGCTCGGCCGTCGCGTTCTGCGACTCCCACTGGAACAGCGTCGGCGTGATGGCGTGGTCGGCGTACATCGTGGTGGGCGAGAAGTGTGCCTCCGTCTTCTGCAGCGTCACGAAGAAGACGTCCGCGCGGTCACCCGGCACCCAACGTACGCCCGAGCCCCATGTGCCGTTGAGGTCCTCGAGCCCGAAGGCTGCCAGCGCCTCATCCCGGCTGTAGCGCGCGTGCACGTGCAGCGGGCGGTTGTCGGCCTCACTCAACGGAGGGGCCACTCGGTGGATCCGCTCGTGCAGGACACCGCTCAGTTCGACCAGTTCCTCGGCGCGGCTTCGGTTCGCCAGCAGTCGGGCGAGCGACTCCTCGATGCTGCTGAACGGCGTCCGCGAGCCGAACAGCGAGAAGTGCAGCATCGCGGCCAGTCGACGCAGACGAGCGCTGGTCGGTGCTGCGGTGTCCGGTCGCGCGGCCGACTGGAAGAACCGCAGCCGCTCGAGGTCGTCGACGTGCAGCATGCGGCCGAGTGCGGCACCCAGGGCGGCGTCGTCCGGACCGGGTGCGTCCTCGACCCAGCCGGCGGCGCGCTGTAGGTCCAGCCAGCTGCGGCCGTTGCCGCGGTAGAGGTCCTCGACCTCGACGCCCGTCTCCTCGAGGAAGTCAGCCAGTGATGGCGACTGCTCGCGCTTGGCCTCGCTGACCAATCCCTTCCACGACACGCTCAGCGACTGCTTGATGTTGTCGAGGACGATCCGCTGCGCCACGCGGTCGAGCTCGATGTGACAGCCGGCCGGGAGGGTGGGGAAGCCCTGCTCGACGTCGCGCTGCACGCCTCGCCGCGAGCTGCCGGTCAGCGCGCGGAAGCGCAGGTCGAAGCGGAACTCCTTGTGCTGGGCGCCGATGAAGTCGAGGACGGTCAGGCAGGCCTTGTCCTCGGCCAGGCGCAGGCCACGGCCCAGCTGCTGGAGGAACACCGTCGCGCTCTCCGTGGGTCGCAGGAACAGCACGGTGTCGACGGTCGGGATGTCGAGGCCCTCGTTGAACAGGTCGACGGCGAAGAGGACGTTGACCGTGCGGTCGCGCAATGCGGCCAGGGCCGCTGCTCGCTCTTCGCGAGTCGAGGTCGACGTCACCGCGCGGCTCGGGATGCCTGCCCGGGTGAACCGGTCGGCCATGTACTGCGCGTGCTGGACGCTGACGCAGAACCCGAGGGCTCGCATCCGGCCGGGGTCCTCGACCTTGTCCTTCACCGCCTGCAGGACGAGCCGGACGCGGTGGTCGTCGCCGGTGTAGACGTTGGTCAGCTCGGTGGTGTCGTACCCGCGGCCGCGTTTCCACCGCAGCTGGTCGAGGGCGACGTCGTCGTGGATGCCGAAGTACTGGAACGGTGCGAGGAGGTTCTGCTCGAGGGCTTCCCACAGCCGCAGCTCGACGGCGGTGCGTCCGTCGAACCAGGTGCGCACGTCGGCGCCGTCCGTGCGCTCTGGCGTCGCCGTCAGCCCGAGCAGAACCGTGGGCTTCAGGTGCTCGAGCAGCCGCCGATAGGTGGCCGCCTCGGCGTGGTGGAACTCGTCGACGATGACGACGTCGAAGTGCGTGGGATCGAGCTCGTCGAGGTCGAGCTGGTTGAGCGACTGCACGGACCCGAATACGTGCCGCCATTCGCGGGGCCGCTGGCCGCCGACGAACAGCTCGCCGAAGTCGCCCTGCCGCAGCACGTGCCGGAACGTCGACAGGCTCTGGGTCAGGAGCTCTTCGCGGTGGGCGACGAACAGGAGTCGGTCGACCATGCCGCTCTCGCGCAAACGCCGGTAGTCCAACGCGGAGACGACTGTCTTGCCGGTGCCGGTCGCCATCACGACGAGGTTGCGCCAGCGGTTGTGGACGGTCCGCTCGGCGTCGAGCGCCTCGAGGATCTCCCGCTGATAGCCGAAGGGACGGACGTCCAGCGTGGTGATCTCGATGGGCAGGTCGGACGGACCGCCGCGCTCCGCGGCCAGTGCCGCGCGGAGGCGGTCGCCGTCGCGGTGCGGCTCGTAGGTCTCGAAAGACGGGTCGAGCCAGTAGCTGTCGAAGGTCTCGGCGAAGGTGGTGAGCAGGTGCGCCTGCTCGACGTTGGAGAGCCGCACGTTCCACTCGAGACCGTCGGTCAGAGCGGTGCGGGACAGGTTCGACGAGCCGACGTACGCCGTCGACAGGCCCGTGGCACGGCGGAAGAGCCAGGCCTTGGCGTGCAGCCGGGTCGTCCGGGTCTCGTAGGAGACCTTCACCTCGGCGCCCAGCTCGACCAGGCGATCGAGCGCGCGCTGATCGGTGGCGCCCATGTACGTGGTGGTGATGACGCGCAGCCGGCCGCCGCGCTCGCGCAGCTCGGTGAGCTGCTTCTCGATGACCCGCAGGCCCTGCCACTTGATGAAGGCGCACAGCAGATCGACGGAGTCCGCGGAGGCGAGCTCACGGGCGACCTCGAAGCCGATGCGCGGCTGACCGCGGCCGTTGACGAGCAGGGCGCTGGTGGACATCGGGACGGCCGGTCGCTCCGGAAAGGTCGCCGGCCCGGGGGTGGGGGAGGGGCGGGTGACGGCAAGCAGCGTGCGCGGTGGCTCGACGACGGCGTCCTCGGGAGCGGCCGCGTCCGGGGCCAGTGCGGTGAGAGCCTTGATCATGTCGTTGGCCAGCGCGACCTGGCGTCCGACCGCGGCCCGGTCGCTTCCGCCGGCGATGCGCAGGGCCCGTGATGCCAGCTCGGCGATGTGGCGGGTCAGCGTCTCGTGCGCATCGACCGGGTCGAGGTCGCCGAGGGAGACGAGGTCGGAGTCCGTGCCGGCCAGCTGACCGTGCAGTGCCTCCGTCAGCAGGTGCTCATAGACGCCGGGCGTCAGTTCTCCCACGGACGGACGGTAACCGGAACGCCACCGTCAGCTGGTGGTGCCACTCGCTAGCGGCCACCGACCCGGGGATTGGGCAGGACTGGCAACTCGTTCGCGGCGGCGACTGCTGAGCGGCGCACCTCGGTCAGCGCAGCGTGGAAGGCGTTGCGGCTGTTGCCCTCCAGGTTGAGCGGGAGGTCCAGCGTGGCGATGAGTCTGTCCTCGAGCTCCCATGGTCGCGGGTGCTCGACGACGCTCACGAAGGCGTGTTCGGCCATCCAGGCCGACAGAACCTGTTCGCCGTCGACGAAGGTCCGCCGCCGCCCTGAACCCACCCGGCGCAGCTGGATGCCCAACTCGTCAGCGAGCAGGCAGCCAAGCGTCTTGCGGAGAGTCGAGCCCTCGGCGTTGCCTGCATAGTGAGTGGTGATCCGCTGACGGAGCTGGCCCTTGCTCGGCGGCCGCCCGTTCGTCGGCGGTCGCTTCGGGCTGATGCCGGTGTACAGCAGTGTCAGCCCGCGCCATGTACGGCAGCCTGTCGCATCCAACGTCGTCGGCAGCCGGTTGAACCACCACCCATAGACGCCCGGCCTCGCTGGAATGGGACTGGGCCTGCTCAGGACCTCCCCGCGACACCACACGTACTCGGGGACGAGGAAGCGCATGACTTCGTCACTCGCGCTAACCGGGCTGCTCATGCGGCAAGCGGCTGGCCGTGGAACACCTGCTCGCGCGGCCACATGACGTGCTGGGTCGCGGGGTGCGGGGTGTCCGGACGCGGCCGGAGCCGAGGGCCGAGGAACTCGTCGACGGCCCGTGCTTGCGGAGCACGAGTCGAGTCCACTTGACCGAGGACCGCGCGCGCTCGAGCGTCGAGGGCTGTCACCGCCTCACTATCACCGACGAGCAACACGACGCGGAGGAGCGCCACGGGTGCGCGGCGATTCCCCAAGGACTCGCGTTCAGATCAGCGCGGAGCTCAACAGCCTCCGCTGGGCATCTCCGTCGGAACGTCTGCTCGGGTGACTCCAGCCGCATCCACGAGTTCGTCCACTGCGCGGTGCAGTGCGGCAACGATCGAGCTGCCCGGCAGTCGCTCGGCGACCGCCCGCTCGACGCTCGTGTAGTACCAGAGCAGCTCGTCGCGCGAGGCGTTGAAGGTCAACCAGAACTGTGGCCCGTACCGGCGGACGTCGGCGGCGATGCAGAGCCCGTTGTGCGTCTTGTCTGCCGCGGTCACCAGCAGGGCGTCGAGGGACTTGTCGTCCAGCCCGGCGACGTACGGCCGCTTGCGCTCGGCCCATGTGCCGCTGCGGTTGCCGTCGGCGTCCAGTCCGTCCGAGCACGCCCGCACGATGTCCGCGACGTCGTCGCCGAAGCGCGACCGGATCTCGGCCAGGACGGCGCCGCCGGTGCCCTTCGGCGCGTCCTCGACGGCGTCGTGCAGCAGCCCGGCGATCGCCTGGTCCTCGCCGCCGCCGTGCTCGAGCACCAGCGCGCTGACGCTCATCAGGTGCGTCAGATAGGGCACCCGCGAGCCCTTGCGCAGCTGGTTCCGGTGGTGCTCCGACGCGTAGGCCAGCGCCTCGTCGTAGCGACTCGACAGCGGGCCGCTGCCCATCGTCCGGCGGTCCTCGAGTGACGTCATCCGCTCAGTCCTCCCATTCGGCCGACGGTGCCCCTCGCTCCGCGCCGACCGCTCGCGTAGTTTGCGCACGAACGCGCAAACTCATATTAGACGGGAGTCGCGTTAATGTCCACGGCCGAGTACCGCGACAGCTCCGGCCGGCAATTGGTCGACTACCCGCGGCCGTCGGTCGCCGTCGACACTGCCGTGCTGACCCCCGACCCCGAGCGGGGGCTGCTGGTCCTCCTCGTCCGCCGCGACAGCGCGACCCGGTCCGACGCGTGGGCGTTGCCGGGGACCTTCCTGCACGAGGGGGAGACCCTCGCCGACGCGGTGCTGCGGTCGCTCGACCAGAAGGCCGGCCTCCGTGGGCAGGCGCCGCGGCAGCTGCACGTCTTCGACGACCCGCGGCGCGACGACCGGGGCTGGGTTCTGTCGGTGGCGCACGTCGTCCTCCTCCCCACGGCGGTCGTCGCCCCGGTCGCCGAGGAGCGGCCGGACGACGTCCAGCTGCGCCCGGTGGCGGAGGCGACCGGCCTGCCCTTCGACCACGACGACATCGTGGAGATGGCGGTCGCCCGAGTCCGGGCCGCCTACGCCGAGCGGTCGGATCCGGAGCGGCTGCTGCCGGAGCCGTTCACCCTGCGCGACCTGCGGCGGCTGCACGAGGCCGTCGCCGGCCGGCGCCTGCAGCCCGACGTCTTCCGGCGGCACGTCAGGGACCGCCTCGAGAGCACGGGGGAGATGACCCGCGGATCGGTCGGGCGCCCGGCCGAGCTCTTCCGGCACGGCTGACGACCGGTCGGGGTGGCGTCTGAGGTTTGTGGGACGTGTCGGTTCCCGACGTCCGCCGGACCGGCCGCCGCCCGTGTGACGGTCGCGCCGTGCTGCTCAGGAACCAGGTGGCCGCGTGACCGCGGCAGAGGACGCGCTCCTCCCGCGGCTGTTCGACCGGATCGTCGAGGCGTGCGGGTCGGGGAGCCTGGGCGACCGCGCCGGCGACCTCGTGCTCGCCGCCTACCAGGGCGACGCCGAACTGGCTGCCGCCGTCGCCTTCACCGGCCCCCGCGAGGAGCCCGAGGCGCCGGCGGCTGCGGTCGTCGACGTCCCGCGCACCTACCTGAAGAGCATCACGGTGTCGGGTTTCCGCGGCATCGGCCCCGAGAGGTCCCTCCGGCTGCAGCCCGGCCCCGGCCTCACGCTCGTCGTCGGCCGCAACGGCTCGGGCAAGTCCAGCTTCGCCGAGGCCGCCGAGATGGCGCTGACCGGCAGCAACGCCCGCTGGAAGGACCGTGCCGCGGCCTGGACGAGCAGCTGGCGCAACCTGCACAGCAGCGACGTCGACCCGTCGGTCGGCGTCGAGCTCGTCGTCGACGGGCAGCCGGGCGTCACCAAGGTGCTGCGCACGTGGGCCGGCGACGACGTCGAGCAGTCGCAGGCGTCCGTGCAGCAGCACGGCGGCCGGCGTGAGCTGCGCGAGCTCGGCTGGGACGAGGCGCTGGTGTCCTACCGGCCGTTCCTCTCCTACGCCGAGCTGGGCACGATGCTCTCGGGCCGTCCCTCGGACCTCTACGACTCGCTGTTCCGCATCCTGGGCCTGGAGCGGGTGGTGCACGCTCAGACCCGGCTCAAGGCCGAGTGCAAGCGGCTCAAGGACGCCGAGACCGCGGTGAAGCAGGCGCGCAAGGTCCTGCTCGCGGACCTCGACGGCGTCGACGACGACCGGGCCCGCCGGGTGGCCGCCGTCCTCGGCCAGCGCACGCCCGACCTCGACGCCCTCCGCGAGGTCCTGCGTGCCGAGACGGAGCCCATGGCCGACCTGGCCCCGCTGCGCGCCTGGGTCGCACTCCCCGTCCCCGACCCCGACCCGGCGCTCGCCGCCGCCGACAGGCTGGAGGCCGCGGCGGCCGCCGTCGCCGCCCTGAGTGGGGACGACAGCGAGCACGCCCGGCGGCTGGCCGACCTGCTCGAGGCGGCACTGGTCCACGCCGGCCACACGGCGACCCCCGACTGTCCCGTCTGCGGCGCGGCGGACCGCCTGGACGACGCCTGGCGCACGGCCACCCGGGGCGAGGTCGCTCGCCTGCGCGCGCAGGCCGGCGCGGCCGAGGACACGCACCGCGAGCTGCGCGCGGCCCGCGCGGCCGCGGCTGCCGCTGCACCGTCGCAGCCCCGCCTGGTGGAGACCGTCCCGGCCGGCGTGCCGGGGGAGGGGCTGGCCGAGCGCTGGCGAACCTGGGCCGCCGCCGTCCACGACGACGACGCGTCGGTCGGAGTCAGGGCGCTCCGCGAGGGCACGGCCGGCCTGGTCGCCGCCCTCCAGGACGCCGTGGCGGCCGCCCGCGCCGAGCTCGGTCGCCGCGAGGACGTCTGGCAGCCGCTGGCGCAGCGCCTCCGCGAGCACGTCGACGCAGCTGAGGCGGTCTTCCTCGCCTCCGATGTCTGCGCCGACCTGCAGGCGGCCGAGAAGTGGCTGAAGGCCCAGACCGACGGACTGCGCGACGAGGGGCTCGCGCCGATCGCCGAGCGGGCCGCCCGGACGTGGCAGGAGCTGCGCCAGGAGTCGAACGTCGACCTCGGGCCGGTCCGGCTCGAAGGGAGTGCCACCCGCCGTCGCGTCGCCCTCGACGTCACCGTCGACGGCGAGGCCTCGGCCGCGCTCGGCGTCATGAGCCAGGGCGAGCTGCACGCACTGGGCCTCGCGCTGTTCCTGCCGCGCGCCATGCTCGACCAGAGCCCGTTCCGCTTCCTCGTCATCGACGACCCGGTCCAGGCCATGGACCCGGCCAAGGTCGACGGCCTGGCGCGGGTGCTCGCCGAGGTCGCCGGCACCCACCAGGTCGTCGTCTTCACCCACGACGACCGGCTGCCCGAGGCGGTCCGCCGGCTGCAGCTGGGCGCCACCATCTGGGAGGTCACCCGCCGGGAGCGCAGCGTCGTCGAGCTGCGGAAGTCCGAGGACCCGGTGGCGCGCTACCTCGACGACGCACGGGCCGTCGCACTGACTCGTGACCTCGGCGAGGCAGCCCAGCGGCTGGTCGTGCCGGGCCTGTGCCGCTCGGCGATCGAGGCGGCCTGCCACGAGGTGGTCCGCACCCGGCGGCTGACGTCCGGTGTGCGGCACGCGGAGGTCGAGGAGGCCCTCGCCGGCGCGCGGACGACGACGGCGACCATGGCGCTCGCGCTCTTCGACGACGCGGCCGAGGGCGGTCAGGTCCTGCCCACGCTGGACCGGCGCTTCGGCCGCCGGGCCGCGGACGCGTTCCGCTCCTGCAAGGAGGGAGCGCACGGCGGGCACGACGGACTGATGGCCGACCTGGTCAGGGACGTCGAGCAGCTGGTCGCCAGCGTGCGCCAGGCGGCGTTCCGGTGACGGCCACCCTCCCTGGCCGGGACGACCTCGCCGGCCCCGCGGACGAGCTGCTCGACGACGCGGACCGGCTGCTCGCCGGCGACCTGACCACCCGCGGCGGCTGGTGGCCGCGGGCGACCGGCTTCCTGCTCCGCGCGGCCCTCGAGCGCGAGCTCGCCGCCTACTGGACGCGCGTCGCCCCCGGTGTGGAGCAGTGCTCGATGCGGGCGCAGCTCGCCGTCCTCCGCCGGCCCGAGTACGCCGGCGTGCGGACCGCCACTGACGTCGCCGCCGCCTGGCTGGCGCTGAGCCGGGCCTGCCACCACCACGCCTACGAGCTGGCGCCCACGGTCGCCGAGCTCCGCAGCTGGTCGAGCGCTGTGCGTTCCGCGACGCAGGAGCTGCGGCGCCTCGCCGGCTGACCGGATCGGCCGCCGGCTCTCCTGGGTGAACCCGTCCGGTGTCCCCCCGGTTCCGGAACGCCCGTTCCTACGATGACGCGGCGCTTCCCGCTCACCGTCCCGGAGGATCCGTGTCCGTCCTGCATGCCCTGCCGACTGCGAAGGTCGTCTCGGCCGTGCTCGGGGCTGTCGTCGTCGGCTCCATGGTGGTGGGCGCCTCCGACCGGTCCGTCGAGGCGACGGTCGTCGACGTGGTCGACGGCGACACCATCGACGTCTCGTACCTCGGTGGCGAGCACCGCGTCCGGCTGCTGAACATCGACACGCCGGAGTCCGTCGATCCGGAGCAGCCGGTCGAGTGCCTGGGACCCGAGGCGACCCAGTATCTGGAGCAGACCCTGCCCCCGGGGACGGTGGTGCGACTCGAGTACGACATCGAGCGCAGGGACGGGTACGGCCGGGAGCTGGCCGGCGTGTACCTCGGGGACCGGCTCGTGAACGCGGACATCGCCCGCGAGGGCCTCGGAGTCGCGATCGCCATCGGCCAGAACATCCGCTTCCTGCAGGACGTGCGAGCCGGTCAAGCCGAGGCGCAGCGCACGAAGCGGGGCCTGTACGCCGAGGACGTCGCCTGCACCGTGCCCGCGCAGGTGACGGCGGTCGAGAACGCCGCAGCCGCTGAACCCATGACCGCGAGTGCCGCCCCAGCTGACATCGCGGCTGCCGGCGAAGCCATCGCGCAGTCGCTGCTCGACGCCTCGGCTCTCGTCGGGGTCCTGGGCGGGGACCCCGACGCCTTCCCCTTGCTGGCCTTCGACGCTGATCAGGAGGCGGCGCTCCGCGGGCGGGTGTCCACCGCACAGGCAGCGCTCACCTCTGCCCGCGACGCCAACGCGGCGACGCTCGTCGCGGCCCAGGAGCGGGTCGAAGCCGAGCGCCGTGCCGCGGAAGAGGCCCAACGGGCTGCCGAGGAGGCCGAACGCGCCGCGGCCGAGGAGGCGGCCAGGCAGGCAGCCGAGGAGGCCGCAAGACAGGAGGCGGCCGAGGAAGCGGCTGAGCAGGTTGCCGAGCAGCGTCCTACCCCGGCCCCGCGGCCATCGTCGCCGGCGCCATCGTCCGGCGGTGGTTCGGGGAGCTCCGGCTCCAGCACGCCGTCGTCCTCCGCGCCCTCGCCGAGCGGCAACACACCGGCACCAGCTCCGGCACCGACGGGGGGATCCGACGGGTACACCGGGTGCCGCGCCTACGGCCCTCACGGGACGTCCGTGGACGACAAGGGGCGGCGGTACACGAAGATCGACTGCACCACCGGTCTCCCGATCGGCTGACCCGCCGGAGGCGAGCTCACGCAGCCAGCGGAAGTCCGTGGAACACCTGCTCGCGGTGCCAGATGACGTGCCGGACGGCCGGTGCCGGGGTCCCGGGACGTGGCTGCAGCCGGCGGCCGTGGAGGTCGTACACGGCGCGGCCGTGCGGAGTGCGGGCGGAGAAGCGCTAGGACACCACGAGCGTCAGGTCGTCGTCGAGGCCGAGGACGCCGCGGTCGAACAGCTTGTGGTGCAGCGAGCAGAGCGCCAGGCCGTTGTCGAGCTCGTCGGGCCCGTCGACGGTGAACCACCGGATGTGCGCCGCCTCCAGGCCGACCGGCACGCCGCCGACCTGTCCGTCGAAGCCGCAGAACGCGCACTGCCGGTCCCACGCCTCCAGCACCTGAGCCGGCCACGCGCTGCTCCTCCGCCGGCTCGCCACGGGCTCGACCGTGCCGCCGTGCAGGAGTTCCGGGTCGCGCCCGACGGCGACCAGCACGTCGGGTGCGACGGTGGCGGGGAAGTGGGCCTCGACGAGCCCGCGGGCGACCTCGTCGACCAGGCCGGGGCGCGACCGCAGCGCTGACTCGAGCGATGCCTCCAGCCGGCCGGTGACGCCGGCACGCAAGGGGCCGACGTTGTCCATGGGCACGTCCCGGTCGAGGGTCCAGACACCGTCGGAACGCAGCCGGGTGAACGGATACGCCGCGCTCTGTGCGCGGCCTGTCCTCGTCGGCGGGCCGAACTCCTCGATGAGGTCCGCGAGCTCCTGCTCAGCGACGTCCCACGGCAGCTCGCTCGACCCGCCGGCCGCCAGCCGGCTCAGCGCCAGGAGCAGCAAGAGCGGCTTGTGCGGGGAGCGCCGGCCGTCCTGCTGGTGCTGGCGGAGTGAAGCTAGCCGGTCGAGGACCGCGCGGGTCTCAGCGTCCCGAACCGTCACGCCGACCACTATCGCCCGACGGCGGCACCACGTCCGGGAGCGGGACGGATGCGTCGGCTCAACCCAGAGGCATGGCAGGCCGATCCCCACCCACGTGTCCGCGGTGTCCGCCTCCCTCGTCACCCCGTCGGACGTGTTCGGTGACGTCCTGCGCGGCGTGCTGGCCTCCGTCCTGGAGAAGCCGTGGCTCGTCGCGCTGCTCGCGCTGATGACGGTGAGCGCCGTCGTGAGGCTGGTCCGTGGCGTCATCCACGGTCTGCACCCGCGCGACCCCGTACGGCGCTTCTCGCAAGCGGACAAGCGCGTCATCCTCGGCCGCGCCGGACACCGCTGCGAGCACCACTCGCTCATCGACGGCCGCTGCCGAGCAACCGAGGACCTGCAGGCCGACCACGTCCACCCGCACAGCCGCGGTGGCGCGACCAGCATCGGGAACGGGCAGGCGCTGTGCCCGCGTCACAACAAGCAGAAGTCGGCGCGGGTGCCGTGGAACTGGGAGCTGCGGCGACTCGCACGCCGTCGGGGCGCCTACTTCCCGCCCGGCACCCCGACCGCGGTCGTGCGGCACCGGGCTCGCGCGTGAGGTCGCTCGCACTTCCTCGAGGGAGCGGGCACCTGCCTGACCCGGACGGGTGAGGCGCCGCTGCCTCTCGTCGGTGCCGCCCGGTACCAATCCCGAGGACTCCGAACCGATCGGGTTCCGTTGGTCCGACGACGTGCTGACAGGCGGGTGCGACCCGCACACGGGGAGAGATGTTCCGCCAACCGCTGCGCCGCGATCCGCTCGTCGTCGGCTGGGCCGTGGTCCTGCTGCTGGCCGCCTTCGTCGCGCTCAACGCCAACACCGAGTGGAGCGGCTCCGTCGAGCCCGAGCGCGTCGCCGGTTTCATCGTCGACCTCGCCACGGCGTTCCTCTGGTCCTTCTTCCTCCTGCTCCTCGTCGCCTGGCTGCGCGCCAAGGGCTGGTTCGGCGACCCCGCCGGACCGGCGCCGAAGCACCCGAAGCCCGAGCAGCCCCGGTCCGCCCTGCCCTGGACCGACCGCTGGATCCGCGACTGGCGCCAGGAGGCGGCCCACGGGCGGCCAGCCGACGACGCCGAGCCGCAACTGCTCGCCTGCCGGCACGGCGTCCCCGCCGGCCCGGCACCCGACGGGCAGGTGCCCGTCCTGCGGGCGATCTCGGTCAGCCACACGATCGTCCGGCCGGGCTCGGAGGTCCTCGTCACCTGGTGCTTCGAGCACGCCCGCGACGTCCTCGTCGACGGCCACCCCGGCCACCCGCCGTGCGGCGAGGCGCTCGTCCGCATCGAGTCCAGCCGGCGGGTCGACGTCACCGGCCGCAACCGCTTCGCGACGACGCCGGCGGCCACCCCCGTCGTCGCCGCCGTGGCCGTTCCGCAGCTCGACCTGCCGAGCGTCACCGCGCCGCCGCCGGTGTCCCTGCGTGCCGACGTCGCCGCCGCCGTCGGCGCATCCTCGCCCGTCACCGACCGGCTCGACGCCTTCTGGGCCACCCAGGACGCCCTCCGCCCCCGGATCGAGGTGTCGCCGCGCCTCGTCGGCGTGCCCGACTCCCTCCTCGACAGCCTCCGGCGTGCCGGAAGGAAGGACACCCTGTGAGCCGCCGCCGGTCCCTCCGAGCCGTCGTCAGTGAGCAGCTGCTCACCGTCGCCGGCGCCAACCGCGAGGTCCTGCAGGACGCCCCGAAGGAGCGCGGCAAGCAGGTCGCGATGGGCGCGGTGCTCGTCTGCACCGCCGCGCTCGCCGCGGTCTCGGCGAGCTACGCGCTGTACGTCGCGCTGCACCTGTGGGTGCCCGTCGCGGTCCCCGGCGGCCTCGCCTGGGGCCTGGTCATCCTCAACCTCGACCGCTGGCTGGTCGTCTCCACGCCGCGGCTGACGAGCAAGGTCGGCACGATCGCGATGGCGCTGCCCCGCGTGGGCCTCGCCGTGCTCATCGGCGCGGTCGTGTCCACCCCGCTCACCCTCGCCGTCTTCAGCGCCGAGATCGACACCGAGGTCGAGGTGATGGCGGCCCAGGCCGAGGACGAGTTCACGCGGCAGCTCGCCGAGGACACCCGCTACGCAGACCTCCCCGCGCAGCGCGAGCAGATCGCGACGCTCCAGGCCGACATCGCCGACGGCGTCACCCAGGCCGACGTCGCCGAGGACCCCGCCGTCGCGGCGTTGCAGGAGCAGCTCACTCGCAAGACCGAGGAGTTCCAGGAGGCCGAACGCGACTACCAGGAGGAGCTCGACGGCTCAGGCGGTACCGGTGTCCCGGGCCTCGGCTCGGTGACGACTGCGAAGAAGGAGCGCCGTGACCGGCTCGAGCGAGAGGTCGGCGAACTGACGCAGCAGCTCGCGGTGTTGAAGGCCGAGGTGCTCCAGCAGCTCCAGGCGGAGGAGGCGCAGAACACCGTCACGCAGCAGGCGGAGGTCGAGCGGCTGCAGGCGCTGGTCGCCGACGCCGAGGAGCAGCGCGCCGACGACGTCGCGGCGCACGACGCGGCCGTCGGCAACAGCGACGGGATCCTCGCCCGGATGACCGCGATGGAGCGCATCCAGGACGACGAGCCGACGCTCGCGACGGCGCACGCGCTGCTGTTCGCGTTCCTCACCGCGCTCGAGTGTCTGCCGATCCTGTTCAAGACGATGCTCGCGCTCGCCCCGCCGTCCCTCTACGAGCGGCTGCTCGCGCTGGGGGAGGAGAAGGTCGAGGAGCGGGTCCGGCTGCGGATGCAGTCCGAGTACGAGGAGGCCGAGGTCCTGGCGAAGTCGGCGCTCGCGGCCGCCGAGGCGCGGGCGGCCCGCACGCTGGAGGCCGAGTCCCGGGCCACCGGGCTGGTGCTGGAGGCCCAGCTCGAGGTGACCCGGCAGGGCGTCGAGCGCTGGAAGGACCAGCAGCTCACCCCCGCCGGCGGCACCGGTGCCGGCATCGGCACGAGCTTCGTCAAGCAGCCGCGTCCTGGCCCGCGGCCCGACCCGTGGCCGATCGGCACTCAGAACTGACAGGAGACCGATGACCCTGACCGAGCGGACGCTGTGGGCCCTGGCCGCGGCCGACTATCCCGCCGTCTCCGTGCACGACTACGACGCCGTCCACCGCACCTTCGGTCCGGCGTTCGGCCCGTGGCGGCCGGTCGTCGTCGGCCGGGAGGGCGGTCCCGTCACCGTGCTCGCCGCGGGCGGCAACACGGACCCGCTGGCGGCGTTGGTCGCCGTCGCCGAGGAGTGGCGCGCGCTGTGCGACCGGCCGGCGCAGGTGCCGCTCGCCTCGTGCCCGGAGCATCCGGCCGCCGGCGACGTCGCCCGCTCCGCCCCGCAGGGGCTGCTCCTGCGGCACGGCCTGGCCCGGCTCGACGGGGACGCGGGCGACGTCGACGTCCCCGCGGACCTGCCCCTGGAGCTGCGCCCGCGCCGGTGAGCGGTCACAGCCACGCCTCGATCTCGTCGATCTGGGCGTGGGTGAGCCCGACGTACAGGTCGGGCGCGACCACCAGCACGTGCGGGTGGGCGGCCAGCCAGTCGCCGGTGTCCGCGGCCTGCTCGGCCAGGTCGTCGTCGATCCACACGATCCGCCGGTCCGGCTCCGCCGCGGCCACCTCCTGGGCGACGGCCAGCTTCCACCAGCCCGACCCGCCCCAGAGCGGTCCGAGAAACCCGGTCGGCGCGGAGTCGGTGCGGGCGTGGGTCTTGAGCCCACGCGGCAGGCCCATCGGTTCGGCCAGCAGCCGGTCGGCGTCGGTGGTCCAGGTGGTCAGCCACTGGATCTCCACCCGACCCGACTCGTGCAGCTCCCGCAGCCGCGCGGTGACGGTGGGGTCCCAGGACAGCACGAAGCCGTTGAACGTCCCCCGCTGCCAGCCGTCGGGCAGCGTGCGGACCGGCGCGTTGAGCACGCCGTCGACGTCGAGCAGCAGGATCGGACGGTCCCCGGTCGAGCCCATGGGCGGTTCCTACCCCCGGCGACGGGCGCCCGGTGCCCCCTGGCCGACACGTCTGCAGCGATCTGGTGACGACGCCGCGAGTCGGTCTGGCGTCCGGACGCATTCTCGGCTTTACTCCGCGGGCCGCCGACAAAGGAGTCTCCCGTGGTCGCTGGGCGCATTCGGAGCAATGTGCTGGAGAAGCGTGCTGTCGTGACGTTCGGGGGACTCGTCGCTGTTTCCGTGACATTGACGGCGTGTGGTCAGGGACGTTCCGTGGAGGCGTACTGCGACGTCTTCTACGGCGAGGGTCAGGAACTGAGGGACGCCTGGACCCAGGCCGGCAACACCGATGACCCGCTGGCGGGCATGGCAGCCATGTTCTCCGCTCCGCGCGATCTCGCCACCTTCTTCGGTCGACTCGCGGAGGTCGCTCCCGACGAGATCGAGCCGGACGTGGCGGCGCTGCATGACGCATTCCAGGAGCAGGCGGACTCCCTGGGCAGCCAGGCGGGCGAGCTCATGGACAACCCACTGGGGGCTCTGGCCGGTGCGTTCGCGGCCGGGTTGTCGACCAGTGGCGCGGAGCAGCGGGTCAACCAGTACACCCTCGACAACTGCGGTCCTCCGCCGACGAACTGACGGAGAGGGCCGTTCGAGGCCAGGACATCCACGAGGAACGAAGGGAACGGGGCGAAGTGGTCAATCTCGGCAAGGGTCAGACGGTCTCACTGCAGAAGCGGGGCGGAGGGTCGCTGACGCATGTGCGCATGGGCCTGGGCTGGGACGCCGCCCCGCGACGGGGCCTCTTCGGCAAGATGAAGAGCCAGTCGATCGACCTCGACGCATCGGCCCTCCTCTTCGACGGGAGGGGTCGGCTGGTCGACCAGGTGTGGTTCCAGCAGTTGCGCAGCAAGGACGGCTCGGTCCAGCACACCGGGGACAACCTGACCGGTGAGGGCGAGGGCGACGACGAGTCGATCCTCGTCGACCTCCAGCGCGTCCCCGGCAACGTCAGCCAGATCGTCTTCGTGGTCAACTCCTTCACCGGCCAGGACTTCAGCCAGATCACCAACGCGTTCTGCCGGCTCGTCGACTCCACCGCCCGCGACGCCGAACTCGCGCGCTACGACCTCTCCGGGTCCGGCACGCACAACAGCCAGGTGATGGCCAAGCTCACCCGGAACGGCGGGGGCTGGAGCATGACCGCCATCGGTGCCGTGGCCAACGGCCGGACGTTCCAGGACCTGCTGCCGACCGTGGCGGGTCACCTCTGACGGTCTCCGTCGTCCGCTCCGTCCGCCGCCGGCGGGAGCAGCAGCCGGGCGGGGACCCGTGGTCGAGCACCACGGGTCCCCGCCCGTCAGCGGATGACCGGGCCGGTCCTCACCAGTAGGCCGAGTCCCAGTCCGTCGCGTCGTCGAGCACGGCCCCGGAGCCCGACGCGCACAGCTGGGACACCGCCTGCGTGACGCCCTGGATGTTGCCCGGGTCGGCCGTGTCCAGGTCGTGCTCGTCGAGCAGGTCGGAGAGGGTGTCCGTCTGCTCCGTGAGTCCTGGGCGTTGAACTCCCCGCAGGTGAGATCGCCGGTGCTGCTGCAGCCGGTCAGGCCCGCCAGGGGGACGAGGACCAGTCCGAGAACGGCGAGGGTGCGGTGGTGTCGAACGGTCATGACGGCGCCCCCGTGTCGTGTCGTCGGCCGGTCCACCGCGGCGCCGGAATGCGTCCGCGGCCCGGCGCGGCGGACAGTGGAGCGCACCCCGTCACCGCGGACGAGCATTCCCGGCATTGTCCCGGCCGGTCGGTCCTGGTCGACTCTCCGTATCGATCTGAGAATGGCATCTCGAAGCGTCCTGTGCCTTTCGAGGGCGACTGGTACGCGCGCACCTCGAAGTCGTTTGTCTCGTTCGTGCCTCGGCGCGCCGATGCTTGTCATGCGCGATAGCGGGGAGTGCGACTTCCCCTCGCCGGTGCGGTCGGACGACGGGACGGTGGTCATGGCGGGAAAGGTGGCGCGGGCCTACAACGGCGTCGCGCGAACCTGAAATGTGCTCTTCGGGCTCCTGCTCATCGCGGGCAGCTTCATCGTCATCTTCGGTCCGAGTACCGCGGAATCGCCGAGCCGATGGGCCGGGCTGCTCGGGATCGCCGTCGGAGGATGGTTGCTCTACCGGAACCTGCCGCGCCGCTCGGCTCGGCGGGCACCGTGATGCGGGGCTGATCGACGTCCCGGATCGGGAACGGCGACGGGCTGCCGGTGGTGATCACCGGTAGCCCCTCGCCGTTCTCGGGGTTCCCGTACCGGGTGCCAGGGGATGCGCGCCGGTCCTCGGCGCCGTCCACGCCCCGTTCGTCTCGTCCGGCTCTCGGTCCGTGCGCACGAGTCACAGGTGTCCCGCGGTCACCCCTGCGGGGCGGGAGGTCGTGGTGCTACGGGTCACGGTGCGGCAGCATCCCGAGGCGGTCCGCAACCGTTCCGGATCGATCGGCCACGCGCCGCGCGGTGCGGCATCCCGCCGCCCCGCGACCAGGAGCACCACGGGAGAAGAACAACCATGACTGTCGTCCTCGCCAAGGGTGGGAACGTCTCGCTGTCCAAGGAGGCCCCCGGCCTCACGGCCATCAACGTCGGTCTCGGTTGGGACGTCAACACGTTCTCCAACTTCGAGTACGACCTCGACGCATCGGCGATCATGCTCGACGCGAGCGGCCGGGTCACCCCGGACGACTCGGGCTTCGTCTTCTACAACAACCTGCGCAGTCCCGACGGCTCGGTCGTCCACACCGGCGACAACCTGACCGGTGAGGGCGACGGGGACGACGAGATGATCGAAATCGACCTGACCGCGGTCCCGCAGTTCGTCCAGAAGATCGTCTTCCCGGTCTCCATCCACGACGCCGACAACCGCCGGCAGAACTTCGGCGGTGTCCGCAACGCGTTCATCCGCGTCGTCGACCGAGTCACCGGCCGGGAGGTCACCCGCTACGACCTCACCGAGGACGCCTCCATGGAGACGGCGATGGTCTTCGGTGAGCTCTACCGGCACAACGGCGACTGGAAGTTCCGCGCCGTCGGCCAGGGCTACGCCTCCGGCCTGCGCGGCATCGCGCAGGACTTCGGCGTCAACGTCGCCTGACCCGGCCCCTCGGTCCGGCCCCGCAGCGACAGCGCGGGGTCGGGCCGCCGGCCCGAGCCCTTCCCCCGAGAACAGGCAGGTCATGATCGACTACACGCGCCCGCCGAAGCAGAAGCCGGCCAGCGTCTCCCTCGGCAAGGTCACGCTCACCAAGGCGGCCCCGTCCGTCTCGCTGTCCAAGGCGCAGGGCGCCCGCGGGCAGTGGCGCGTCAACTTGAACTGGAACCAGCGTCCGGGACGCGGGTTCTTCGACAAGCGTGAGGCGGTCGACCTCGACCTCGGCTGCCTCTGGGAGACCGCCGACGGCGACAAGGGCGTCGTCCAGGCGCTCGGCAACACGTTCGGTGATCTGCACCGGCCGCCCTACGTCCTCCTCGACGGCGATGACCGGTCGGGCGCCAACACCGGCGGCGAGAACCTGATCGTCAACCTGGACCACCTCGACGAGATCAAGCGCATCCTCGTCTTCGCGTACATCTACGAGGGCGCGCCGAACTGGGCCACGGCCCAGGGAGTCGTCACGCTGTTCGGTCAGAACGGCAACGAGTTCACCGTCCATCTCGACGAGCACGCCCGGGACGCGCGCTTCTGCGCCATCGCCATGCTGACGAACGAGCGCGGCGATCTGCGCGTCCAGCGCGAGATCCGCTACCTCCAGGGCAGTCAAAGCCATCTGGACCAGGAGTACGGCTGGGGTCTCCGCTGGAAGGCCGCCCGCAAGTAGCCCGCTTCCTCCTCCCACCCGAGACCGCCCTCGCTGCGGTCCCCTGAAAGGCACCCCTTGATCCGCTACTTCGGCTTCTCCGTCTTCCTGACGGCGGCCGCCCTCGTCACCGCCGTGCTCTTCGGCGGTCCCGCCGCGCTCCTCGCCGTCGCCGTCCTCGGCGTCCTCGAGGTCTGCCTGTCCTTCGACAACGCCGTCGTCAACGCCAAGGTGCTCCGGAACATGAGCCCGCTGTGGCGGAAGCTGTTCCTCTACGTCGGCATCTTCATCGCCGTGTTCGGCATGCGGCTGCTGCTGCCGATCCTGCTCGTCTCGGTGACGGCGCAGCTGTCGATCCCCGAGGTGTGGGACCTGGCGCTGACCGACCAGGAGGCCTACGCGGAGAACGTGGAGGCGTCCGCCGAGGCGATCTACACCTTCGGCGGGATCTTCCTGCTGATGATCTTCCTGAACTTCGCCTTCGACGAGGAGCGCGACGTCCACTGGCTCGCCTGGCTGGAGAAGCCGCTGGCCAAGGCCGGCAAGCTGCCCTACCTGTCGATCGTCATCGCGCTCGCGGTCATCTACACCGGCTCGCAGATCGCCGACGACGACAAGTACGGCACCGTCCTGCTCTCCGGCCTCGCCGGCCTGTTCACCTACCTGCTCATCGGCGGCCTCAACGAGCTCATGGAGTCCGACGACGACGAGGACGAGGAGTCGACGCCGTCGGCCACCGGCACCGCCACCAAGGCGGTCGCCGGCGCCGGGTTCGCGGCGTTCCTCTACCTCGAGGTGCTCGACGCGTCGTTCAGCTTCGACGGCGTCATCGGCGCGTTCGCCATCAGCAGCGACATCCTGATCATCGCCCTGGGCCTCGGCATCGGCGCCTTCTGGGTGCGGTCGCTGACGATCTTCATGGTCGACCGCGGCACGCTCGAGCAGTACCGCTACCTCGAGCACGGCGCCATGTGGGCGATCGGCGTGCTCGCCGCGATCATGATCCTCGAGCTGCGCTTCCACATCAGTGAGTACGTCACCGGCCTCACCGGCCTGCTGTTCATCGTCGCGGCGGTCGTCGCCAGCGTCGTCGCGCAGCGGCGGGAGGAGGCCCGCGAGGTCCCCGCGGCGTCGTCCGACGAGGACCCGCAGCCCGAGCGGGAGACCGTCTCGGTCTGACCCCCGCTCCTGCACGACCCGGTGCCCCGGCCGCCTCGCGCGGCCGGGGCACCGGCGTCCTCAGCCGACGAGGACGGCGAGGTCGGCGTGGACGTTCTCGTCCTGCTCGCAGGCGACGGTGGCGGCGACCGTCCGCCCGTCCGCGGCGAGGGCGAGCGGCGCAGGGATCCCGGCCGGGCACAGCTCGATGTCGGCGACGGCCTCCCCGGTGGCGAGCTCGACGGTGGTCAGGCCGACGCCGTCCTCCGCGCGCCCGTGCACGAGGTAGACGTGCCGCCTGCCCGACTCGACGGCGAGGTCCGTGCCCGAGCCGGGCAGCACCGCGGTCGAGGTGACGGCGCCGTCCCGGACGGTCACTAGTCGCGGCTCGCCGGTGTCCCACTCGCCCGCGACGACCGACGCGACCGCGGTCCCGTCGGCCAGCACGGCCAGCGCGTAGCCGGTGCTCTCCGGCTCCTCGACCAGCTCCACCGGCTCGCCTGCGGGCAGCAGGTCGGCGTCGTACTGCGCCAGCACGACGCCGTCGACGTCGCCCTCCGCGTCGCGGTCGACGGTCACCAGCGCCGCCAGGCCGCCGTCGGGACGCAGGGCGACGTCCCGCGCCACCGCCTGGCCCGGGGTCTCGACCTGCAGCGACGCGCTCGCGGTGACCTCGCCGGTGGCGACGTCGACCGTGGCCAGGCGGCTGACCGTGTCCCCGTCGACGTACCACTGCAGGCTGGCGTGCAGCGTCGTGCCGTCGGGGGAGAGGACGGCGGTGCCGGTGTCGGGCGTGCCGAGCTCGGCGTCGGCGGCGAGGCGCCGGACGTCGGGCTCGTCGCTGCCCGGCGCGAGGACGGCGAGGGCGAGGTCCAGCTCGCGACCGCCGCCGCTGGTGTCGGCGGGCACGATCGGCACGAGGGCTACCACCGTGCCGTCGGGCGCGACATGCACCTCGCCCATGTCGAGGGCGGGCGGGCCCTCGGTCACCTGGCCGACGACCAGGCCGCCGTCGCCCGGGATGAGTTCGACCAGGACGCTGCGGTGGTTGCTGCCGATATCGCCGGTCATGAGGACGACGAAGCCGCCGTCCGGGGTGGCGGCGACGTCGGAGAGGCGCACGTGCCCCTCGACGTCCGCGTCGACCTCCACCCGGCCGAGGACCTCGGTGAGCGGTCCGGCGGCGGCCGGCCCGCCCGGCTCGGCGACGCCGACGACGGGGGTCGAGCAGCCGGACGCGAGGACGGCGGAGGCGAGCAGCGTGGCGGCGCCGGGACGGGACGAGCGCATGGGGGAGTGCTCCTGGGGTGCGTGGGCTGGTGCCCGCACCCTCGGCCGCCGCGCTTGCGGGCCCCTTGCGTCCGGCTTCCCGCGTGGGCGTCAGCCGATCCTCGTCACCGGACACCGCAGGCCCGGTGCGCGCGCCAGCCGGCGGTCACCGGTCACCAGGCCGGCCCCGAGGACCTCCGCTAGCGCGACGTAGACCCCGTCGTAGGCGGTCACCGCTTGGCGGAGCTCCAGCGCCCGGCCGAGCAGCGGGTCGTGTCCGTGCCGGGCCACCGGCAGCTTCCGTGATGAGTTGCCGGCGCCGGTTCGAGCCGCGGACGGGCCTCGGCGGTGCGTCGGTGGAGGTCATCCTGCCCCGGACAGGAGAGAGGTCCTCGGTTGCGAGCCGGTCGACTACCGGCTGTCGGAGGTCGGACAGCGTGACCAGCGACACGCCAAGGCGGAGCCGGACCATTCCGTTCGGTCACGTGGGGCGGGTGTGACGACGGCGTCCCGCCTGGTGCACCGACTGCCGATGGGGCAGGGGAGCGGCGGACGAACCACGACCCCCGGCGCTCGGGGAGTGCACGACATGGCTGGACGACGACGGCTCCAGGACCGCCTCGCGGTCCTCGGCGGCGCGCGGCCCGACCTGCTCGAGGCGGCGCCCGGCGCGCGTCCGCGGTTCGCCGCGCTCGGCGGGGTCCTGCTCAGCACCGGCGGCCTCGCCGTCGCGTCGGCGGCGTTCGCGCTGCACATGGCCCTCGGCGTCTGGTGGCCGTTCGCGCTGGTGCTGGGCCTCGGCTGGGGCGCCGTCGTGGTCAACCTCGACCGGATGCTGCTCGTCGGCATGGCGCACGACGCCTCGCTCAAGCGGAACCTCGCCCTCGCCGTCCCGCGCGTGGGGCTGGCGCTGGTCCTCGGGGTCGTCGTCGCGACGCCCCTGACGCTGCAGGTGTTCCACAAGGAGATCGACGCCGAGATCACCGTCATGCAGGCCGAGGCCGCGGACGCGTACCGGCAGTCGCTGGAGTCCGACGCGCGCTTCGCCGGCCTCGACGAGCTGCAGGAGCGGGTGACGCAGGGACAGGACGTCGTCGCCACCGGCGGGCAGGCCGACCCGGCGCTGGCCGCCGTGCAGGCCGACGTCGCGGCGAAGCAGTCCGCCTACGACGCCGCCCTCGCCACCCAGCGCGACCTCGAGGCGCGCGCCCAGTGCGAGCTCGACGGCACCTGCGGCACCGGGGACCCCGGCACCGGCGACGCCTACGTGCAGGCCCGCGCGGCCGCCGACGCGCAGGCCGGCGTCGTCGCCTCGGCCCGTGCGGCCCTGGACGACGCGCAGGACGCGGCGTCCGGCGCCGAGTCGCGCAGCGCCGACCTCGCCGCCGCCTCCCTCGCCACCGACCAGGCGGAGCTCGCCCGGCTGACCGCTGAGCTGGACCGGCTGCAGGCCGCGTTCGACGCGACCAACGAGGGCTCCGGCGGCATCCTGCTGCGGCTGGAGGCGCTCGACCGGCTCAGCGACCGCAACGCCACGCTCGCCGCGGCGAAGTTCATGCTGTCTCTGTTGTTCATGTGCGTCGAGATCCTGCCGGTGCTCATGAAGGTGCTGCTCAACTTCGGCCCGCCGACCGCCTACGACAAGCTCGCGGCGCTGCGCGACAGCGGCGACGTGGACATCGAGGAGATGCAGCAGCAGTCGCGGCGCACCGTGGCCGAGGCCAAGGAGGAGATGCTGGTCATGGCCGAGCAGGAGCGGCTGGACCGGCAGAAGGCCGCCATCCGCGCCCGCCACCTGGCCACGCTCGCCCAGGTGCAGGCGGAGGCCGAGGAGGCCGCCCGCCCCCTGGTGCCGCAGCCGGCGGGGCCGGTCGACGAGCCCGTCCAGAAGATCTGGGACACCGGCCCCATCCGCCTGGCCCGCTCGGCCGCCCGCACGATCCGCCCGCCGCGCCGGCCGGGCAACCGGGTCACGTCCGGGATCTGACGCCGTGACGACGACCTGGGGCCCGCTGCCGTCGGCTCGGATCCTCGTCCCGGCAGTCTGAGCTCAGTCGAGCAACTGGTCGTCGAGGCCGGGCGGCACGGGAGCCAGCTCGTCCCACTCGTCGGCCGGCATGTCCAGTTGCCGACGGACCCGCCGCCGTGACACCAGGAGGTGGGTGGCCTGGCGCAGGACCTGGTCCTCCGAGGCGTCGTCGATGTCCACCACGTCCTCGAGCGCCCGCCGGACGCCCAGCGTCAGCCAGCGGTGCGCCTCACGCAGATCGCCGTGCACCTCGTAGTCCTCGCCCAGCAGGAGGTAGACGTCGACGTCGGGCGGCCGCTCCCGGCGCACCTGGCCGGCCAGTTCGCGGGCGGCGTCGACGTCGCCGACCTCCAGCAGGGCGTGGTGCAGGAAGCAGCGGACGTCCGGGTGTACCGGTTCCCCGGTCGCCACGGCGAGGCGGGTCACGCGCAGTGCGTCCTGTGCGTCCCCGATCCGGATGAGCTGCTCGGCGGCGAACGCCAGCAGCTCGGCGGCGTTGACCTCGTCGCCGGGTCGGGTGCCCTCCGCCGCCCAGGCCTCCAGCGGCTGGGCCATCGAGCGGCTCTGCTCCGGCGTCTGTCCGGGGAAGTACGTCGCGTCGAGGTCGTCCTCCGTGCGCGGCCTCCGCATGGACCGACCCTAGGACCGGGAGGGGACCTGCCTCGCCGGACCGTGTGCGCCGAGGGCGCATTCCTGACCGGCGGATGCGCCCTCGGCGCACATCGTCCGGCGGCCGGCGGGCCACGGGCCCGGCGGTGTGCTCAGTCGCGCACCCAGGAGGTGGTCGGCTGCAGCACCGCCTCGGTCAGCGCCTGCGTGCGCAGGTGCGTGACCTTCTGGTACTCGGGGTCGGCGACCATGCGGCTGAACGCCTCGCGCGACGGATAGCGGACCAGCAGCACGGCGTCCCAGTCCTGGCCCTGCTCGGCCACCAGTGGGGTGTCGCCGTCGCCGGCGTAGAGGACCTCGCCGCCGTAGCGGGGGAGGAAGGTCTCCGACAGCGCCTGCGCGTACCGGTCGTAGAACTCGCGGCCGCCCTCGGCGAACCGAAGCAGGTTGAGCATCACCACCGGCCCGCCCGGGTCCTCCTGCAGGTATCGCTTGAGGTCGGCTCCACGCGGGTCCACGGCCATGTCGCGACGCTAACAAGGCCGACCTCGCGTGCACTTCCGCGGAAGTGAACGGGCCGTGCGTCGGGTCCGCTCGGGCGGGTGTCACCGCGTTCTGGCCAGAATCTGGGCTAACATGGCGCCATGGCGACCATCCCGCTCAGCGAGGCCAAGGACCGGTTGTCGGCGCTGGTCGAGGCGGCGGAGAAGACCCACGAGATCGTCACGATCACCCGCCACGGACGGGAAGCCGCCGTCCTGATGGCGAAGGAGGACCTCGACGCGCTGCACGAGACCCTGTTCTGGCTCTCGCAGCCCGGCGTCCGCGAGGAGGTCGAGCGAGCGCGTGCCGAGGGCGAGCGCGGGGAGACGACGTCCGGCGACGATCTGAGAGCCGAGTTCGGCCTCGACGGGTGACCGCTCCGTACGGGCTCCGGATCTCCTCGGCGGCGCGGCGCCAGCTCGGCCGCCTGCCCGCGAAGGTAGCGATGGCCGTCGTCGAGTTCCTCACCGTCGTCCTGCCCGAGAACCCGCTGCGGCTCAGCAAGCCCCTGACCGGGGAGCTGACCGGGCTGCGCAGCGCCCGGCGAGGGGACTACCGGGTGCTCATAGAAGTCGACGAGGCTGACCGGCAGATCCTCGTCGTGCGGATCGCGCACCGCTCCGACGTCTACGGACCTCCTGCGCCGTCCGGCACGGACTGACGCCAGGCAGCCGGCCCTCGGCGTGCCGGGGTGGCGGGCGCGGTGCGCCGGCCCAGGTGCAAGTGGAGGACGCCGGCCGACGCTTCCGGCGTCCGGCGAACCGGGGCAGTAGGGGGAGCAGTGCGAGGTCGTCGTCCGCGAGGGGTGACCCTCCGGGGGCGCGGCGGCACACTGGAGACGTGCTCGAGCTCGACCACGTGCTCTGCATGGCCAGCCCGGAGGAGGCCTGGGCCGAGCGGCTGACCGCGGCCGGCTGGCAGCTCGACGCCGGCACCGCGCACCCCGGGCAGGGCACCCGCAACCGGCGGCTCCTCCTCGCGGGGCACTACCTGGAGCTGGTGTGGGTCGAGGACCGTGCCGAGGCCCGGGGCAACCCCCTGCGGCTGGACCGCCGGGCCGACTGGCCCACGACGGGTGCCAGCCCGTTCGGGATCGGGTTGCGCGGCCGACTCCCTCCCGAGCAGGAACCCGCCTACTGGCAGTACGCCGAGCTGGGCTTCCCGATCTGGGTGCACCGCGACGACGAGCGCCACCCCGAGCGCCCCCTGGTCTTCGTGCTCGACCTCCCGTCCCGTCGGCCCGCCGCGGACGCGTCGCCGGCGAGCGCGCTCCAGTGCGTCCACCACGCCGGTCCCGCCGCGGCGGCCGTCCCCCGCTACGCCGGTCCGCGCGTCGTGCACCGCCCGGGCCGGCACCGGCTGGAGCTGGTGGTCGACGCCGGCCGCCCGGTCGAGGTGACCGACCTGCTGGCCCTCCGGATCACCGACGTCTGATGCGCGCCCGGCAGAAGCCAGCTAGATGGCCGGTGTCCGAGCAGGGGGTCGAAGGAGTCAGAGCCCGTCGCCGTACTGCGGGCAGTAGGCACTCACGGCAGCGCCGACGATGGTCCCGGCCTCGCCCGGCGTCGCCTCCCCGGACTGGTGGACGAGGACGCCTGCGTCGTCCACGTCGCCCTGACCCGTGGAGATGAACGCGCAGACGAGGCGCCCGACCTCGATGACCTGCTGCTCGTCGGTCCCGGGTGTGAGGAGACCGGCGGCGGACAGGGTGGCGAGGTAGCGGGCGTCCGCCTCGGGGCTGACGTCCATGACCTGCTCACCCGGTCGCGGCGTCGTCCGGGTCGTGGCCGTCGTCCGTGTCGGGGCGGAGGAGCTCTCGCTGGACCCGTCCTCGTCCGCAGTGGTCGACGCCGGGGCCGTGGCCGAGGGGGCCGGAGCGGGGTCGTCCATGCGCAGCAGCACGAGCGTCACCGCGACCGCGGCCGCGAAGACCGCGGCCGCGAGCGCGGTGACGACCACCGCCGTCCGTCTCGTCATCGTCCTGGGTCTCCGTACGTCGTCCGAGGCATCGCCGGCCTCAGTCGAGTGAGTGCTCTGGGCACAGGGAGACGATCGCCGCGCTGGTGACCTCGGAGGACTGCCTGGAGGTCATCCCGGAGGAGACCCCGATGCTGACGATGCGCGCCAGCGTCTGGTCGCTGTTGCCGTAGGTGTCGAGATAGTCGCAGGTGACGTCGCCGATCTCGACGAGCGTGGCGTCGTCCACCGTCCTGAACGCCGGGTCGGTGCCGCGGAGGAGCCGCAGGTACTCCTCGTGGTCGGAGTCGCTCGGTGCGGCGGCCAGCTCGGCCTCGTCCTGAGCCGCCTCAGCCTCCCGGGCACTGCTCGACGCCGCGGCCGCGGCCGACTCTGCGTCGGTGGCTTGAACCTCGAGGTCGTCGACGCCGCGTTGGGCGTCACGGAGGGCCGCGGCCTGCTGCTCGTCCTCGGCGCTCTCGGCGGCCGCCAGGTCAGCGGCGGTCGAGGAGGAGTCGATCAGGAGTGCGGTGAGGACGCCGACCGCTGCCACCAGCACGACGGTCGCGATGGCGAGCGCGACGACGAGGCCGTTGCGGCGGCGCGCGGGTGCCGGCTGTGCGGAGACGAACGGCGCGCTGCCGTAGGCGGTCTGCCACGGGCCGGAGTCGACCTGCGGCGGCACGGGCGCGCCGGGGAAGGGCTGGGACATGGAGGTCTTCCGTTCGGGGACGCAGCGGAACCGTTCGGCTCCCGCTGTCGAGAGGTGGGTGGCCTGGCCTGCGCCGATGTCGGTCTCGGCGGAGATCCGGTGGATCAGCCGCTGTACTCGGGGCAGAGGATCTGCGTCGCCGCGGTGACCAGGAGGATCGCGTCGTCGATGGCGTACGTCTCGGACGCCCGGTCGAAGGCGTCGGAGAGATCCGCGGGCGTGCCCGGCGTCGAGTCGAGGTAGGTGCAGACGTCGCGGCCCCGTTCGAGCAGTTCTGCATCGGGGACGCCGGTCATCGTCTCGGTGGCGCGCAGTGCGTCGACGAACGTCTGCTCGTCGGCCGCGGCGGCTTCCGCATCCGCCTGCTCCCGGGCGGCGGTCGCCTCCTCGGCGGCGCGCTGCGCGGCCTCCGCCGCGGCGATGCGGCTCTCGGCGGTGGCCGCGTCCGCCTCCGCGTCCGCGATCCGCTGCTCGAGCGGAGCCCGCTGGTCCTGGACGGCCTGCAGCGCCTCCTGCTGCTCGCGGTCCTCGGCAGCCTCGGAGGCCGCGAGCCGGTCAGCATCGCTGCGAGCCTCGATCACCAGCGCCGTGAGGACGCCGGCGGTCGCCAGCAGGAGGAACACGGCGACCGACAGCGCGATGACCAGGCGGTTGCGCCGCCGGGGCTCGGTCGGGCCGGCAGCTGCCGGCGCGGACAGGGTCGGGAACACCGCGGTCTCGGTCCGTTCTCCGGACGGGACCACGTCGTCGGACACCCGGGCCGGTCCCGGCACCTCGCCCTCGCCCGTGGGGACCTGCGCAGGCGCCGGGGCCGGAGCCGGGAGGAGGGACTCCGAGGGAGGCTGGGACATCGCTGGCCTTTCGAACGGGACGCGGCAGGACCGCGCCGCGGTCTCGCCGTGAGGGCCGGCAGCGTCCACGCAGCCGTGGACCGCCGGGCGAGGCGCCCGTCAGCGCGTCGCCCCTTCCCGTTCCTGTCGAACCCCCGTGTCGCGCCGGGAACAGCGCGGACAGCAGTGTCTCAGCGGACGCTGACGGGAACGATCCGGTACCGGTCTCGAACATGTCACGACTCGTCACAGGCGTTCGGCCGGCGGAGGCGGTCACCCTCACCCGGTCCGGGCGTCAGTGTCCGGCCAGGCGCTCCAGCGCGGCGGTGAACGACTCGTTCCAGAGCCCGAGGTGCGGCCAGCGCTCGGTGACGTGCGCGGTCGCCTCCTCGGGCGTCATCCCCTCCTCGCGCACCAGCCAGCCGCGCAGCACCAGCCCGGTGCGTGACGCCCCGCCGTGGCAGTGCACGAGCACCCGGCGTCCCTCGGCGCGCAGGGCGGCGAGGTCGTCGAGGACGTCGGTCAGCACGACGTCGAGGTCGACGTTGTGCCCGTTGTCCGCGATGTGCGCCATCCGGTGCACCGCGTGCGGGAACGGCTTAGCCAGCCGGCACAGGCTGATGACGGCGAAGTCCTCGTCGGAGTGCCGGGCGCCGTCGAGGTTGCCCGCCCAGATGCCGGGCAGCACCTCCGCCGGGCCGATGCGCGGGATGACGCCGGTCTCGCCGCCGTGGAACTCCTTGCCGTCGAGCGCGGCGGCCAGCGGCAGCAGGTCGGGCAGCCGCCACACCCGGTCCCCGTGCCCGGGCACCCGGCCGTGCACCACCGACGCCCAGCGCATCGGGATGCCGCCCATCCCGTACACCGCGCCGGCCAGGCCGCCGGTCACGCAGGCGACCGTGTCGGTGTCGCCGCCGAGGTCGACCACCAGCCGCAGCACCTCGGCGAAGTCGCGCCCGTGGCGGAGCGCCCACAGCGCCTGGCCGAGCGTCGGCCAGACGGCGCCGTTGGACTCGGTCGCCATCGACGGCTCCCAGTCCGGCGCCAGGACGGCGGCCCACCGGTCGCGGTGCTCCTCCGCGACGAGCGCGAGCGCCGCGGGGACGGCGGCCAGCGGGTCACCGCCGTCGAGGGCCACCCGCACGAGCTCGTGGAAGACGGCGCAGCCCTCGCCTGCTGCGGGGTCGCCGTGGGTGAGCGCCGAGATGCGCCGGGCTGCGTCGACGGTGGCGTCGGTGCCGGAGCGGGAGAACCGGATCGCGGCGGGTGTCGTCCGCATCAGCGAGCCGTTGCCGGCCGCCCGTCCGGTGCGGGCGAAGTGCTCGGCGGCCGCGCGGTCCCAGGACAGGCCCGAGTCGAACACCGCCCGGGTCTGCAGCCCGATGTCCGGCGGGCCCGCCGCCGCCCAGGCCGCGAACCGGTCGAAGACGTCGGCCTCCTCCAGCCCGTCCCGCTCGACCAGCGACTGCGCCACCAGCAGCGCCATCTGGGTGTCGTCGGTGAACTCGCCCGGCGCCCAGCCCAGCGACCCGCCGCCGCACATCTCGGTGGCGGCCCCCCGCGCGTCCGTGGGGAAGCGGGCGGAGAACGCACCGGCCGGGCCGAACTCGAACGGCGCACCCAGCGCGTCGCCCACCGCCGACCCGACGAGCGCACCCGCCACCCGGTGCGAGCGGTGCAGTCCTCGGGTCACGCGCGCCTCCTCGACATCAGCGCACCGACGCTACCGGCGCGGAAGACACCGATCATGCGGCCCGCGTGAGACCGTCCCGTCTCGATGTACCGCACCGACGGCTCCCTGGTCCTGAGCCCCACCGACCTGACCCGCCACCAGGCCTGCGCGCACCTCACGACGCTCGACCTCGCCGTCGCCGACGGCCGGCTCCAGCCGCTCGCCGAGGGCCCGGGCGACCACGCCGCGCTCGTCGCCGACCTCGGCACCGAGCACGAGATGCGCTACCTCGACGCGCTCGAGGCCGAGGGCCGCAGCGTCGTCCGCATCCCCGCCCGGTTCGACGCCACCGGCCGCCGCGAGGCCGAGGCGATGACGCTGCAGGCCATGCGCGCCGGCGTCGACGTCATCTCGCAGGCCTCGTTCTTCGACGGCGTCTGGGGCGGCGCGGCCGACTTCCTCCTCAAGGTGCCCACCCCCTCGGCCCTCGGGAACTGGTCGTACGAGGTCGCCGACGCCAAGCTCGCCCGCCGCGTCAAGGTGCCCGCGCTGCTGCAGATGGCCACCTATGCCGAGCGGCTCGCCGTCCTCCAGGGGAGGCAGCCCGACCGGATCTGCGTGGTCACCGGCGACGGCGTCACCAACCCGTGGCGGCTGGTCGACGTCGCCGCCTACGCCCGCCGCGCCCGCGCGCGGCTGACCACCTTCGTCGCCGACCCGCCGGCCACCGAGCCCGTCCCCGGCCCCTACTGCAGCCAGTGCACGTGGAAGCCGAGGTGCGACGGGGAACTGGCCGCGGCCGACGACCTCTCCCTCGTCGCCGGCATGCGCCGCGACACCCGCGACGCCCTGCGCGCCGCCGGGATCACCACCCTGGAGCAGCTCGCCGAGGCCGCGCCGGAGACGCTCAAGGCCGCCCGCATCGGCGCCGCCACCCGCGCCCGCGTGCAGGAGCAGGCGCGCGAGCAGCTACGGGAGCGGCAGACCGGCGTCCCCACCCGAACGCTGCTGCCGCCGGCCAAGGGCCTCGGCCTGCTCCGGCTGCCCGAGCCCAGCGACGGCGACCTCTACCTCGACTTCGAGGGCGACCCGCACTCCGCCGACGGCGCGGGCCTGGAGTACCTGGCGGGCATCGGGCGGCGCGACGGCAGCTTCACCGCGCTGTGGGCGCACGACCCCGCCGCCGAGAGGCAGATGGTCGCCGACCTGATCGACCTGGTCCTCGACGCCTGGCGGGCCGACCGCGGCATGCACGTCTACCACTACGCCGCCTACGAGGTCAGCGCGCTCAAGCGGCTGACCGGTCGCTACGGCGTCCGCGAGGCGGAGCTCGACGAGCTGCTGCGCAACGAGCGGTTCGTGGACCTGTATCCGGTCGTCCGGCAGTCGATGCGGATCAGCAAGGGCTCGTACTCGATCAAGAAGGTCGAGGCCTTCTACGGCCGCGAGCACACCGGCGACGTCGCCGACGCCATGGGCAGCGTCATCGCCTACGAGAAGTGGCTCGCCGACCGTGACCCGCAGCGCCTCGTGGACATCGAGCTCTACAACAAGGACGACGTCGACTCCACCCGCGAGCTGCACGACTGGCTGGAGACCCAGCGCGAGGAGCTCGAGCGGGAGTTCGGCGGCCAGGACCGGCCGCTGGTGTCGGAGGCCAGCGGTCCGACCGAGCGGACCGAGTCCGACCTGGCCGAGCTGGCACTGGTCGAGCGCCTCAAGGGCGCCGGGCACGACCTGCTCGGCGACCTCGTGCAGTGGCACCGCCGCGAGGCCCGCCCCGGCTGGTGGGAGTTCTTCGCCCGCAAGGAGATGGACGACGACGCGCTCGTCGAGGACGGGACCACGATCGGACGGCTCTCCCCGCCCGTCGAGGTGGGCCAGGAGAAGCGGTCGAAGCTCTACGAGTACCGGTTCCCCGTGCAGGACGGGAAGCTGCAGATCGGCAAGCCGGCGATCGACGTCGACCTCCGGACGGGCATCGGCACGGTGACGGCCCTGGACCCCGCCGAGGGTCGCCTCGTCGTCAAGACGTCGAAGGCGCCGGTCGCTGCTCGGGGGATCGGTCCCGCCGGCCCGATCGACGACAAGGGGATGCGGGAGGCGATCGCCGCCACCGCCGACGACGTGCTCGCCGGCCGGCCCTGCCTCGGGCAGGCGCTGCTCGAGCGGCGGGTGCCGGCCGACTGCCGCCGTCGTCCCGACGAGCAGGCCGGTGACGCCGTCGTCCGGATCGGCATGCGGCTGGACGGCGAGGTGCTCGCCGTCCAGGGCCCGCCCGGCAGCGGCAAGACCCGCGCGGCGTCGATGCTCATCCGCGCGCTGCTCGACGCCGGCAAGAAGGTCGGCGTCACGGCCACCTCGCACGCCGTCATCGGCAACGTGCTCTCGGCCGTCGGCCGGCCCGCGCTGCAGAAGTGCGACGAGCACCAGGCGTGCGGCGCGCCCGGCGTCGAGTGGTCGAAGGACGGCAAGGACGTCGCCCGGCGGCTCGTCGACGGCGACGTGCGGCTGGTCGGGGGCACGGCGTGGTTCTGGACGCAGCCTGACCTCGCCGAGGCCGTCGACGTGCTCGTCGTCGACGAGGCGGGGCAGTTCTCGCTGGCCAACGCCGTCGCGGTGGCGCGGGCGGGGAAGTCGCTGGTGCTGCTCGGCGACCCGCAGCAGCTCGCGCAGCCCTCGCAGGGCGTGCACCCCGGCGACTCGGGGCTGTCGGCGCTGGAGCACCTGCTCGAGGGGCACCCGACCGTGCCGGAGGGCCGCGGCATCTTCCTCGACACGACCTACCGGATGCACCCGGCGCTGACGCGGTTCGTGTCCGACCTGGCGTACGAGGGCCGGCTGGAGTCGGCGCCGCTGCGGGAGCGGATCGCCGTGCGGCCGGGCGGGCTGGTGTCGGGCAGCGGGCTGGCGGTGCGGTTCGTGTCGCACACCGTGGCCGCGTCGGCGTCGTCGATGGAGGAGGCGGCCGAGGTGGCCGCCGTCTGGGAGTCGCTGCAGGGCGTCGGCTGGGTGGACGCCGAGGGCGCCGAGCGGCCGATCGGCCCGGACGACGTGCTCGTCGTCGCGCCGTACAACAACCAGGTGGCGCTGATCCGCTCGCTGCTGCCCGACGGCGCGCGGGTGGGCACGGTCGACCGGTTCCAGGGCCAGGAGGCGCCGGTCGTCGTCTACTCGACGACGTCGACGTCGGCCGACGAGGCGCCGCGCGGGGTGTCGTTCCTGTACGACCTCAACCGGCTCAACGTGGCGGTGTCGCGGGCGAAGGCGCTGGCCGTCGTGGTGATGAGCCCACTGCTGCTCGACGCCCAGGTCCGGACGCCGGAGCAGCTGCGCCAGGTCAACGCGATGTGCCGGCTGGCCGAGATGGCCGGTGTCTGACACCGCGGAGCTCGCCGCCCTGGTCGGGGTGGCGCCCGAGGTGCTGGTGCGGGCGCTGGGCGACGGCTGGGCAGAGGTGTCCGGGCCGCCGCACGAGCGGTGGTTCGTGAGCGGGGAGCCGGCGCAGGTCGCGGTCGGCGGGGACGGGTTCGGCTTCACGCTGGCCCGTCCCGAGCCGCGCTGGTCCGGCCACGAGCTCGTGTGGGAGTTCGTGGCCGACCGCCGGTTCTCCTCGGACGAGGTGCTGTACGAGCGCGCGGAGCTGGCCGGGGCGGCCGAGGAGGTCGCCCGCAAGCGGCGGCGGACCTTCCGCTGGTGCCCGGTGTGCCGGCAGGTGAACGCCCGCGAGCACGTGCACGACAACACCGGGCTGTGCACGGCCTGCGCCGAGCGTCATCTCGGCGTCCGGTACTGAGCACCACGACGAGGGGCGCCCGCGAGATGCGGACGCCCCTCGTCGGCGGACGGTCAGATGCGGCCGGGAACCGGCGGCAGGTGGTAGCCGACCGGCGCGGCCTGCACCTGGGCAGCATCGGCGAGGGGCAGCGGGTAGCGGCTCCGATCGAAGTCGGTGTGCTCCCACTTCCACTGCTGGATGCGCGGGCCGACCCAGAACAGGTAGATGCCGATCGTGACGATCGTCAGGGCGAGCCACTTGAGCCAGTTGCCGAAGAGGCTCCACGCCGAGCCGGTGAAGACGAGCGGGAAGCCGTCGATGTACGAGTGCTTGGCCCGCCAGCGCTCGCGCAGGACCAGCGCGAACGGGTAGCAGATGCCGACCGTGCAGATGGTGACGAGCGCGGCGAGGATGCCGGTCCCGACATAGGTGGCTGCCCCGCCGTCGAAGCGAAAACGTCCCGACTTGGCCATGGTGAGTCTCCCCGTGAGGTGTGCGACGTTGCGGCACACCCTTCGGCGGTCGCACTGATCAACTGCACGCGGACGTACCGGAACGGTGCCGGCGTGACTGTTGTGGCGGAACGTGACCGCGCAGGGACGTCAGGCGGCAGCGGCGAGGAGCGGCGCCGGCGTGGTGATCTCGGTGCCGTCCGGGCGGTAGGTGCGCCAGGTGCCGGTCGGTTGTCGCTCGACGCGGAAGCCGTGGTGGACCTTCGTGTGGTGTCGCTCACACAGCAGGGCTGAGTTGTCGAGGCCGGTGTTGCCGCCGTCGATCCAGTGGACCAGGTGGTGGACGTCGCACCACCACGTCGGCGCCCCGCAGAAGGCGAACACGCAGCCGCCGTCGGGGAGCTCGGCGGCGCGGCGGATGTGCCGGCTCATCAGCCGCTGCTCGCGGCCCAGGTCCAGCGGGGCGCCGTCGGGCCCGAACACCACCCGCGACACCGTCCCGTCGCAGGCCAGCCACCGCGCCCGCGCGGCGGAGATGGTCGCGCCGAACCCCATCCGCCCGGCGTTGCGGCTCCCGGCCGGGTCGACCAGGTCCTCCAGGTCGATCACGACGGCGACCTGCGGCTCGTGCCCGCGCAACTGCGGCAGCGTTCCGGCGGCGAGGACGTTGTCGCACGGTTGCACCAGGGCGTCCCCGAGGCGCTGGGCGCGGGTGCGCGCGTCCCCGGTCGGGCGGTCGGCCTGCACGTGCGCCTCGAGGGCGGTCTGCAGCCGCTCCCCGCCGACCGCGTCGAGGTGGCCGCGGAAGGACAGCGACCCGTCGGCGTGCTTGGACAAGGTCAACGAGCGCTGCTCGGTCGGGTCCGGCTCCGGCCCGTCGGGATCGAGGTCGTTGAGGTGGTGCTGCACCACCTGCACCGGGTCGGCGTGCGCGCGCTCGACCGCCACGCCGGTGAGGACCGCGTCGATCACGGCCAGGTCCACGCCCTGCTCGAGAGCCGAGACCAGCCGCTCGGGGGTCACCGCGCGGGCGGCGACCGCGACCTGCTCGGCCGACACGAGACCGGCGTCGTGCGCCTCGGCCAGCGCCGGCAGGTGCTCCAGCGCCCGCCCGTTGCGCACCAGCCGGGAGGCCTCCGCGACCGAGAGCCTGCAGTGCCCGCGCAGCCACGAGGCCATCGACCTCAGCCCGTCCCGCTCCGGCGCCTGCTCGAGCTCGGCGGCGCGCACCGCGCGGGCCAGCCGGGCGTCGATCCGGTTCCGTTCGGCGACCAGCGCGGCGAGGTCGTCGAGGACGTCACCGCCGCTCAGCCCACCCGAACACATGATCGAAGTATAGTCGATCAGAGAGCCTTGCGCAGCCCGAATCCCCAGGTCAGAGGCTCGGCAGGGGCGGAGTGGGCGGTGGCTGACCGCCGATCGCTCCGGCCACCACGGCGGCCGCCGCGTGGCCGGTCCGGACGGCCTCCAGCACGGACGCACCGGCGCGCCAGCCGGTCAGCAGCCCGGCGGCGAAGGCGTCCCCGCACCCCGTCGTGTCGCGGAGTCCGCCCGCCGGCAGCGGCTCCACCGGGACCTCCACCGAGCCCGCGGCCGTGACGACCCGGGTCGGCCGGGCGCCGGCGTGCACGAGCACCAGCGGCGGCGCCCACGTGGGCAGGTCGCCGTCCAGGCCCAGGGCCGTGGCCTCGGCGGCGTTGCAGCAGAGCACGTCCGGACACAGCCCGGTGAGCAGGCCGACGTAGTCGCCCACGCCGTGAGCGGAGATCCGGGCGGCCGCGGCGACGTCCGCGCTCACCGGCACCCCGAGGCCGTGCGCCGTGTCGGCCGCGGCCCGCACCGCGTCGGGGAAGCGCAGCAGGTCGTAGCCGTCGAGGTGGACGACGGCCGCTCCGGCGAACCACCCCGGACGGACGTCGGCCGGCTCCAGCCCGCCCTCGCCGCGGTCGGTCAGCACCGTGCGCTCGCCGTCGGGGTGCACGAGCACCGTCGCCAGCGGCGCGCGGCCGCGGCGGACCACCGCGAGCTCGACGCCCCGCCCGGCGAGACCGGCCAGCAGCCCATCGGCGAGCGGGTCTGCGCCGGCCCAGCCCGCGAGCCGCGCCGGCACACCCAGACGGGCCACGCCGGCCGTGACGTTGGCGGGGGCGCCGCCGGCCGTCGTCGTCCGCTCGACCCGCTGCTGACCGCCGGCCACCAGCGGCGCGGACAGCGAGAGCAGCTGGTCGGCGACCAGCTTGCCCACCGCCACCACCGGTCCGGAGCCCGCCGGCCGCGGCCAGGCGGGGCCGGCAGAGGTCACCGGGCGAGGGTAGGACCGGCGGGCGGTGTCCCCGGCCGGGCGAGCCGGCCGGGGACACCGTTCCGTGCGTCAGGCGACGCGGCGGGCGCCCGAGTACCTCGGCATCGAGTCCAGGTCCACCACGGCCACCGGCTTGCCGGCGGTCGAGGCGTGGACCATCTGCCCGTTGCCGATGTACATGCCCACGTGCGACACGGGGCTGTAGAAGAACACCAGGTCACCCGGCTTGAGGTCGGCCTTCGCCACCGGGGTGCCGAACGTCGACTGGGCCTTCGAGGTGCGCGGGATCGAGATCCCGGCCGCCTTGTAGGCGTAACTGGTCAGGCCCGAGCAGTCGAAGCTGTCCGGGCCGGTGGCGCCGTAGACGTAGCGGTCACCGACCTGCGCGAGGGCGGTGTCGACGGCCGTCTGGGCCGCGCCGTTGGGGGCGGGCGCCGGTGCGGCGGCGACCGTGCCGGTACCCCCGCCACCCGTGGAGGCCGACGCCGGGAGGGGTGAGAGGGCGATGCCGGCTCCGGCGATGGCCGCGACGGCGATGCCGCGGAACGAGCGACGGGCGGTGGACGTGCGTGCAGTCGTCATCGACGACGGTTCTCCTGTTCTCCGCGACCGCCTACCGGGTTAGCTGACGGGTTCGGACGGAGGAGTCGCCCGGCGCGACGGAGCGCGCTTCACCCCAGTGCTCAGGTGGGTCCCCGGCCCGGGTGCCGGCTGGCTGCCGGCCGCCTGGTTCGGCGTGTCCGGCGGGGTGTCACACGGGAGTGACTGAGGGCCCCGGCCGGACCGCGACGACGGTAGGGAGGGGTGTTGCAGCCCTCAACCGGACCGCGTCCGCGCCACGCCCGGAAGCGACACGCCGACTTGACGTGGGCCGCGGAGGCGAATCGCCCGCGTCACCTGCGGAGGTGCCCGTGTTCCCGGCGCGCCACCCCGACTCGCCGACGGTGACACGCCGGGGCGCACGAGAAAGGCCGCGGCGGTGCGCCCGCACAGCCCGTCAGCGGCTCACCACGACCGGATCGGAGGACCCCGCCGGGATCGCGACGGTTGCGCCGCCCGTTGACGGGGCACCGGATGCATCAGTCGAGAGGAGGGAGCCCCCATGGGCATGATGAGGAAGCTGATCGCCTCGGGCATCGCCGCCAAGGTCGTCCAGGAACTCCAGAAGCCGCAGAACCAGGCGAAGATCAAGCAGTTCGTCCGCGACTTCCAGGCCAAGAACACGAAGGGCGGCAAGGGTCCGACCAGTCGCGGGTACTGACCCGCGATACCGACCGCGGCCCCCGTCCCCACCCGGGACGGGGGCCGCGGCGTGTCCGGGGGGACCGGCGGGGCGGCCGGGGCGTCCCGTGACCGTTCCGCGACGACGCCGTCCCGGAAGTCCCCGGCGAGCCTGCGCCGCCGTGTGACGCTCCCGCGGTTCCTCCCGCGGCAGCAGAGCCGCGGGCTCCTCCAGCACGACGGGGTGTCCCCATGACCCAACCGCCACCCGGCCAGCCGTGGCAGCCGCCGCAGGGCCCGCTGCCCGGATTCCTCCCCTCGCCCCCGGAGAAGAAGGAGACGCCGGTCTACCTGCGTCCCTGGTTCGCCGTCCTCGCGCTGGTCCTCGTCGTGGGGACCATCGGTGCCGCACTCGGCGGTGGCGACGACGAGCCGGCGACCGCGGCCGCGAGCACCACCACGGTCACGGAGACCGTGACGGCGACCCCCAGCCCCCAGCCGGCCGTCCCGCCCGTCTCCAGCGCCCCGCCGCCCGCGGTCGCGCCGAGCACCACCGCGGCCCCGACCACGCCGGCCGCGCCGGTGGTCGACTTCGCCATGCCGTCGGTGGTCGGGATGAACCTGCAGGACGCCCAGGACCTGATCCAGACCAACGGCGTCTTCCTCAGCCTGTCCCACGACCTGCTCGGCACCCGCAACCAGGTGCTCGACGCCAACTGGAAGGTCTGCACGCAGAACGTCCCGGCCGGCCAGCGGCTCACGGGAGACGTCGAGGGTGCCATCGACCTCGGCGTCGTGAAGCTCGAGGAGCCCTGCCCCTGAGCCCCCGTCCCGGCCGCCCGTGCGGGGCGGCCGGGACCACCGGGTCGGGAACGACCCGTGATCGGAACACGGGCGCCACGGGGACGACGCGCACCCGCCCTACCGTCCCGGCCATCCCGCACCGGTCCGAGGAGACCCGATGGCCACCACCCCCACCCGAGGCGCCTCCGGCGTCACCTACGCCCAGGCCGACGACGGCTACTTCGACAAGCGCGGGCTCACCCGCTCGGCCGGCGTCTGGGGGCTGTGGGGCCTCGGCGTCGCCGCCGTCGTCAGCGGTGACTTCTCCGGCTGGAACCTCGGCATCGACGGCGCCGGGTGGGGCGGGTTCGCGCTCGCCTGCGTCGTCGTCACGGCCATGTACCTCGCGATGGTCGCGAGCATCAGCGAGATGTCGGCGGCCATGCCGCACACCGGCGGCGCCTACTCCTTCGCCCGCTCGGCGATGGGCCCGTGGGGTGGGTTCGTCACCGGCCTCGCCGAGACGATCGAGTACGTCGCGACGACGGGCGTCGTCGTCTACTTCTCCGGCCAGTACGCCGACGGCATCACCGACGCCCTGTTCGGCCTTTCCCTGCCCGCCTGGGTGTGGTGGGTGATCCTCTACGGCGTCTTCCTCGCGCTGAACGTCGCCGGCGCGGAGATCCCCTTCAGGTTCGCCCTCGTGGTCGCCGTCGCGAGCCTCGCGGTCATCGCCGGGTTCGCCCTCACCGCGGTCCTCTCTGGCAGCGTCGACCTCGGCAGCCTGTTCGACGTCGAGCCCGACCCCGGCAACTCGACGTTCCTGCCGCACGGCTGGTGGGCCGTCGTCCTCGCGATGCCGTTCGCCATGTGGCTGTTCCTCGGCATCGAGGAGCTCCCGCTGGCCGCCGAGGAGTCCCACGACCCCGCCCGCGACATCCCGCGCGCCGGGCTCTGGGGGATGCTCACCCTCGTCGCCAGCGGCGCGGTGGTCGTCGTCCTCAACCCGGCGGTCACGGGCGCGGCGGCGATCGGGACCTCCGGCGAGCCGCTGCTCGACGGGTTCCGCGCGGTCCTCCCGGACGCCGACGTCGCCGCCGTGCTCAGCGCGTTCGCGCTGCTGGGCCTCCTCGCCTCGCTGCAGGGGATCATGTACGCCTACGGCCGCAACATCTACTCGCTGTCGCGGGCCGGCTACTACCCCAAGGTCCTCTCGCTCACCGGCACCCGGAGGACGCCGTGGGCGGCGCTGCTGGTCGGCGCGGTGGTCGGGTTCGCGGCCCTGCTGGTGGTCCAGTTCGGCGGGGAGACGGCGGGGTCGGTGGTCCTCAACATCGCCGTCTGGGGCGCGGTCGTCGCCTACGTCCTGCAGATGGTGTCGTTCGTGCTGCTGCGCCGCCGCTTCCCGGACGCGGTCCGGCCCTACCGCAGCCCCTACGGCGTCCCGGGCGCGGTGTTCGCCGGGCTGGTCGCGGCGCTGGTCTTCGTCGGCGTCGTCCTCAACCCCGACTACCGGCCGGCCATCGTCGCCATCGCCGTCGTGTTCGCGCTCGGGCTGGCCGCGTTCGCGCTCGTCGGCCGGCACCGCCTCGTCCTGTCCCCGGAGGAGGAGTACGCGCTGACCGGCGGCCTGCACGCCGGCCCGGCCGGTGAGGACCCGGCCGACCTGCCCGCGCCGGACCGGACGCCGACCGCCTGACCCCCCGCGCGGTCGTGCTCTGCCCCCACGTGGGGGCAGAGCG